>JAHZHB010000139.1 GCA_019420465.1 Lachnospiraceae bacterium
AATCGCATGGCTTTTGAACCTGCGTGGTCACGATGTGGCATACACACCTGTTTTTCTGTCCTATATGCTTCTGGAACAGGAAAAGGCTGTACTCTGTATTCAGGAGCAGGTGCTGTCAGAAGGTATTCGTGCAGATCTGGAAGCAGACGGCATCGAGATAAAACCATATGGTGATATTTACCGTCTGGCTGCTGAGCTGCCTGCGGAAAAGACGGTATGGATCGATAAGGAAAGCGCCAATTACCGCCTGTTTTCCTCTGTCGGCACACATAAAGCTGTCATTACAAAGGACAGTCCGGTGATCCTGATGAAAGCGATGAAGAATGCCTGTGAGGCAAAGAACATCCGCGAGGCGCACATCAAGGATGGTGTGGCTGTAACACGGTTCATGCACTGGTTAAAAACACATGCCGGTAAGGAAAAAATCACAGAGATCAGTGCGGCTGACCGTCTGGAAGAGTTCCGTAAGGAGATGGACGGCTTTATCGAGCAGAGCTTTGATTCGATCATCGGTTATGCAGAGCATGGTGCGATCGTGCATTATAAAGCGACAGAAGAGACAGATGCCGAGATTAAAGCACGTGGTCTCTGTCTGGCTGATACAGGCGGACATTATAAGGAGGGTACGACAGATATTACCCGTACCTTTGCTCTGGGTGAGCTGACAGCAGAGGAAAAGAAGATGTTTACACTGGTGCTGAAGGGTCATCTGAATCTTGGAGCTGCACAGTTTAAATACGGCTGCTGCGGACAGAACCTGGATTATCTGGCCAGAGAGCCACTGTGGGCAAACGGCCTTGATTACAACCACGGTACAGGCCATGGTGTGGGATATATCCTGAATGTGCACGAGGGTCCCCAGCGTATCCACTGGAGAATCGCATCCAATGTAAAGATGGTGCCGTTTGAAGAGGGCATGGTGGTATCCAACGAGCCGGGGCTGTACCTGACAGATAAATTCGGTATCCGTCACGAGAATCTGGTACTGTGCTGCAAGGGAAAAGAAACCGAATATGGTCAGTTTATGTATTTTGAGAATCTGACGATGGTACCTTTTGATCTGGACGGTATCGATGTGACACTTTTGAATGAACTGGATATTGCCAGACTGAACGCTTATCATCAGAATGTGTACGATAAGATCTCGCCGTATTTTGAAGGCGAAGAACTCGAATGGCTCAGAGAAGCCACCAGACCGATCGCAAGATAACTGCGTGTGGTACTTGTTGTGAGCTGTGGCCATACGTGTTCAGATAATGAATAGTCTGTAATGGTTATAATCGATGAACAAGCAAAGTTAGGCCATAGTATTGCCTGTTGCCATCAAAGCAGGAAACCAGTTGAAAAATGGCGGTTCCGGGTCGGGCAGGGGATGGGGGTATATTTGCTGTTTCCAAACGATTCAAAGTGCGGTTTTAGCAGAGACGAGATCCCGTGCTTACGCAGACTTATGCGCGAAGGCATTCCTGAGCGCATTAGTCGTAGTTAGCACGTAGCTTGGATCTGCGTTGCACTTGTTTGGAAACAGCAAATATACCCCCATCCCCTGCCCGACCCGGAACCGCCATTTTTTAACGTCCGTACCCAAAGGAGTAAATATATCATGAACAAAAATGAAATCACAAAAATCTATGGCGAAGAATTCAAAAAGATAACCATAGAACTTCTGGAATACTGTAAGCTTGCTGAGAGGATTCCGACTCCGGATACAAAGATCGGCATCAAACCCAACCTGGTATCCCCGTCTGAGGCATCCTGGGGTGCCACAACGCATCCCGAAGTCGTGGCCGGAATCATAGAATATCTGCAGAAACACGGATTTTTCAACCTTCTTATGCTCGAGAGCTCCTGGGTTGGGGATAAAACGTCCGAATCTGTCAAAGTCTGTGGATATGATAAACTGACAGAGCTATATAATGTACCGTTTACAGATCTGCAAAAAGACAGTCATACGGAAAAAGACTGCGCCGGTATGAAGCTGCATGTCTGCGATACCGTGGAAACGGTAGATTTTCTGATCAATGTGCCTGTACTCAAAGGCCACTGCCAGACAAAGATGACCTGTGCACTGAAGAACATGAAAGGTCTGATCCCGAATACGGAAAAACGCCATTTCCATGCCTGCGGACTGCATAAACCAATCGCACATCTGAACAGCTATCTGCATCAGGATTTTATTGTCGTGGATCATATCTGCGGAGATCTGGACTTTGAAGATGGCGGACATCCCGTCACAAGAAACTGCGTTATGGCAGGATGTGATCCGGTACTGATGGATGCGTATTGCTGTGGCCTTTTGCATATTCCGGCAGAAGATGTGCCCTACATTGGCCTGAGTGAAAAGCTGGGGGTCGGCAGCAGTGATGTGACGAAAGCAAAGGTAACGGTTATCGGTGAAAAAACGAAATGGAATGAGCTGGATCTTCCCTATGCTACAAAGGTAGTGGAGCTGAAGGATGCTGTGGAAGAAGTGGATTCCTGCAGTGCCTGTTATGGGTATCTTCTGCCGGCACTGGATATGCTCAAAGAAGAAGGACTGTTTGAGAAACTCCATGAAAAGATCTGCATCGGACAGGGATACCGCGGAAAGACAGGGCGTCTTGGTGTGGGAAATTGTACCGCAAAGTTTGAGTTCTGCGTTAAAGGATGTCCCCCGACAGAACAGGAAATTTATGAGAAATTGAAAGAATATATTTTACGGCAGTAACTCATATATCTTCTGACAGATATTTGAGAGAGGTTATCCGGGGGGACAGCTGTCCGACATAAGGCTGTGATCTCTTGTAACAGGGGAAAGTCATAAAACGTACAATAGTGCATATACTATATTATACCCCATAGGGTATAATGAGGAAAAAGATAGTTGAAATTATACCTTATAGGGTGTAAAATAAGAAAAATAATTAGAATTATACCCGATGAGGTGTAAAAAACAGATATGAATAAAATAGCCAGATTTATCAAAGAAAACAGACGGAAAGCAGGACTGACACAGGAAGAATTTGCCATGAGGTCGGGGCTTGGATTGCGTTTTGTGAGGGAATTGGAACAGGGAAAAGAGACCGTTCGAATGGACAAGGTAAATGTTGCACTGGCCATGTTTGACATGGAAGCAGTGCCGGGAAAAAAGGAGACAGATGAATGAGCGTATTCAGAAAAGCAGATATATTTATACGAAATGAATATGCCGGCTGTTTGTCTGAAACAGATGAAGGGTATGAATTCTGCTATGATGCAGTGTATTTACGGAATGAGACGGCAAGTGCTGTGTCACTGACATTGCCACTGACAGAAAAACCATATGTATCAAAAACGCTATTTCCTTTTTTTGATGGATTGATTCCGGAAGGATGGTTGCTGGATGTGGTCAGCCGAAACTGGAAATTAGATTCAAAAGACAGATTTGGGATACTTTTGGTTGCCTGTAAAGATGGCATCGGTAATGTGAGTGTAAGGGAGGCTGCTTTGTGAAGTGCTTATGCTGTGGCAGGGACATACCGTCAGGAAAAGAGGAAAAGGGATGGCATAAACGTTGCATAAAGAAATTTTTTGGGACTGATAAGATGCCGGATCTGAATATCAATAAAGAAGTTATGGAGAGACTGGCAGCCGAAAGTACGCATAAAGGATATACTGTACCTGGTGTGCAGAAAAAACTGTCGTTGCATTTGTTTTCCGATAAACAACAGCCAAGGCTTACGTTGGTGAACTATCCAACGGGTTATATAGTAAAACCACAGGTGGACGAATTTGAAGCATTACCGGAAACAGAGCAGATGGTAATGGGACTGGCTATGACAGAACTTTATCTGAGGGTTGTTTTTTCTTTCGTTGTCGGAAATTCAGATATGCACCTGAAAAATTTTTCGCTGCTTGAGACAGAGGAGAGAAGCAACACCTATGTGCTTTCCCCGGCGTACGATATGCTGCCGGTAAATGTGATCATGCCGGAAGATACAGAACAGATGGCACTTGCATTGCATGGGAAAAAAAGAAATATACATCGCAGAGATTTTATGGCTTTTGCATCAGTCTGTGGAATTTCAAAGAGTGCAGCCGATAAAATGAACAGCCGTGTTCTGCATATGCAGGAGAAATATGAAACATGGTGCAGAGAATCTACTGTTCCAAAACCCTTACAGGAGCGTTTTATTCAGCTTATGAAAGAGCGTATGCAATGTCTGGCATGATGTATCCGGAGCAGTTCTTATGAGAGTTTTACTCCGCAAAAGGAGAAAGATTTACAGCGAAAGTGCAAGGTAATCCCGGATATAAAAAGCAAGGAGCAGTTCAAAACGGTTGACCGGATCTTCGAGATCGTAATGAAGTTCGTCTTTCAGGAGACGGACTTTTTTATTTACGGTGTTCCGGTGACAGTAGAGCGCATCTGCAACCTGCTGAATGCTGCAGTCGGTCAGAAGATAGTGATACAGGATATCGGTACAGTTGTTGCCGGTATGTTTGTCATAATCGAGTACAGTCTGCAGACGGCTGCTGGCCAATAACTTTGTGCCGCTGGACAGAGAACAGATCGTAGAGATCTATAAGACATTGTATTAAAAAATGTGTCGGAAAATAAAAATTAAACAGATACGTGAAAAAATCTCAAAGCTATGGTCCGACAGAACCCCCAAATGAGAATACTGACGAAAAGGCAGAGTAAAAACAGACACATAAAAAGTGTCACAAAAAATACAATTTAGTTGTTGACATTAAAGTATCAAAGTGCTATTATTCGAAACGTACAAAATAATACACGAAAAAGCAAAGGCGCTTTCCTTAACTGGAAAGCGCCTTTTTGATTTTCGGGGAGCGAAAAGGAGACATGATATGAAGCTGAAAGACACAGGCCTTACAAAAGACCAGATCAAGGGACTTGTAGACAAATACATGATCGAGACATATGAGCGTATGGATTTCCTGGCAGAGACAGCGAAAGATCAGTACATCTATGATGAGAATGGCGAAGCCTATCTTGACTTTTACGCAGGTATTGCCGTAAACAGTGCAGGTAACTGTAATGAAAAAGTTGTAGCGGCTGTAAAAGATCAGGTAGACGATATCATGCATACCTTCAACTACCCGTATACGATCCCGCAGGCACTGCTGGCTGAAAAGGTATGTACCACGATCGGTATGGACAAGATCTTCTTCCAGAACTCCGGTACAGAGGCAAATGAAGCCATGATCAAGATGGCGCGTAAATACGGCATCGAGAAATACGGCCCGAATAAATATCATATCGTAACGGCAAAGATGGGCTTCCACGGACGTACCTTTGGTGCAATGTCAGCTACAGGTCAGCCGGGCAATGGATGTCAGGTAGGTTTCGGACCGATGACCTACGGTTTTTCCTATGCACCGTACAATGATCTGCAGGCCTTCAAGGATGCCTGTACGGAAAACACGATCGCGATCATGGTAGAGCCTGTACAGGGCGAGGGCGGTGTGCATCCGGCAACAAAAGAGTTCCTGTGCGGACTGAGAGAGTTCTGTGATGAGCAGGGCATGCTGCTTCTTCTGGATGAGGTACAGACCGGCTGGTGCAGAACGGGTGCCGTGATGTCCTATATGAACTACGGTATCAAACCGGATATCGTATCCATGGCCAAAGCGCTTGGTGGTGGTATGCCGATCGGTGCGATCTGTGCGACAGAGGAAGTTGCAAAGGCCTTTACACCGGGTTCTCACGGTACAACATTCGGTGGTCATCCGATCAGCTGTGCAGCTGCACTGGCAGAGGTCGGCGAGCTGCTTGACCGCGATCTGGCCGGAAATGCAAAGAAGATGGGCGACTATTTCAGTGAAAAACTGAAAGAACTGCCGCATGTCAAAGAGGTTCGTCATCAGGGCCTGCTGGTCGGTGTGGAATTTGAAGACTGCGTAAATGCTGTTGAAGTAAAACATGAAGCACTGAAACGTCATCTTCTGATCACAGCGATCGGCACAAGCACGATCCGTATGGTACCGCCGCTGATCATCACCGGGGAAGACTGTGACAAGGCCGTGGCCATTCTGAAAGAAGCCGTACCGGCAGCTGTAAAATAAATACATAGAACAAAAGGCAAAGGGGCCGCTTACAGCAGATATGCTGCAGCGGTCTCTTTTTATACTTTTGCAGTTTTCAGATGAGGCGTAGCATCTGGAAGAAAGAAAGGGAGAACGATGAAACATCAGATCATCACTATAGGATGTGAATATGGCGCAAAGGGGAATGCCATAGGAAAACAGGTAGCCGCGATGCTTGGTATCAAATTTTATGACAGAGATCTGGTTGACAGCATCATTGATGAAGTCGGTGTACCGAGAGATATCATGGAAAAAGTAGAAGCCGGTGTCGTGATCGCCGGTAAAGGTGCCAAAGGTGAGGAGCGGGGAAATTTCTCGAAATATGCAGATCTGACAGACCGTGCGATCCATGTACAGAAGCAGATCATCCGCAAGCTTGCAGAGAAAGATTCCTGCGTGATCATCGGACGTTCTGCAGATTATATTCTGCATGACAGAGAGGATGTCCTCAGAATTTTTATCTATGCACCAAATGAAAAACGAATAAAAAATGTTATGGAAAGTCACAACTTGTCAGAGGCGGATGCAAAGCTTCTGATCAGTGAGAAAGATAAACGGTATCACATGCGTCATAAGACGCTGACGGGCAGCAACCGTGGTGACCGTCACAATCGTGATATGCTGATCGATTCCAGTCTGCTTGGAGTCGAGGGTACCGCAGAATATATCGTCGAACTGGCGAAAAAAGTGTTTCATGAGTAAGGAGGCAGCAGTATGAACCAGAAAAAATCAGAATTTGATAAAGTATTAGGTGCCTGGGATATTCTTGTGATCGCTTTTGGTGCCATGATCGGCTGGGGCTGGGTCGTATCGAGCGGCGGCTGGATCGAAAAAGGTGGTGTTGTCGGAGCAGCTATCGGTTTTGCTATCGGCGGCATCATGATCTTCTTTGTAGGTCTTACCTATGCTGAGCTGACTGCAGCCATGCCACAGTGCGGTGGCGAACATGTTTTCAGCTACAGAGCTATGGGTGCGACAGGTTCCTTTGTCTGTACCTGGATGATCGTTCTTGGCTATGTCAGTGTTGCCTGTTTCGAAGCGTGTGCGCTTCCGACGATCCTGACGTATCTGTGGCCGGGATTTTTAAAAGGCTATCTGTACACGGTGGCCGGATTTGATATCTATGCTTCCTGGCTGGCTGTAGCGATTGTCGTTGCGTTTCTGATTACGCTGATCAACATTATCGGTGCCAAGACGGCTGCCGTACTGCAGACTGTGCTGACCGTGATCATCGGAGGTGCCGGTATCCTTCTGATCGTAGCCAGCGTGATCAACGGCGATACAGCCAATTTAAGCGGACAGACCTTTATCGGTGATTCCACAGGTTCCATGATCAAAAATATCATCAGTGTAGCCGTGGTCACGCCGTTTTATTTCATCGGTTTTGATGTTATCCCGCAGGCGGCAGAGGAAATCAACGTGCCGCTGAAAAAGATCGGTAAGATGATGATCCTGTCCGTTGTAATGGCCGTGGCTTTTTATGCACTGGTGATCATTGCCGTAGGTCTGGTGCTTGATCCGGAGGCTATTTTAGCTTCACAGGCAGGCACGGGACTGGTTACAGCGGATGCCATGGCGGCAGCGTTTAGAACGCCTGTGATGGCAAAGGTCATTATTGTCGGTGGTATGTGCGGTATCGTAACATCCTGGAACTCCTTCCTGATCGGTGGTTCCCGTGCGATGTATTCGATGGCTGAATCCTATATGATCCCGAAATTTTTTGCAAAACTGCATCCGAAGTACAAAACCCCGATCAACTCTCTTTTACTGATCGGTGCAGTGACGATGGTTGCACCGCTGGCCGGCAGAAAGATGCTGGTATGGATCAGTGATGCCGGTAACTTTGGCTGCTGTATGGCCTACTGTATGGTTGCCATTTCCTTCGTGATCCTCAGAAAGAAAGCACCGGATATGGCAAGACCGTATAAAGTGCCCTGCTATAAATTTGTAGGTGCCATGGCGATCCTGATGTCGGCTCTGATGGTTGCAATGTACTGTATTCCGGGTTCCGGCGCTACACTGGTCGCTCAGGAATGGGTTGCTGTAGGTGGCTGGTGTCTGTTAGGCGTTGTTTTTTATGTGGTATGTAAGAGAAAATACAAAGAAAACTTCGGTATGCTGGTGGAGATCATTTCCGATGAGGATGCCGCTACACTGATGCCGGAGGCTGACGATGCCGAGCTTGACAAAGTCATCGACGAAGCCATTGAGCGCGTACTGAAAAAATATGCAGCGTAAGAAGAGGAGCATGACTATGGAAAAATTTTCATTCTCTGTGCCGCAGAATATTGTGGCCGGAAGAAAAACAATCGAAAAATTACCGGAGATTGCCGCAAAGCTGGGCGGCAAAAAGGCCTTTATCATATCAGGACCGCATTTGAACAGGATCGGTGCCGTTGCAGCCTGTGAAAAGCTGCTGGAAAAAGCAGGGATAGAGTCGGCGGCTTTCACCGACTGTGAGGGCAATCCGAGTGTGGAGACGGTCGATAAGGCAACTGCTGCATTTAAGGAGAGCGGGGCGGATTTCATCGTAGCTTACGGTGGCGGCTCTCCGATGGATGTGGCTAAGGCTGTCGGTATTGTGGCAAAATTTGGCGGCAGCATTACAGACTATGAAGGGGCGCATAAAGTTCCCGGAGATATCATTCCGCTGATCGCTATTCCGACAACTGCCGGAACGGGATCGGAAGTGACGGCGTTTTCCGTGATCACAGACCACAGCCGCCAGTATAAGCTGACGGTATTCAGCTATAAGATCCTGCCGACGTATGCGATCCTGGATGCCGATCTGAT
>JAHZHB010000140.1:0-312 GCA_019420465.1 Lachnospiraceae bacterium
CAGCTGCCCTGCAGGTAATCGATAATCTCTTTGTATCCCAGTCCCTGCATGGAAACCATATCTCTCGTACATCCGGCATCCATCAGCCGGCGGACCTCGTCGATAAGCCCGTCGCCAATCATCTGATCGACTCTTTTGTCTATCCGCTCATACAACAATGCCCTCTCGTCGTTTAAGACAAAATAGGCAAAAGCATAGGGAGAAACATTGTTTTTCTGCTCATCATTATGTGCAGAGATCTGCTGCCCCGTCTGGTGATAGTATTCGAGTGCACGGATCACCCGTTTTATATTATGCGGATGAATCGCTTCG
>JAHZHB010000140.1:333-9527 GCA_019420465.1 Lachnospiraceae bacterium
CTGCCTGCGCCTCGCAGGCTTTACGGAAGGTGTCATCCTCTTTCTGTGCCGTAAAATCGATATCCTTTACGATCGCCTGGATGTAAAATCCAGTGCCGCCAACAAGGATCGGCACATGTCCTCTGTCGTAGATCTCATTCATGGCTTTTTTAGCCATCTGCTGAAAGGTAACAACATTAAAAGGCTCCTCAGGCTCAAGGACATCGACAAGATGATGCACAACACCATCCATTTCCTCTGGACGGATCTTGGCCGATCCGATATCCATATGGCGGTAGACCTGCATCGAATCGGCAGAGATGATCTCCCCGTGCAGACGGTGGGCCAGAGCGATCGACAACGCAGTTTTTCCCACAGCCGTGGGACCTGTAAGTATAACAAGCGGTTTCTTTTCCATATTCAGACGATTCTCCTGAATTTTTTTTCTATCTCAGCCTTGGTCATGCGGATGATCGTAGGCCGGCCATGCGGACACTGGTAGGGATTGTCCAGTGTCAGAAGCTCTTTGATCAGCTCCTTTACTTCGGGAAGACTCATACGATTGTTGCCCTTGACAGCAGCCTTGCAGGCCATCGTTGCGATCCGGTGGCCGATCAGCTCTCTGGATTCCCGTTTGCCGATACCTTCTGCACAGTCAGCCAGAAGCTCTGTAAACAGCTCGCGGGCCTTTATGCCATACAGATTATGCGGTACAGCACGCACAGCCACCGCATCCGGTCCAAAGCTTTCCAGCTCAAAGCCGTATTCGGCAAAGACATCCGTATATTCCTTTATAAGCTCCATCTCCTGCATGGACGGATGCAGAATGGTAGGCGGTGAGACCATCTGCGACATGACCGAACGGTTTTCATGTTCTTTCATCAGACGCTCAAACATGACCTTTTCATGTGCGGCATGCTGATCCATGATAAACAGCGTATTGTCCATCTCAAAGAGCCAGTAGGTGTCAAACAGCTGCCCGATGATCGTATACTGCTTTTCATCGGCCAGAGGAAAGGCAGTATACTCTGAAAACAGGGAGAGCTGTTCTGGCCTTTCCTTCAAAGTTTCTTTCTGTACAGCTGCAGACGCCGGCTTTTCAGGTACTAAAACAGCGGCTGCTGTCTGCTTTTCTCTGACAGGTGCGGTACCTTCCACAGGAGCAGTCTGTTGTATAGAAACGGCACCGGTCTGTAAAGAACTGTCCTTTTCCAACGCTTTCACTGCGGATACCGTCTCTGCCGGAGATGTGATGGGTACCGGGCGGACAGTCCCGTATACCGATGGTTCTTCCTTCACCCCTGAAAAAGTCATTGGTTTTATTTCTGTCGCTTTTTTCTGGACATCATCAGGCTTTTGCGTGTCTTCTGGAAGCGTTTTTTGTACCGACAGTGGTTTTTCCGGCGGTCTGACCGTTACAGCAGAAGGCTTTAATACCTGTTCTCTTCGTCTGGCTTCAAAGGGTTCCGGCAGGACATTTTCTTTTTTCGTGCCCGTCGCAGTGCGTGATTTTTTCTCGCTCTCATCACCGTTAAACACCAGTACAGCATGATGCAGTGCGGACAGCACAGCCTCTTTGGTCTGAAAATAAATCTTTTCCTGTGAAGAGAAACGGACTTCCCTCTTGGCCGGATGTACATTGATATCGACCTCCGTTCCCGGCATTTCAAAGAAAATACAGGTAAACGGATACTGATGCTGCATCATAAACGTACGGTAGCCTTCTTCGATCCCTTTAGTGATGATCTTGTCTTTGACATAACGGCCATTGACATAATAATTTTCAAAATTACGGTTGCCCCGCGAGATGATCGGCTTGCCGATAAATCCCTGGATCGACAACGTGTCATCTTTATAGGATACCGGCAGAAGTTCACTGGCGATATCCCGGCCATAGATCTGGTAGATGATCTCTTTTAATTCGCCTCTGCCTGTCGTCTGAAAACGCACCTGGCCATTGACGATGTACTTAAAGGAAACATCCGGATGGGAAAGCGCGAGCTGTTCCATATGTGATGTAATATAGTTGGCCTCCGTTGTCGCTGTCTTTAAAAATTTGGCACGTGCCGGCACATTGTAAAAGAGATTGCGTACAAGGATCGTCGTCCCCTCCGGTGCGCCAACCTCTTCGAGGGACTGTTCGATACCGCCCTCGATCATGTACCGGCTGCCGGTCAGACTGTCCCCGGTCTTTGAGATCAGCTCAACCTGCGCCACCGCAGCGATACTGGAAAGAGCCTCTCCGCGAAATCCCAGAGAATGGATCGACAAAAGATCCTGTACGGATGTGATCTTACTGGTCGCATGTCTGAGAAAAGCCGTAGCGATCTGCTCTTTTGGGATACCGCAGCCATTGTCCGTAATACGGATAAACGAGATACCGCCCTGACGGATCTCCACCGTAACAGCTGTGGCACCGGCATCCACGGCATTTTCCACAAGTTCTTTTACGACAGATGCCGGGCGCTCTACGACTTCTCCTGCAGCGATCTGATCAATAGTATGTTTATCCAGTACGGCTATCTGTGGCATATACTCCTCCTGTTTTTGCTGCCATGCATATCAATACCTGATCCAGTGGACCAATTTTGATTACCAGCGGTTTTTCAGCTTGTTCTGTAAACGATAGATCGTATTTAACGCATCGATGGGAGTAAGATTTCCCACATCGATATCTTTTAATTCCTCCAGGATATCATCATCCTTGACCGTATCAAACAAAGACATCTGTTCCAGATCAACTTCATCGTAATGCACGGGCTTTTTGCGGCTTTTGGGCGCTGCTGCCATATCGCGCACACGCTCTGTAATATCGGCATCCGACAGCTGTTCTACCAGCTCTTTGGCACGGTCGATCACGGAATCCGGCACACCGGCAAGCTTGGCGACCTGGATACCGTAGCTCTTGTCTGCCCCGCCACGGACGATCTTTCGAAGAAATACGATATCATCGCCACGTTCCTTGACAGCGATACAGTAATTGCTGACCCCGGGGATCTTGCCCTCGAGCTCTGTCAGTTCATGGTAATGTGTGGCAAACAGTGTCTTTGCCCCCAGAAGCCTCGTGTTTGCGATATGTTCGATGACAGCCCATGCAATACTCAGTCCGTCAAAGGTACTGGTACCGCGTCCGATCTCATCCAGGATCAGAAGACTCTTTGGTGTGGCATTTCTCAGAATATTGGCAACCTCTGTCATCTCTACCATAAAGGTACTCTGTCCGCTTGCCAGATCATCCGAAGCACCCACACGGGTAAAGATACGGTCTACAATACCGATCTTTGCCTTTGCGGCCGGTACAAACGAGCCGATCTGCGCCATCAGAACGATCAGGGCTACCTGACGCATATACGTCGATTTTCCGGCCATATTGGGTCCTGTGATCACGGCGATCCTGTTGTTTCCATTATCAAGACGCACATCATTGGCGATAAACATGTCGTTGGAGATCATCTGTTCCACGACCGGATGACGGCCGCTCTGGATATCGATGATCCCGCGTGTATTAACGTTCGGGCGGACATAATTGTTTCTCGATGCCACTAAAGACAGGGACGCAAAGACATCCAGACGGGCAACAGCGCGGGCGGTTTTCTGGATCCGTTCCACCTGTGCCGCTATGGTATCCCTGATCTGGGCAAACAGGACATATTCCAGAGAATACAGCTTGTCCTCGGCACCAAGGATCATATCTTCCAGCTCTTTCAGCTTCGGCGTGATATAGCGTTCCGCGTTGGTCAGAGTCTGCTTTCGGGTATAGTAATCCGGCACCATTTCCTTAAAGGAATTGGTAACCTCCAGATAATAGCCGAATACTTTATTATATTTAACTTTCAGATTCCGGATACCTGTCTTGTCACGTTCAGTGGCTTCCAGATCGGCCAGCCAGGTTTTTCCTTCTGTTTTGGCATGACGGTAATTGTCCACATCCGTATTATAGCCATCACGGATGATACCGCCCTCTTTCATGGCCAGCGGAGGATCATCTACGATCGCCGCTTCGATCAGAGAACACAGATCTTCCAGCGGATCCATCTCTTCCATTATCCCGGTGAGCGCCTGACATGAAAAGTCCTTCATAATCTGGCGGATATGCGGCAGCATTTCCAGAGAAGAACGAAAGGCCAGAAGATCCCGCGGATTGGCGGAATGGTAGCTGATACGGGAGATCAGTCGTTCCAGATCATACACAGGCTGCAGATATTCCCGGATCTCATCGCGCGCCATGGGATTGTTGTTCAGTTCTTCGACGGCATCCTGACGGATTTCGATCTCGTCGACGTCCACAAGTGGCTGCTCGACAAAGCTTCGCATCATACGGGCACCCATGGCAGTCTTTGTCTTATCCAGTACCCAGAGCAGAGAGCCTCTTTTCTGCTTTTCGCGGAGCGTTTCCACCAGCTCCAGATTTCGACGGCTGGAACTGTCGATCAGCATATAATGGTCTGTCACATACGGCGTGATCGTACTCATATGTTCCAGATTGCTCTTTTGTGTCTCACGAAGATAGATAAAGAGCGCACCGGCGGCGATAATAGATGTTTCGTAATCGCCAAGACCAAGACCTTCGATCGACAGCAGATGGAAATGTTCCAGAAGCGTCCTGTGGCAGAGCTCATCATCAAAATACCAGGAATCCAGCGGATATACAGCGATCTGCAGACGGTGTTTCAGATCCTCCACATCGAGCCCGCAGACCATAAGTGCCTGATTGCAGATGATCTCGGAAGGTGTATACTTGTTGATCTCATCAACCAGCTTTCTTACTTTATCCACTTCGGTCACATAGCATTCTCCGGTACTGATATCCGCCACACAGATACCAAAATGATTTTCCATGCAGACAATACTCATCAGATAATTGTTCTTTGCATCATCAATGCCGGTAGCATTTAAGTTCGTACCGGGTGTCACGACACGGACAACTTCTCTTTTGACCATACCTTTGGCTGTCTTGGGATCCTCGACCTGTTCGCAGATCGCCACCTTATAACCTTTGGCGATCAGACGGTTGATGTAGGTCTCTGCCGCATGAAACGGTACACCACACATGGGTGCCCGCTCTTCAAGTCCGCAGTCTTTGCCGGTAAGTGTCAGTTCCAGTTCTTTGGTTACAGTTAACGCATCTTCAAAAAACATTTCATAAAAGTCACCAAGACGGTAAAAAAGGATACAGTCTTTGTACTCTTCTTTTGTTTTCAGATAATGCTGCATCATAGGTGAAAGTGCCAAAATATCTACCTGCCTATTCTTCCACACGGCTGCCCATGTAGTAAAATCCTTTGCATGTGTCCAGATGGACCGGAAGTATCCTGCCGATATCTGCCGGTGTACCCGGAAAATGTACGAGTAAATTATTACCGAGACGTCCGGTGACAAGGTGTTCATCCTGTTCGTTCATCCCCTCTACGAGAACATCCATGGTACGTCCTTCAAACCGCGCGCATTCCTCGCGGGAGATCTCCTGTACCAGCGTAAGCAGTCTGTCAAAACGTTCTTTAACCACAGACTCCTCGACCTGGTCTTCCATGGCAGCAGCCGGTGTTCCGGTACGTTTGGAATAAATAAAGGTAAACGCGCTGTCATAGCGTACGCGGCGTACAACATCCAGAGTCTCTTCAAAATCTTCCTCAGTCTCTCCCGGAAAACCTACGATGATATCTGTCGTCAGGGATATATCCGGGAGCGCACGACGGATCTTTTCTGTCAGTGCCAGATACTGCTCCTTGGTATAGCGTCGATTCATAACCTTTAATACGCGGCTGCTTCCCGACTGCAGCGGCAGGTGGATATGACGGCAGATCTTCGGATATTTTGCCATAACAGCAATCAGATCATCCGAAAGATCCTTCGGATGGGAAGTCATAAAACGGATCCGCTGTAAGCCCTCGATCTGTGCGATCTGTTCCAGAAGTTCGGCAAAAGTCACCGGTGTTTCGAGATTTTTCCCGTAGGAATTGACATTCTGCCCCAGCAGCATGACTTCGACCACACCATCCTCCACCAGATGCCGGATCTCTTTTAAGATATCCTCCGGCTGACGGCTTTTTTCGCGTCCGCGGACATACGGAACGATACAGTAGCTGCAGAAATTGTTGCAGCCAAACATGATATTGACACCGGATTTAAAGCTGTATTTTCTGTCAATGGGCAGTTCCTCGACGATCTCTTTGGTATCTTTCCAGGTATCCACGATCATCTGGTCTGCGCAGAGCATGCCATAGAGAAGCTCGGCAAACTTGTACAGGTTGTGCGTACCAAAGATCAGATTGACAAAGCGGTAGCTTTTTTTGATCCTGGCCACAACTTCTTCTTCCTGCATCATACAGCCGCACAGTGCGATCTTTAATTCGGGATTTTTCTTTCTGAGACTGTTTAAGTAGCCCAGACGGCCATATACACGCAGATTGGCGTTTTCACGGACGGTACATGTATTGTAGATGACAAAATCTGCCTTTTCCTCTTCTTCTGTCTTGTGATATCCGGCCTGTTCCAGAATACCTTCGAGTTTTTCGGAGTCTCTGGCGTTCATCTGACACCCGAACGTCACTACGCAAAAATACATGGGCCGACCCAGTTCTTTTTCTTTTTCTTCGATCAGCTGTCTGGCCATACGCATAAAAGCGTACTGGCGCAGTGTTTCATTTTCGGCTTCTGCCGGGGTAACGGTTGGTTTATTTTCCATATCATTCTTTCCTGTCTGTATATAGTCTGGTTTCTGTCAGCACCATCTGCGGACAGATATCTGTAGTCTCAAAGGGTACGGCATCATAGACCTGAAAATCAAAAGCCAGCGCAATGGTCGTATGTTCCGGCCATGTAGCCAGATAGCGGTCATAAAAGCCCTGTCCGTAACCGATGCGGTGGCATGCGATATCAAAAGCGACACCCGGCACCAGCATCAGTGCCCCTGGCCATGTCACGATCTCGCCCCGTGCAGGCTCTAAAATACCAAAATAGCCGGGCTCTAACTGATCCAGGGAGCGCAGCCAGTAAAAGTCCATCTCTTTGCCGCGCACCTTCGGTGCTGCCACCTTTTTGCCGTCTGCCATACACCGGCGGATGAAATCCATCGTTTCCACTTCATGTTTGGCATCGACATAGACAAAGACCTCTGTACTGTCTCTGTACTGCTCCATCGCTGTCAGGCGTTCGAGGATCTTTTCACTCTTCTGATGTACTTCCTGATCTGTGATCTCTTTTCTGATAGCAAAAACTTCTTTTCTAATGCGTGTTTTTTCTTCCATATTTTTCTCCCAGATTGACGACGGTGCCGTCCTTTTCCACCATATCTATGTTATTCATCTGTGTGCGTACATTGTGCTTGATCGCTTCGATGTATTCCCGGCGCAGAAGTGCCTGTTCTTCTTTTTCAGCCGGAGTCAGTCCACCGGCAGTTTTGGCCTTTCTGGCCAGTGCATTGATTCGTTCGATTTTCTGCTGGTTCATAACGCCTCCTGTAGTCTTTATGTTTTCCCTTTTGCTTCGGGGAATGTCTCAAAAAAATGCATAACCTGTCAAATATCATATTTTACTATATTTTTTCCGGTTTGTCTATCAAGGAAAAACACCGGACAGGCAAAAAACTGCCACCGGAAATCTTTCCGGCAGCAGTCTGTCTTTTTATTCGGTGATCGATACACGGTCAGCATTCGGATTCAGAATGATGCCCACGTAGGTCTTGCCTGTATTTAATTTTACTTCGGAACCGTCGGCCATATAGTAATGGGTAATACCTGTGGTCGAATCTCTGTTCCATGTCATCTCCGTGCATACGCCATTGGAAATATACTGGGCTTTTCCGCCGGAATTGATATCGATATTGAGCGATTTCTCATCGTCAAACATTTCGTAATCACAGTACTGCAGGACCAGATTCTTAAAGGCAAGCTGGTTGCCTGTCTGGTCATCGATCTGTTTTTCGCCGAACTGGAAACGATAGTACAGCTGATCATCACTGTTGTAGGTAAAGTACGGATCGTTATGGAAATATCCGGTGCGGACTGTATTTGCAGGAACACCTTCATAGGAAGCTGTCTCACCACTGTTTACGAACTGGAAATAGCCATGATATTTGGCATCGTAGTCCGTGGAAAATCCCTGTGTCTCGATACCCTTTTTAATGCCCTCGGCGCTGGCGTAGCAGTTATGCGGCGCTTTGCGATCCTCGGTACGGTAGTATACGCCGGCTCCTGTACTGGTCACACCGTCCATATTGTCTGTTGTCGGAGAATCCAGAAGATCTACGGCATATTTGGAATGACCCACACTGCAGTAGATCGCATCCCAGCCCAGCGCAAAACGCACAAAATAAATACGGGCACTTCGCACAGAACCGATCTTTGTCAGATCGCTGTAATTTTCAAAAATACCCATCAGACGGGTAATACCGCCCTCTACCGGTGCCTCATACAGTACGTCGGCATTTTCGATACCGGACTGCGGGCAGGCCGCCTGGATATTATTAAACATCATGGCGATCGGACGTTTGCGGCTGATCGCCTCGTCCACATATTCACCGGTCAGGTAGCTCTTTGCCATACCCTCCGGTGCGTTTGGGTCGATCTCTTCTGCCGCTATGGCAGCCGGACCGGCCAGGGAAGCTTCCTCACTGACAACAGAAGAAGAAACCGCCTCCGGTGCCGGTGTGACGGAGGAAACTTCGGACGAGCTTTCTCCTTTCCCACATCCGGTAAGAGCAAGTGCCAGTGTAAGTCCCAGTGCTACGATTTGTTTAGTTTTCATTTGCATCACCTCTCGTTATCTTCAGTTCATTAAGAACCTGATTTTGTTTTCCTTCCATTATCGTGGCTTCTTCCGGAGTCATATGGTCGTATCCCAGAAGATGCAGCATACTGTGCGCGATCAGAAACGCATATTCACGTTTCACACCATGGCCATACTCGCTGGCCTGTTCCAGCATACGGGGAATGCAGATCAGGATGTCCCCCAAAAGCAGCTCGCCTGTCTCCGGATGAAAAGCATCGTCCGCCTCTTCCAGAAAGTCGTAACTTGCCGGGGAGGGAAACGGCTGCATCGGAAACGACAGCACGTCCGTCACTCTGTCGATCTGGCGGAAATCCCGGTTGGCCTCCTGGATCTCCTTTTCACCGCTCAGCACGAGGCTGACTTCACACTCGTACGGACAGCCCTCCTGATCAAGTACGGCATTTATCACCTGTACTGCCAGTGCCTCCTCATCAAAAGGAAACGTA
>JAHZHB010000014.1 GCA_019420465.1 Lachnospiraceae bacterium
GTCAGATGTTCGACCCAGAAGAGCAGTTCTTCGACAGACAGGCAGGTAACTTCGTAAATATTCTTATCTCCCACTGTCACTGCCAGGGATTCCGCTTTCAGACGCTGCCCGCGGCAGGCCTTGCACGGTGTGATCCGCATAAATGTCTCATATTCGGCTTTGATCACCTCGGAGCCTGTTTCTCTGTAGCGTCTTTCTACATTACGGATCAGTCCTTCAAAGGTCACCGGATAGACACCACTGCCCCGCTGGCCGGTATAATGTACCAGTACCTCACGGCTTCCTGTGCCGTAGATCAGCATATTTTTTATATTTTCAGGATACTCTGCAAACGGCGTATCCAAGGAGAAACCGTATTCGTCAGCCAGTGCATGCAAAAGTGCTTTGGAAAAGCTGCCCTCATCCTTGCTGGACTGCCACCCCATGACAGTTATGGCACCTTCGTTGATACTCAGGGACGGATCCGGGATCATCAGTTCCGGATCGAACTCCATCTTGTAGCCCAGACCGTAACATACCGGGCAGGCACCGAACGGATTGTTAAAGGAAAAGCTTCTCGGCTCGATCTCATCGATACTGACACCGCAGTCCGGGCAGGAAAAGCTCTGGCTGAAATTCATATAGGTGCCGTCCATTTTGTCAACGACCAGAAGGCCATCCGTCAGCTGCAGTACATTTTCAATAGAATCCGTCAGTCGTTTTTCGATTCCCTCACGGATCACCAGACGATCCACGATCACAGCGATCGTATGTTTGATATTTTTGTCCAGTGAGATCGTTTCTGACAGTTCATACATCACGTCATCAATCAGCACACGCACATAACCACTTCTTTTGGCCTGTTCCAGTACCTTTTCGTGACGGCCCTTTTTGCCACGCACCACAGGAGCCAGAAGCTGTATTCTGGTACGCTCCGGCAAATCCATGATCTGGTCTACCATCTGGTCTACACTCTGCTTTGCGATCTCACGTCCGCACTTTGGACAGTGGGGAATACCGATTCTGGCATAAAGCAGACGAAAATAATCGTAGATCTCTGTCACGGTTCCCACCGTGGAACGCGGGTTTCTGTTGGTTGATTTCTGATCGATCGAAATAGCCGGCGGCAGACCTTCGATGCTCTCCACCTGCGGTTTTTCCATCTGTCCCAGAAACTGTCTGGCATATGAAGACAGACTCTCCATATACCGGCGCTGTCCCTCGGCATAGATCGTATCAAAAGCCAGTGAGCTCTTGCCAGAACCACTCAGGCCCGTCAGCACTACCAGCTTGTTTCTCGGTATATCCAGATCAATATCCTGCAGATTGTTCTCTCTGGCCCCACGGATACGGATAAATTCTTTTTTCTGTTGCTTTTCTGTCATATTATCCTCCGGCTGTGCACACACAGCAACACGTTTATGAAAGCATAAACTCTGCCATCACCATATCGGCAAGATCCATGCCTTTCTTTGTCAAGCATACCCGATTCTCGCGAATTGTCAACAGTTTTTCCCGAACAAAGTGTTCGACCGGTTTCCGATAGAGAGACGTAAAGTCCCTGCCAAACCGTTCCTCAAACTGCGTGATATCAGCGCCTCTGTTCATACGCAGACCGAGAAACATATATTCCTCCATCTGCTCTTCCACCGTCAGGTGTTCCTCCTCTGTCCGCGCAAAGACTCCGGCTTCTGCCTGCATCAGATACGTCTTCATATCTGATGTATTTTTCCAGCGCACACCGTCCAGAAAGGATGAAGCACCGAGGCCCAGTCCCAGATACGACACCTGCTCCCAGTATCCGATATTATGGCGGCATTCTTTCCCCGGTCTGGCATAATTGGAGATTTCATACTGCTGATATCCCCTGTCTGCCAGAAAATCCCTTGTCAGAGCATACATATCCCTCTCTGTCTCTTCATCCGGCAGCTGCAGTGTCTCCTGCATCTGGTAAAATGGTGTTCCTTCTTCAATGATCAGGCTGTAGGCCGAAATATGCTCCGGCGAAAAGTCCGTGATCTTTTCCAGACACTCCCGCCACGAAGCAAGATCCTGGCCCGGGATGGCCGACATAAGATCTATATTGATATTGGTAAATCCGGCTTCTCTGGCAAGACGGAAGCTTTCCTCAAACTGCGCAAAGCTGTGGATCCTGCCGAGTGTTTTAAGCTCCCTGTCATGCACTGACTGACAGCCGATACTCAGACGGTTGATCCCCGCCTCGTGATATTTTCTCAGCTTATCCGCAGTCAGCGTCCCGGGATTGGCCTCTGTTGTGATCTCTGCATCCTCTGCAAAGACAAACTGCTGCCGCAGAGCTGTCAGGATGTCCGAAAGCTCTCCTCCCGAAAGCAGGGATGGCGTCCCGCCTCCAAAGAATACGCTTGTCACCGGATCCGCCCCAAATGCTCTGTGGCAGCAGCATATCTGTGTATGCAACGCCTGCAGATACGCTGTCTTTTCCTCTGTCTGACAGGGAAAAGACAGGAAATCGCAGTACGCACACTTTTTGACGCAGAAGGGAATGTGTACATATAATTCCATGTCCGTTTCCTTTATCTGTATCGCAATACTTTGGTCTGTTACTTATTCTTCATCCAGCTTCAGCACACTCATAAAGGCCTGCTGCGGGATCTCTACATTGCCGACCTGACGCATACGCTTCTTGCCTTCCTTCTGTTTTTCCAGAAGCTTTCTCTTACGGGAAATATCACCGCCGTAACACTTGGCAAGTACATCCTTACGCATGGCCTTAACCGTCTCTCTGGCGATGCCCTTGCCGCCGATCGCCGCCTGGATCGGGATTTCAAACAGATGTCTCGGAATCTCTTCTTTGAGCTTCTCGCACATCTTTCTGCCCCTTTCGTATGCGGAATCCGCAAACACGATAAAGGACAGCGCATCCACCTGTTCTCTGTTGATCAGAATATCAAGCTTGACCAGATTGCTCTGCTTGTAGCCCAGAAGCTCATAGTCAAAGGACGCATAGCCACGGGAACGTGATTTCAGCGCATCAAAGAAATCGTAGATGATCTCGTTAAGCGGCAGATGATAGGTCAGCAGGGCTCTGGTCGTCTCGATATACTCCATCCCCTGATATTCACCACGTCTTTCCTGGCACAGATCCATGATCGGTCCGATATAGTCTGTCGTCACCATGATCTCTGCCTTGACCATCGGCTCTTCCATATATTCGATTTCCGACGGATCCGGCAGATTCGACGGGTTCGTCAGTTCGATCATCTCACCGTTTGTCTTATGCACATGGTAGATAACACCCGGAGCAGTCGTTACCAGATCGAGATTATATTCTCTCTCCAGACGCTCCTGGATGATCTCCAGATGCAAAAGTCCGAGAAAACCACAGCGGAAACCAAAGCCAAGGGCCAGCGATGTCTCCGGTTCAAACGAAAGCGATGCATCGTTAAGCTGCAGCTTTTCCAGTGCATCCCTAAGATCCGGATATTTGGCACTGTCCGCCGGATACAGACCACAGTAGACCATCGGATTGACCTTTTTGTAGCCCGGCAGCGGCTCACTGCACGGATTTTCACGGTTGGTCACCGTATCACCCACACGGGTGTCACTGACATTTTTGATGCTGCCGGTGATATAGCCGACCATGCCTGCCTGCAGCTCATCGCACGGAATAAACTGTCCGGCACCAAAATAACCGACCTCGACTACGTCTGCCACAGCACCGGTTGCCATCATTTTGATCGGTGTTCCGCGCTTTACCGTACCCTCTTTGATACGGCAGAAAATGATGACTCCTTTATAGGGATCGTACAGAGAATCAAAGATCAGCGCCTTAAGCGGAGCATTTTTATCCCCTGTCGGAGCCGGGATCTTTTCCACGATCTGTTCAAGTACCTGGTCGATATTGATACCGTTTTTGGCAGAGATACGCGGTGCGTCCTGTGCTTCGATACCTATCACATCCTCGATCTCTTCCACGACACGCTCCGGATCTGCACTCGGCAGATCGATCTTGTTAATGACCGGAAAAACATCCAGATCATGGTCAAGGGCCAGATATACATTGGCCAGCGTCTGTGCCTCGATGCCCTGCGCGGCATCCACGACCAGTACGGCACCGTCGCAGGCCGCCAGGCTTCTGGATACCTCATAGTTAAAATCGACATGTCCTGGTGTATCGATCAGGTTAAAGATATACTCCTGTCCATCGTTGGCCTTGTAGATCGTACGGACGGTCTGTGCCTTGATCGTGATACCACGCTCGCGCTCCAGATCCATATTATCCAGTACCTGCGACTGCATTTCACGCTCCGTCAGAAGTCCTGTTTTTTCTATGATACGATCTGCCAGTGTGGATTTACCGTGATCGATATGGGCAATTATGCAAAAATTTCTGATATTCTTCTGTTGAATGTCTGCCAAAAGTATGACCTCCTGTTATACTATTGTCGTTTAAACGTATTCCGTTATAGTATAACACATCCGCATCCGCTTGTCATGGGGTTCCTTGCAGCAGTTTATGCAGTACATCTGCCAGCGGAAGCATGGCATTTTTGGCTTCCTCCACAGTGCTGGTCTGTGCCCCTACCTCCACCAGCATGGACCGGGGCAGAAGGTCCAGATTATAGCGATACGCCTTCAGATAGATACACCGGCTCAGTTTCGGATAATACAGATCACACAGATATTCCGTCTGAAAAGAAAAGATCAGATTTTCCTGCAAATACGGATTGGAAAGCCCGTCAAGCGCTCCCGTACTTTTCTTTCTGCTCAGTCCGTTAAAAAACATGATCTGTGCCGTAGGCCGGCCATCTACAGTCGTCACCAGCCGTTTGTTCTTTGCCACTCCATCCCGGTGGATATCCAAAAGCACCTGCACGGTCGGATTCTCCTCCAGTATTTCCCGGATCTTTTTTCTGGCCTTTGTATACGCTCCGCTCCTGTCGATCGTCTGACCATCCACATCAAAGGTATCTGTCACATGCAGCACACGGTATCCTCTGTCTTCCAGTTCCTTTTTCAGTGTTTCTCCCACACCTACGATCGTTGTGGATACATCTGCACTGTCAGAATCCACAAAAGCCTCCTGCGAATGTGTGTGATAGATCACGATCTGCACACCTTCCGAAGAAGCAGGAAGTCTGAGATCCGTGTTTGTCAGTACGTCATAGGACAGCAGTCCCTCTTCCACGGTCGTCACCGGATCCACTACAAAAAAGCGCTTTAGCAGTTCGTTGGGAGATATTTTCTCCTGATTTTGTACCAGCTGTTGAAACGAGGGCAGCTGTCTGCCGGCTGCACCACCACCTGTACTTTCTGTAACCGCGTCATCCTTTTGTGCTTCTTTCATTTCCGGCTGCACAGTTTCTGCTGCTTCTGTCGTTTCTGCGTCCTTCTTTTCCGGTTTATCTGTTTGCTGTGTCCCGGTTGTTTCTGTTACAGGATCCGCATTTTCAGAAGTCTCCTGTATTTCTGTATCATCCGTCTGCGAAGCTTTCTGGTCTTTTGTCTCTTTTGCTGTTTTATCAGCCAGTACATCCGCCTGTTTTTTATTTTCCTCCTGAATATCCTGCAAAGAACCTCCCCTGCCGGCCTCGATCAGCTCCTGTCTTGTATATTCATCTTCCACGTATCCTGTTTCTTCCTGCCGGCTGGTCCATCCGAAAAAAAGTGCCATCTGCTCCATAGCCTCTTTTTCCGGCTGTGACGATTCTTCCCCGGCAGTCACCGCCGGCAGAAAAAACCGCCTTGCACTCTCTGCCAGAAATGCAGTTGCCCCATGCAGCAGATAACTTTTCGGACTTTCGTAGGATGTACATACCGTCCGCCCGGTTTTAAAAAGGACCAGCATACCGCACAGACAGACCGTCAGCCGTATGATTCGCTGTGCTCTTTTATCCAGATCTTCCACAGGCCTGTCCTCCGTACTGTGATCCGTACAGTATATGAGACTGTTTTGCAGGCTTATGAATACAGTTTTTTCTTATACAGCATACTCTTCCACTGCCAGATTGATCGCTTTTGCCACAGTCGTACTGAGCATTTTCAGTGTTTCATCCACATCCTTCGGTGTGACAAACATCTCTCGCAGACGCCCGAAACCATCTCTTTCTTCCTGACCGAGTGCTTCGGCAACGATCGTAGCCGCATCCACCACTGTAGGGATCCCGATGCCAACCACGGGCACACCCAGTGTCTTTTTATTCAGCCCCATGCGGTCATTAAACACCCCTGACCCCGGACTGATCCCGGTATCTGTAAGCTGTATCGTACTGTTCAGCCGCGTCAGGCTCCGTGCAGCCAGAGCATCCACCGCCAGGATCAGATCCGGCTGCGTCTGCGCCGTGATCCCTTTCACGATCTCCAGTGTCTCCATCCCCGTCTGTCCCATCACACCGGGAGCAATGCTGCTTAATACACAGCTCCCGCCACCCGGCACCAGCTGTCTGCCAAACTGCATCGCGATATGGCGGGAAACATGCAGCTGATGAACCACTCTCGGCCCCAGTGCATCCGGTGTGATATCCCGGTTACCAAGTCCAACCACCAGCACAGACGCCGGTCTGTAACGCTTCAGAAGCCGCAAAAGATAGCGGCACAGCTCCTTTGTGACCTCCTGATATATTTCTTCATCCACCGGGTCCGGATCCGGGATTTCCATCGTAATATATGTTCCTCTGGGTTTCCCCAGTTTTTTCTCACCTTCCTGACTCACGATCTTTACAACAGTCGTCTGTACACGGCAGAGCGGCCCACTTTTTCGCCGTATTTCTACTCCCGGGATCTCTCTGGCATCTTTTTGCACATTCTCCTGACTCTCCAGCGCCAGATCCGTCCGAATAGAGGTTGTCTTTTCCATAATGCTCCCTTTCCTTTACTTTTTCATCCAGGAATGCTTTTCTCTTCCTGTATTCATTTAGCACTGCTTTTATTTTTCGTGTTTTTTCTGAAATTATGTATTGACAAAACGGAAAGTCTTTTATAGAATACAAGAGTATGTTTACAGCAGATTCGTGTCGGCTGCTGTGATCTGAGACAAAACTATACTACGAAATCATAGATATCCATTTGGAGGAATTACATCATGGCAAATATTAAATCTGCTAAAAAAAGAGTACTTGTAAGCCGCGCTTACGCTGAGAAAAATAAAGCTATCCGTTCCACAGTTAAAACAGCCATCAAAAAAGTAGAAGCTGCTGTTAAAGCTGGTGACAAAGCTGCTGCAGAAGCTACACTGAAAGCTTCCATCTCCACAATCGAGAAAGCCGGAACAAAGGGTGTTTACCACAAAAACAATGTTGCCCGCAAGGTTTCCCGTCTGAGCAAGATGGTTAGCAGCATGAACTAATCTTTAAACGTTAAAGGACAGTCCTTTCATTGAGGACTGTCCTTTTTTTCTTCCATAACATCTATCTGATCTATTCATCCCGCCGCCATACCTGTCTCCATATCAAAAAAGCAGAGGATAAACGATACTCTATACCGTTACTCCTCTGCTTAATCCGCTTTTATGCTTTTTTCGGTGCCGTGCTGTAACGCACGATCAGAAGCTCCACACTCAGCACATCGCTGATCCTTCCGCTTTTTACATCCTCTTCCATCTTTACCATCGTCTCAAGCGCATTTCTCAGCTGCCTTACCGTGTATTTGCCGGCTACCGGCAGCGCATTGCGGACGATAAACGCCTGTAGCCCCAGCTTTGCCGCAATATCCGCCGTCCCCATATGCTGCTGTTGCAGTTCACGCACCTGCAGCAGGATATTATACTGTCTGGCGATCAGAAAAAGAATACGCATCGGCGGCTCTTTCAAGGCCAGCAGATCATAATACAGCTCCAGTGCTCTCTTCTGCCGCCGCTCTGTGATTGCGCGGACCATTTCAAAGATCTGGTTTTCCGTTCGCTCCGTCGTGATCGCCAGGATATCTTCTCTGGTTACGACTTCCTCATCTGCACAGTAGGCGATCAGCTTGTCCAGCTCCGTCTGTATATGAAACATATCATTTCCTGTACGCCCCAGAAACAGCTCCATATCTTCCTGCGTGATCTTTTTTCCCGCACGTTTCAGCTGACCGGCCGCCCAGCGCATCAGTGTACTCTCCGTCTGGTGCTTAAATTCCACGGCACGTCCGTTTTTTGTCACAGCCTTGTACATACGGTTTCTCTTATCGACCTCACGCTCCACAAACACCATGACAAGATATTCCGGCAGCTCTGCCAGATATTCCGGCAGTTTTTCACATTTATTCTTAAAAAAGCCCGTATCCTCCAGATAGATCACCCGTCGTTCAGCAAAAAAAGGCATCGTTTCTGCCAGATCGATCACTTCTGCCGGATTGACATCTTTACCGGAAAACCGCGTAAAATTCATCGTATCATCCTCGGGGCATAAGCCCTTAAGCAACCGGTCTTTATACTGCTGACGCAGGTAGTCCTCTTCACCGAACAGCAGATATACCCGCTGCCAGCTGCCTGTCTTAATATCATTCTGCAGATCCTTCATTTGCTTCCTCCTCATTCCTGTCTACGATACCTGTTTTCCGGTCTTTTGTCAATGCGAAGCCTTCAGTAGGCCACTGTTCTTTGTTTTGTCCTTTGATAGCCCCGGACGGCTATTTTCCCCTGTTTTGCTGTTACGTTCAGTGCCCCGCAGTCTTCTGTCGTAAAACATATACTTCCTGCTTTCTTTAAACGTTTAAGTGTTTCTTCTGCCGGATGACCGTAGGTATTTTTCTTTCCGACAGAGATCAGCGCAGTCTTTGCTTTCGCACGCTGCAGGAATTCTTCAGAAGTAGAGTTTTTTGACCCGTGATGCGCTACTTTCAGTATATCGCAGGTGATATTTTTACCGCACACTTCTTTTTCTCCTTCGCCTTCCAGATCTCCGGTAAACAGCATGGAAAATCCGTCCGTCTCCATCCGAAACGTCAGAGAACCGGCATTTCCTTCCATATCGGCAGCTACAGACGGATGCAAAATGGTAAAGCCAATCTTTCCGGACTGGTATCCCTGTCCTGCTTTTGCATAGGTTACCGGTATATGCATCTCAGCTGCCAGCACCAGGAGCCGCACGCTGTCTGTTTTCTTCTGCATCCATGCCGGTACCACGATACCACCGACAGACATGCCAAGCTCTCTGCTCTGTATCATTTCCAGCAGTTCTTCAAGTCCATTCATATGGTCAGCATCCGCATGTGTGAGAAATATTCTCTCGATTTTTCGTATGCCTTTGTATTTCAGATAGGGCGCGATCCTGTAGCGTCCCACCTCTGACACCGTTGTGCTGCCTCCATCTACCAGCATCGCCCGATATCCCTGGTGGATCACTAGCCCGTCTCCCTGTCCCACATCCAGCATGGTCACTGAGACCGGTGCCGGAAATCTGTATACCAGCATCCCTGCCAGCAAAACACAGACCATTCCTGTCGTCACATTTTCTTTCCATCTGCCGGAATTTCTTTTTTCTTTTTCTTTATTTTTTTCTTTCACTGTCTTCTCTTTCTGTCTTTTTCTGTATATCAGGACGCCGGTAAGTCCCGCCAGATATACAGTGATCTGCCAGACCTGTGGTGCTCCGAGGATCACACTGCTAAAAGGTACACTTGCACACAGAGCGCATAACAGCTCATAGCATTTGAGCAGCAGCCCGGCTGGCCACAGAAGAATCTTTCCCAGAAAAGGAATCATACAGCCCAGAACTCCACCGGACAGTCCTAAAAATAAAAGCAGACTTAAAGGTGGCAGCACCAGAAGATTCAGAACCAGACTGCTGAAGGAAACCTCATAATAAAATAGCATTGTCAGTGGCAGCATATACAGCCACAGCCATACGCCGAACCACCGGTTACTGACTTTAGCTTTTTTCAGAATACACACTGCACACGCTGCCCCAAAAGAAAGCAGAAAGCTGCTGTCTGTGATATAACGTGGATTCTGACACAGGATCAGCATGGCCGCCACAGCGATCGCTGTAGGTTCGTCGTAGGTACGCCCGGTTACATCAGCACCCAGACGCAGCCAGAACATACAGACAGCCCGCTGTGCCGACACAGGAAAATCCGTAAGGATCAGATAAAAGAACAGGAATCCGCCGGACAGCCCTGCTGCCGGTTTTATTGTGAGTTTTTTTCTCAACAGTCTGTACAGACCTGCTCCAAGAACGGAAATATGCAGACCGGAGATCGCCAGAATATGGGAAATACCGTTTTTCTGGTACAGCTGTCGGATCTGTGCATCCAGCTCCTGCTTATCGCCAAGCAGCATGGTTTTCAGGACACCGGCCTCCTTTTTTTCCAGAACATGGTCGATTTCACTGCCAATACATTGCCGCAGACGTCTGGCCATTTCCGGAACAGATGAAAATCCATGCTTCGTTACGGCAAGTGTCTTTGCCCGCATCCGTATGGAAATATGACGCGCCATATCATATGCCTGTGCATCAAACTGCCCCGGATTGGATGCCGGTTCTGCAAAAGACAGCTTTCCCGTGACCATCACACTGTCCCCGATCACTGCTGCTGGCAGCTTTTCATATGTAATTTTACTGTTGTTGAGAATATAGCGGTTCGAACGAACCAGTAGAATCGTATTTTTCAGATAGATCACACAGCCGTTTTCCTGTGCCTGCAGACGGTAGATCTGTCCATAGATCCTTCCGGCCCCGGCCGTCTGCACATCTGAGACCATCTGCGGGGACAGCAGTCCGTCAGGCGGATCCGCTGTCCTTACCGCACCGGTCAGAAGAATCAGCAGGATAAAGCAGCTGCAGATCACACAAAGTGGTCTTTTTGCCATCTTTACTCCTCGATCAGTTCTGTATTTTTTGTCATAAATTTACTGAGATCTATACCGTCACCCAGTGTATATCTGGTTTCACCATTGACAGAGATCTGCACCTTCGACGTGCCTTCCAGTTCCAGAAGGGAATTGACCAGAGAATACACGACGACACGCTCGGCGATCTCCGGCGTACCGTTTAAAAAAGCATCATTCAGATTAACATACACTACGCCGTCGGACAATGTTACATTCAGTATTCCGACATCCGGCGACAATGTGGCCCGCAGGTTCTCGCTCAGTGGGCCTTTCAGCAGAAGCTCCACCACCTCCCGCTCTTTTGGCTCGCTGCTGCTGTAATACACGTTCTGCTTTTCCGCTACCAGTTTTTTCCCGGATGCGTCAGCGAAATACAGCGTGAAACTGCCATACTGGTATGCATCGATCTCCCGGCCCTCAGACTCCACGAAATCATCTGCACGCAGAGCTCCCACTGCCTGGCCCATCCGGTCTGTCAGGACCTGGCCATTCACTTCAAATGTCACATCCTTTACCCCGTCAAACTGCACAAAACTGCGCACCAGTCCTGCCTGAAGCAGGATCTTTCTGGTATCCTCCAGTGTCTGGTAGTCTTCTGACAGGTTCAGTGTCAGGTGTTCTTCTTTCAGATCGCAGGACAAAATCTGCACCTTTTCCGGCAATAACGGCTCCAGATACGTGCCTTTTTCCTGCTTTTTCAGTGTATCTGCCATCGCGGTGACAAGCCCTGTGGTATCTGTCTCCTGCGTCGTAAAAGCATCCTGCAGAAGTCTGGTTTCTTCGGTATTGACATAATACTGCACATAGCCTTCAGTATCGTCTGATGTGCCGCTGCCGGTACCACACCCCATCAGCAACAGAATAAGCAAAGCGGCCAGAATCCCGTATTTGATTTTTTTCATATCTGCCCCCTACTTGCTGTAATTTAGCGGGATACGCACAGAAAACCGGGTACCCTCCCCTTCTTTGCTGTAGACCTTGACAGCACCGTGGTGCATCATAACCGCACTTTTTGTGATGGCAAGTCCGAGACCCGTACCACCGATTTCCCGGGAATGTGATTTATCGACGCGATAAAATCTCTCGAAGATATGGTCGATCGATTCCTCCGGAATACCCATACCGGAATCCTCCACCACAACATAAAAGTATTTCTGATCGGCATTTAAGGATACTCTGACCCAGCCATCTTCGATATTGTATTTGATCGCATTCTCTACCAGATTGGTAAAGGCAAGCGTCAGCTTCACTTCATCGATCTGTGCATACACCGGTCGGAAGCTGTCCACCAGAAGACGGATATCCCTCTTTGCCGCGATCGGCTTTAAACGCTTCAGGATCAGCTCCAGCATATCGTTGATGTTTACCGTATCGATATTCAGATCCGCAGCTTTCTTATCCATCTTGACCAGCGACAACAGGTCTGTAATGATCTTGTTCTCACGGTCTATCTCCTCGCCAATATCCTGCATAAACTCCTGATACAGCTCGACCGGCACATTTTCCTGTCCGTTCAGAGAATCTGCCAGAACCTTCATGGATGTCAGCGGTGTCTTTAATTCATGGGACACATTGGATACAAACTCCTGTCGGGATTCATCCAGCGTACGCACCTTTTCCAGCATGCTGTTAAACGCATTGGTGATCAGCTGTGTCTCTGTATAATCCGTAACAGAAATATCCGCATCCATATAGCCATCCGATATATCTTCGATCGCTCTGGTGATCTTATTGAATGGGTTCATCAGTATACCGGCCAGAATATAACCCAGGATCAGTACCATCACGGTGATGATACCGATCATCAGGATCTGCTTCTGTTCGAGTGCACTGACACTGGCATTGATCTCATCCATGGATATGCTGACCATCATAACCCCCAGTACACTGCTGCCCTCACTTTTATTTAAGATCGGGATCGTCATCTCGATATATTTGTCTGAATTATACCGGCCGGACTCTCCGGATCTGTAGCACTGTAAAACCTCTTCTGAGATCATGCTTTTTCCCACATCCAGATTGAACGTATCTTTTACAATGCGGAAATTGCTGTCGATCAGCAGCACACGGCCACTGTAGATATTTGACAAAAGCTCCAGCTCTCCATTCAGTGCAACACTGCTCTGATCATTCAGATAATTCTCACTGACGATCTGATCGCATAAAATATCGCACTGATTCATCACGTTTACCGTACGGATGGACACAGCGCGATCTCTGTAACTGCTGACGATCCCGAATCCGACGATCATAGCCGGTATGATACCGATCACCATCAATATGATCGTCAGACGGAAACGCAGGCTTCGGAAAAAGGAAGGCTCCCCTCCCTGTTTTACTTTTGTATTAACCCTGGAAATAATAACCAACTCCCCACTTCGTATGTACATACTTTGGATCGCTGGGGTTTTGCTCGATCTTTTCGCGAAGACGACGGATATGTACGTCCACCGTACGCACATCTCCCGGATACTCATACCCCCAGACGATATTTAACAGGTTTTCTCTGCTGTAAACTTTGTTCGGATTAAAGACAAGCAGCTCCAACAGGTCAAACTCCTTGGCCGTCAGATTGATCTCGCGGGAAGCGATAAAGACACGGCGTCCTTCACAGTCCAGCTTCAGATCACCGCTGACTACAGTTCTGGCCTTTTCTTCCTTTGGTGCAGCCTGGGTCGTACGGCGCATGATCGCTTTGATACGGGCCTTGACTTCCAGAATATTAAATGGCTTTGTGATATAGTCATCCGCACCATATTCCAGCCCCAGGATCTTATCCATATCATCTCCCTTGGCTGTCAGCATAACGATCGGCACATTGGAAAATTCACGGATCTGCTGGCATACCCCCAGTCCGTCAAGCTTTGGCAGCATCAGATCCAGCAGAATGATATCGTACTCCTTCTCCTTTGCCATCTCCAGGGCTTCCTCTCCGTCGTAGGCCGCATCGACCTCCATACCGTCCTGTTCCAGACTGAAACGGATACCCTTTACGATCAGCTTTTCATCATCTACAACCAGAATCTTTTTGCTCATCTTTTCTTCTCCTCAGTTTACAGTTATTCTGTCTTTCAGTTTTTCATATGTCTTATCTGCGATACCATCGATATTTTTAATCTCCTCGACAGAAGAAAAACCACCGTTTTCCTCTCGCCAGGCAATGATTGCCTCCGCCTTTGCCTTTCCGATACCGTTCAGGCCCGTCAGTGTGTCGACGTCCGCAGTATTGATATTGATCCTGTCATCCTCTGTACTCTCCCCGGCAGATACAGGAGTCTCTGCACCGGGCACAGCAGATGCTGAGAGAACTTCCTCTCTGGTCGGAATATACAGTTCTTCACCGTCTGTCAGAAGCCGCGCCTGATTTACACTCTCCGCAGCCGCCTCCTGTGTCAGTCCACCGGCCGCATCGATTGCCTCAAACACCCGGGCATCTGCCGAAAAACAGTAAACCCCCGCCTCCTTTACAGCGCCACAGACATGGACATACAACGTATCCGGCTTTTTCTGCTCCGCGGCCACCTCCGGCAAAATCTGCGAAGAAACCTCCTCCTGCGAAGAGACCTGTGACCGCTCCACAAACTGCATCTGCGGCTGGGCACATCCCATCAGGCATACCAGCATAAGACCGGACAGAACCAGCCATCCGTGCTTTCGTGTTTTTCTGTCTTTATTCATCAAGTGCTCCTTTCGAAACACTCTCCCTCAGACAATATCCACTCACGTTCTCTCATAGTTCTTATCTTAACGAATCTTACACAGTATTACAAGGGAAACTTGAGTCTTCTGTCACATTTTTTTCAATAGCTGTAACCATTTTCTAAGATTTCTGTCACAGATTCTTTACGTCACGTTCTCAATGCCCCTGCCCGCTCATCCGGATCAGTACCAGACCACCGGCTGCCAGAAGGATTCCCAGAAACTGCATCCAGGAAAACGGCATCTTTTCCACGCCAAACCAGCCAAACCGCTCTGCCAGCCACGAAAAGATCATCTGCGCCACCACAATACACACCGTCGCCTGTGCCGGCCCTACCAGCCGCATCCCAAAGATCACCGTCACCGTAATCCCCGCACCAAGCACACCTCCAAGCAGCACATACCGCGGCGTCACATCCCGCAGAACCAGAAAATCTCCTCTGTCCACCGCACCCCAGCATACCAGACAGACAAGAAACGCCGTCACCTGCGCCCACACCGCACTCACCCATACCCCCGTCTCCTCCTGCACCCGCGTATTAAAAATCCCCTGCATACTCATCAAAATCCCCGAAGCCATCGAAATCAGCCATCCCATAAACCATCACCCTCCTTTTTCCACCTAGCATTCCCTCATCCGTCTCTCCGTATACAGAAAACCGTACAATACCGTAAAAAGCCGTGGCTTAGGCAGGGAATGCGGATACATCTATGTTTTTTAAGCGACTTTTGCCGAGCACGACTCCGAGACCTCAGGCTCGGAGCGCGCAGGCGGAGCGCAAAAAACATATATGTATCCGTGTTCTCTGCCTAAGCCACGGCTTTTTATGGTGTTGTGCGGTTTTCGTCCGTCCTATAAACACTCATCCAGTATTTCTACTGCTTTATCCACATCTTTTTCTGTGATCACCAGCGGCGGCAACATTCTCAGCACATTACTTCCTGCCGAGATCACCAGAAGTCCTTTTTCTCTGGCAGCAGCGATCACCTCGCCCACAGCCTTACCTTCCAGCTCAAGTCCCTGCATCAGCCCCTTACCTCTGCGTTCCTTCACACAGGCATGCTTTGTAGCCAGCTCATCCAGCTTCTTCTCAAAATACGGCGCGATCTCATTTACATGTTTCAGAAGATCCAGCTTCTCAAACTGATCAAATACAGCATTTACTGCCGCACAGGCCAGCGGATTACCACCGTATGTCGTACCGTGATCTCCCGGTACTAAAGAGGCCTTTGCCGTCTTCTCATTCAGCACAAAAGCACCTACCGGTACACCACAGCCCAGAGCCTTTGCCGAAGTCATCACATCCGGCTTCACCCCGTACTGCTGCCATGCAAACATACTGCCCGTACGTCCCATACCACACTGGATCTCGTCCAGGATCAGCAGGATATCCTTCTCATCACAGATCTTCCGCACTTCTTTTAAGAATGCCGGATCTGCCGGATAGATACCGCCCTCACCCTGGACCGTCTCCATGATGATCGCACACGTTTTGTCCGTGATCTGTGCCTTCACACTGTCAATATCATTAAAATCAGCGAAACGGATACCGCCGATCAGCGGTTTAAACGGGTCCTGATAATGTGTATTGCCCGTTACAGACAGCGCACCGAGGCTTCTGCCATGGAATGAAGAATGCATCGCAATGATCTCATGATCGTTCGCATTATCCCGGAGATACGCATATTTTCTGGCTACCTTGATCGCACCCTCGATCGCTTCCGTACCGCTGTTGGTAAAAAACACCTTTGACATACCGGCGCTTTCCGCCAGCTGCTTTGCTGCCTGTCCCATCGGCACATTGTAGTACAGATTGGAGGTATGGATCACCTTGTCGATCTGCGCCTTTAAAGCATCGTTAAACTCCTGATTTCCGTACCCCAAAGCAAATACACCGATACCGGAGGCAAAATCCATATACGCCTTATTCTCTACATCATACAGATACAGTCCCTCACCGCGCTCCAGTACGATGGGGAAACGGTTATAGGTATGCAGTACATACTGCTCTGACAGTTCCATATAGTCCTTTGCTGTAGTTTCCATCACTTAGTCCTCTTTCTCCGGTTTGTAATATTTTTTTTCCGCATCCTTTAAGATCGCGGTACCGATACCTTTGTTGGTAAAGATCTCCAGAAGCAGGCAGTGCGGGATACGGCCGTCCAGGATATGTACTCTGTTTACACCGGCCTCGATCGCTTCGGCACAGTTTGTCAGCTTCGGAATCATACCACCGGTCACATAGCCGTCCGTGATCAGCTGTTTTGCCTCGGATACGGTCAGCTCCGAGATCAGACTTTCCGGATCAGAAGCGTCCTTATATACGCCCTCGATATCTGTTAAGAAAGCCAGCTTTTCTGCCTGGATGGCCTTGGCGATCGCACAGGCTGCATCGTCCGCATTGATATTGTAGGTATTGTAGTTGTCATCCATACCAATCGGACATACGATCGGCAGGAAATCCTTGTCCAGCAAGTCATTTAATAGCTTCGGATTCACCTCTGTCACGTCACCGACAAAACCGATATCCTGTCCGCCGGAAAGCTTTTTCTCTACTTTTAAAAGTTCACCGTCCTTACCGCTGATGCCGACAGCCTTGATGCCCAGACGCTGTACCAGGTTGACAAGCTCTTTATTGACCTTGTTCAGTACCATCTCCGCTACTTCCATAGTTTCAGCATCCGTTACACGCAGTCCGTTGATAAATTTCGGCTCCATGCCGACTTTACCTACCCAGCGGCTGATCTCTTTGCCGCCGCCGTGTACGATGATCGGCTTAAAGCCAACCAGCTTTAACAGTACACAGTCTGCGATCACGTCTTCTTTCAGTTTTTCATCGATCATAGCACTTCCGCCGTATTTGATCACGATGACCTTGCGGTTAAACCGCTGTATATAAGGCAGTGCCTCGATCAGCACCTCTGCTTTATCAAGAAATTTCTGGTCTACCATTGTTTTTTCTCCCGTTGTATACGTTTATTTTTCATGCAGTCCGAAACCATCAGGAACGGTAATCTGCATTGATCTTTACATAATCATAAGTCAGGTCACAGCCCCAGGCTGTCGCTTCTTCAGATCCCATCTTGACATCAGCGATCGCTGTGACTTCCTTCTCAGACAGGATCTTTGTCGCTACCTCTTCGCTGTAATCACAGGCCACACCGTTTTCGATGATCTGAAGCTTTCCAGCCTTACTCTCAAAGAACAGATCCACCTTTTCCGGATCAAACTGCACACCGGAATACCCCATGGCACACAGGATACGTCCCCAGTTGGCATCATGACCGTAGATCGCAGCCTTTGTCAGACTTGAGCAGACAACAGATTTACTCAAAATACGGGCATCTTCCTTTGTCCTGGCCCCCACAACCTTTACCTCAAACAGCGCCGTGGCACCTTCGCCGTCTCCGGCGATCTGGCGACACAGATAGGCATTGATCGTATGCAGAGCCTCACAGAAGGTCTGGTAATCTTCCCCCTCTTCGGTGATCTCGGGGTTACCGGCCAGTCCGTTTGCCAGCAGAAGTACAGTATCGTTTGTGGACGTATCACCATCCACAGACACCATGTTATAGGTATCAATGATATCTGCGCGCAGTGTCTTTTTCAGAAGTGCATCGCTGATCGCCGCATCCGTCATGATAAAGCCAAGCATCGTGCACATGTTCGGATGGATCATACCGGAACCTTTGCACATACCGCCAAGCGTGACGGTCTTTCCGCCGATCGTACACTGTACGGCGATCTCCTTTTTATGGGTATCTGTCGTCATGATCGACTGTGCAGCTAGCGTACCTGCCTGTGTCGTATCCGACAGCACACCGGTAAGACTCTCAATCCCCTTTTCAATCGTCTCGATCGGCAGCTGTTTGCCGATTACACCGGTCGAAGCTACTAAAACAGCATCTCCCGGAATCGAAAGCATCTCGCCTGCCTTGTCTGCCATACGTTTGCAGTAGCCCATACCTTCTTCCCCTGTACAGGCATTAGCCACACCGCTGTTGGCAACGACAGCCTGTACAAAAGGACTGTTCTCACAGATGTTTCTGTCCCATTTTACCGGAGCTGCCTTGACCACATTGGTCGTAAATGTACCGGCTGCACGGCACGGCACCTCACTGTAGACCATAGCCATGTCCTTGACGTTTGCTTTTTTTACACCGGCTGCGATACCGGCTGCCTTAAATCCCTTTGGCGCTGTAACACCGCCTTCGATCACTGTAATACTCATATCTTTTCCCGCAGCTTAACCGGCTGCCCTCCTTTTTCTCATCGGATACCTTATGCTCACTGACCGCCTGTTTTTGTATTTTGCCTACCGGCAGTCACTTTGTTATATGATCTTTTCTGTGTTTTTCGAGATTTTTTCTCTTACGGGAACATCGGAACCTGTTTCAGGCCTTCATCCTCATCAAAACCAAACAGAAGATTCATATTCTGTACAGCCTGTCCGGCTGCTCCCTTGACCAGATTGTCCAGTGCACCCATCATAATGATACGGCCGGTACGCGGATCGATCTTAAAGTTGATATCCACATAGTTGCTGCCCTCTACCCATTTTGTCTCCGGGCATTCGCCCTCTTCCAGAACGCGGACAAATCTTTCCTTATCATAATAATCTTTGTAGACCTTACGCACCTCTTCGGCTGTTGTTCCCGGTTTCAGACTGGCATAAGCTGTCACCAGAATACCTCTGTTCATCGGCACCAGATGTGGTGTAAAGTTGATCGTTACCGGCTTGCCGCAGGCATAGGATAACTGTTCCTCGATCTCCGGTGTATGACGATGCGTTGCCACACCGTAGGCTTTCATATTTTCATTAACCTCACAGAACAGGTTCGGAAGCTTTGCTCCTCTTCCTGCACCGGATGTACCGGATTTGGCATCGATGATCAGTGTATTCGGATCGATCAGTCCCTCTGCCACCAGCGGCCTCGTCGTCAGAATGGAACATGTCGTATAGCATCCCGGATTGGCCACGATACGGGCTTTTTTGACTGCCTCGCGGTTTACCTCGCAAAGACCGTAAACAGCCTCATCCAGATACTGCGGAGCTTTATGCTCCAGCTTATACCACTCTTCGTACACTTTTACATCCTTCAGGCGGAAATCCGCGCTCAGGTCAATGATCTTTACTTTGGAAAGGATCTCTTCATTGACCAGAGATGCGCACAGTCCCTGCGGTGTGGCTGTAAAGATCACATCGGCTTTGTCTGCCAGTTCTTCCATGTTATCGTCCATGCATTTAGCATCTACGATCTCAAACATATTGCGGTATACTTCGGCATACTTCTTATCTATATAGCTTCTGGAGCCGTACCATACGATCTCGACATCCTTATGGCCCATCAGAAGACGTACCAGCTCTGAACCGGCATATCCTGTGGAACCGATGATTCCTGCTCTTACCATGTGTCTACCTCATCTTTCTCTTATCTTGTTACATCATTTCTGACATACAGTTTCGCTGATTTATTTTTCTCTCTTTATCCTGTCATTTTTTCAAAACTACCTATATAAAATGACAGTTGTTATGATATACCACTTTTTTTCAGAAGTAAAGTATAAATTGCACATTTATTCGTCTTTTATGCATATTTATACATACATTTTTGTTGTTTATGCATTTATTGTGAATTTTTATAAATTTAGGGGTTGATTTTACTGTTTTGTTGATGTATAGTAAATTCCAGCAAAAGAAAAGTAAACGTAACTGTGAAGGTACTGAACAATTACGAGTAAACATTTTTCAAATGAGGAGGATATATTTAAAATGAAAGAAAAAGTTATCTTAGCTTACTCCGGCGGTCTGGATACTACCGCTATTATCCCGTGGCTGAAAGAGAACTATGATTATGACGTTATCTGCTGCTGCATCGACTGTGGTCAGGGCGAAGAGCTGGACGGTCTTGAAGAGAGAGCACTCTCCTGCGGCGCTTCCAAATTATATATTGAAAACATTATCGACGAATTCTGTGACGAATACATCGTTCCGTGCGTACAGGCCGGTGCCGTATATGAAAACAAATACCTTCTTGGTACTTCCATGGCACGTCCGGTTATCGCAAAGAGACTGGTTGAGATTGCCAGAAAAGAAGGCGCTACAGCCATCTGCCACGGTGCTACCGGTAAAGGTAACGACCAGATCCGTTTCGAGCTTGGTATCAAGGCTTTAGCTCCGGACTTAAAGATCATCGCTGCATGGCGTGATGACAAATGGACCATGGATTCCCGTGAATCCGAGATCGAATATTGCAAGGCACATGGCATTCACCTGCCGTTCTCCGCAGATTCCAGCTACAGCCGTGACCGTAACCTGTGGCACATCAGCCATGAAGGTCTTGAACTGGAAGATCCGGCAAACGAGCCGAACTATGACCACCTGCTGGTGCTTGGTGTCAGCCCGGAAAAAGCTCCGGACGAGGGCGAATATGTAACCATGACCTTCGAAGCCGGTGTTCCGACCAGCGTTAACGGCGAAAAGATGAAAGTTTCCGATATCATCCGCAAGCTCAACGAGCTGGGTGGTAAACATGGTATCGGCATCGTAGATATCGTAGAAAACCGTGTTGTTGGTATGAAATCCCGTGGTGTATATGAGACTCCTGGCGGAA
>JAHZHB010000141.1 GCA_019420465.1 Lachnospiraceae bacterium
GTTGGTTTGCAAACTTTTTAATATCCTATGTGGCTCTTCGGAGATCATGGCCGATTGATAAAGAGGTGCAATCCCGATAGCCTAAAGTGATTTAAAAGGAGTAAGCATTCGAAAACCAAAGCGATATTTATGTTTTGCATGGTAATAATTGAAAGTTGTAAAACGGCGGAAATATCATTGCTGGTATTTCCGCCATTTTTGTATTCGTCACACGATTCATTCCATCCAATTATTTATGCAAATAAGGTGAAAAATAACCGATTCTACCATTGAGGGGTGGTAATCCGGCCAGTAAAAGGATAAAATCAGGTCAGAAAAAAGGGAGGGCACGGGATGGATCTTATAAAAATAGGAAAATATATCGCAGAGAAGCGGAAAAACCTGGGACTGACGCAGAAGCAGGTGGCGGAACAGCTGGGGATGAGTGACAAATCGGTTTCCAAATGGGAACGTGGCATCTGTCTGCCGGATGTATCTGTGTATATGGAGCTGTGTAAAATCCTGGAAATCAGTATTAACGAGTTTCTTGCCGGAGAGGATATCAGCGAGGAAAATATGATCCGGAAATCGGAGGACAATCTGCTTCAGGTGGCAAAGGACAGCAAACACAGGTTGAAAAATATGAAGGTTGTGATCGCTGCATTATGCGTGATCACACTGGCTGCACTGGTCACACTGGGAAGTACAGGTTTTCGCATTTTACAACAGCCGAAAAATTATATGGAACCCGTGGCCAGAGACAGTGCGGAAATGAAGACCGCAGAGCTGCTGGCCGGTGTTGACGGTGCATGTATGTTCAGATATCTTACAAAAGATGGGTTTTCGTCTGTCACAGTATACCTGTCGGAATATCACGAAGGGAAAATGGTGAAAAAAGAAAAGCTTGGTGATCTGGCATATGAGGGGATGAACACAGCAGGAGAAGGCAGGATCGTTCTGGTTCCGGATTTTGAAAAGTTCACGATCAGACTGATTCTTGCAGACGATTCTTCCCGGGTAGCAACAGAGTTTCCAATTCTGGAGGACGAAAAAGACAGAGCATACTATGGAAGAACGATATCACAGATGGAGGAAAAACGTCCAATTCAGTACAATACACAGCAGGGACTGGTGGCAGTTTCCTGTGGCAGAGACGGTGTGAGCCAGATCCCCGTGCAGGATGTGGAACGTGGAGAAGTCTTTCCGGAAAATGCATATGTCTATTACCTGGCGGTCCAGTTTAACAGATAGTATAAAAATAAAGGAGCATTTTTTGTCAAATGCTCCTTCTGTTACTTATGTTGTGGATGCATGAGAAACCGGAGAGAAAAGTGTAACTTTGGGAAGTTCCTTCAGCTTTTCCTGCAAGGCCAGTAGAAAAGGCTGCTCAAGACGGATATGGCGGTTAAGTTTTTTTATATAGTAGATGATGCGGTCAGCCGGTGTGACTGCTTTTTTATATGTGACAGAGGTATTGGCAAGAAGAACCATGGGTTCCTGAAAGAGCGGAATGGTTTCCAGCTGGGGATAATAGCGGGTATCGGAGATCAGGGCGAGATCTGCGAGACTGTCCGTCACATAGGTATACGCTTCGGCAGAATGGCTGTGCTGAAAGGCAACCCGGATATCTACAATACCTTCCCGGGAAGAAACAAGGTCAGAGAAAAATAAGTAACGGTGAAAGACACGTTTCGAAATCCCATATAAGTGGACATAAAGCAGCAGGGACTGTACAGCTACAGTTTTCCTGCTGCTTTTTGCATTGCCATGCTTCTGCTCACGCTGGCGGGATGGTGCATCAGTATTTTAAGCTGGTAGAATGCTTTTCCGTCCTCGACAATATCATCCTGGGTGTTGAGTCGGTCCGGCGGGGCCTGTGGCGTGAAAAAACGATTCATCGGATCATTTTTGATTTGACTTTGAAAAAATCAGGTTATATAATATCTGCGTAAAACGAGTAGCAAACACTGCGTAAATCCAGTTTTTGCTGCTCGTTTTTTTTTATTTTTTAAAACGGAAACGGAGGATGTGAAAATGGCAGAACATAACAAAATGAAGGAGATGCCAGTAAGCCGTCTGATGATCCAGATGGGTATCCCGATGATCCTGTCGATGGCATTGCAGGCGGTCTATAATATCGTAGACAGTGCTTTTGTCGGCAATATGAGAGTGGGCAGTGAGTCAGCGCTGAATGCACTGACGCTTGTTTTCCCGGTGCAGATGCTGATGGTAGCAGCCGGTGTTGGTACAGGTGTAGGTGTCAATGCGCTTCTGGCCAGAACGCTGGGGCAGGGAAACCGGGACAAGGCGGCGAAGGTGGCCGGGAACAGTCTGTTTCTGGGTGCGGTGATCTATGTGATCTGTCTGTTGTTTGGCGTTTTCGGTGTCAGAGCCTATATTGCCACGCAGACGGTGGATCCGGAAGTGCTTTCAATGGCAATAGCATATCTGAGAATCTGCTGCGTATGTTCGTTTGGTATTGTTTATTTTTCCATGTTTGAAAAGCTTCTGCAGGCTACGGGACGTTCACTGTATTCTACGATCGGGCAGATTGCGGGTGCGGTGATCAATATTATTCTGGATCCGATCATGATCTATGGTATCGGTCCGGTGCCGGAAATGGGCGTACAGGGTGCTGCTTATGCGACAGTTATCGGACAGATTGCTTCTGCTGTGATCCTTTTGATCTTTCATGAAAAGCTGAATAAGGAGTTTGCACATGGTGTGGCATTTATGAAGCCGGAAGCATCTCTGATAAAAGAGATCTATGCGGTCGGTCTTCCGGCGATCATCGCTCAGGCGCTGATGTCTGTTATGGTGTATGCGATGAATCTGATCCTGAAGTTTGATCCGGCGGCCCAGACAGCCTACGGTCTGTTTTACAAGGTGCAGCAGTTCGTCCTGTTTCTGGCTTTCGGACTCAGGGATGCGATTACTCCGATCATGGCTTTTGCCTACGGTATGCGCAGCAAAAAGAGGATACGCGAAGGCATAAAATATGGTATACTATACACAGGAATCCTGATGATTTTTGGTATGGTGATCACAGAAATCTTTCCGGGGGCTTTTGCTACATTGTTTAATGCGGGACAGTCCAGAGAGTATTTTATCAGTGCGATGCGGATCATCTCTTTGAGCTTCCTTTTTGCCGGTATCAATGTGGCTTTTCAGGGCATTTATCAGGCGCTGAACAGAGGCCTGGAATCGTTGATCATCTCGCTGCTTCGGCAGCTGGTACTGATCCTGCCTCTGGCCGGTATCTTTTCTGTAATCGTCAGAAACAATCAGGCGCAGGTTTCGCTGATCTGGTGGGCATTCCTTATTACAGAGGCGGTTTCCTGTATGGCGGGCTGTATTTTCCTGAAAAAGATCAGCAAAACAGAAGTTGATATTTTAGCATAAGGAGGGTATGACTATGAAGAAAAGAATCATTACGATCAGTCGAGAATTTGGCAGTGGCGGCCGCTTTATTGGCGAGGAAGTGGCAAAAAAGCTGGGTATTGCCTACTATGATAAAAATATCATCCATAAAATCGCTGAACAGTCCGGACTGTCTCCGGAGTATATAGAGAAAAATGCAGAGCTTTCTCCGCGAAAGGGCATGTTTGCCTATGCCTTTTCCGGCAGGGATATGGCAGGAAAGTCTGTGGAGGATGCTGTCTATGAGGCACAGTGCAGGATCATTCAGAATATCGCAGAAAAAGAACCGTGTGTGATCATAGGACGAAATGCCGACTATGTTCTGCGGGACAGAAGTGATGTGTTAAATGTGTTTATTCATGGTGCAGAAAAAGAAAAGACAGAGCGCATCTGTAAGCTGTATCATGTAACAGAAAAGGAAGCCATAAAGATGATGTCTGATGTGGACAAGAGACGTATGGCCAACTATAATTTCTATACAGAGCAGAAATGGGGCAAGGCATCCAATTACAGTCTGGCACTGAACAGCTCACAGCTTGGGTATGAGCTGTGTGAAGAGCTGATCATGGCATGCGTGAAATGAGAATACAGGTGTCCGTACAGGCAACCGGCGCATCCTGGCTGTGTTATTATCGTGCATTGCAGATCGGTGAGGGAACATTGCTTATGGTTCTGTAAAAATGCAGAAAGCTGATGTATGCCATTTCGGCACGGGCTGTTGTAAAATGAAAAAGGAGAAGGAAATGAAAGTATTATTGTTAAACGGAAGTCCGAGAGTGGGAGGAAACACATCGGTTGCGCTGGATGAAATGAAAAAGGAGTTTGAAAAACAGAGTGTGGAAGCCGAGATCGTCCGCGTGGGAAACAAGGCAGTGAGAGGCTGTATTGCCTGTGGACGATGCGCGGAGCTTGGCAAATGTGTATTTGATGATGTGGTCAATGAGCTGGCACCTAAATTTGAAGAAGCAGATGGTCTGGTCGTAGCAAGCCCGGTCTACTATGCTTCGGCCAATGCAACGCTGATCGCAGTGCTGGACAGGCTGTTTTACAGCACACATTTCGACAAAACCATGAAAGTAGGTGCCAGTGTTGTCTGTGCCAGACGCGGTGGATGTTCAGCTACCTTTGACGAATTGAACAAGTATTTCACAATCAGTAATATGCCGATCGCGTCCAGCCAGTACTGGAATTCTATCCATGGAAGAGCCCAGGGGGATGCCCTTAAGGATGAAGAGGGACGCCAGACGATGCGTGTACTGGCCAGAAATATGACGTTTTTGATGAAGAGTATCGCCCTTGGTAAAGAAACGTTTGGTCTGCCGGAAACAGAAGAACATGCCTGGACACATTTTATCAGATAAGGACAGTATTATAATATGAAGAAAACCGCATATTATCATCTGCCGGGGCTGTTTGAATTTTATGATCTCTACGCGGTCTTTCTGCCCTTGTTTCGGGAACACAGAGAATATTTTTATGCGTGGTGCGATATAGGATCGATCTATGGGGCACCCCGGGACTGTATCTGGGGCGGTGGCCGCGTGGAAAACGGAGAAACTGATCCGCGCAGGGTGTTGGCACTGTTACGGGAATATGGCATTTCTGCCCGGCTGACGTTCAGCAATGCGCTGCTTGAAAAAGAGCATCTGGCGGATAAAAGATGTAATTCGCTGTGCGAACTGTTCGGACAGTGCGAGCATCCGGCAAATGGCGTGATCCTGCATTCAGATCTTCTGCTGACATATCTGAAAGAAAAGTATCCGAACTTCTATTTTGTGTCTTCTACGACAAAGGTACTGACAGATTTTTCACAGACACTGACGGAGCTAAAGCGGGATGAGTTTTCCTTTGTGGTTCCGGACTTTCGGCTGAACAGGTCTTTTACCAGATGGGAACATCTTCCGGAAAGATATAAGGATAAGGCAGAGTTTCTGTGTAACGAATGCTGCTGGTTTGGCTGCCGGGACAGAAAAAACTGTTACGAGACAGTCAGTCGTAAAAATCTTGGCGAAGACTGTCCGGAACATTACTGCACGGCTCCGGGAGCAAAGAAGGGCTATCGCTTTTCGAAGGCCATGGAAAATCCGGGATTTATCGGTATCGGGGATATAAAGAACATATATCTGCCGATGGGATTTTCCCAGTTTAAGATCGAGGGCCGGGGGCTTGGCAGTGCCATGATCCTGGAATTTTTGCTGTATTATATGACAAAACCAGAATACCAGCTGCGGGTCAGAGAAGCAGTTTATCTGGATGCAATGCTGGATCTGTTCTGAAAAAATAAAGCATAATCCCTGTATTTTGGATGTAACGGCCAAAATACAGGGATTTTTTGCTGCCAGGCATGGTAATATCCGTGAAAAAAACCTAAGGAGATATTCCAAACTATAGAGGACTGACATGCAATATCCTATTGACTTTTCAGATCGAAATGTGTACACTACAGACATATCGATTAAATGAATGTTTAATTGTTAAAACGAGAGGTATGCCAGACTGCTATATCTGTTCACTTTTGCGATAACCGGGAATGTGGTACAGTGAAGCACGGAGGAAGTACTGGTTTTATCCAAATGTATATAGATAGGTTTGAAGGAGGTTTTTATGAGCAGAGAATCTGTTATCCAGTTGCTGATGCACGGACATGATGACAGCTGTGGCTGCGGTCACGACCACGATCATGATGCCCATGAGCATGAGCACAAAGACGAATGCGGCTGTGGCCATGATCATCATGACCACGATCACGAGCATCATCATGAGCACGAAGATGAGTGTGGCTGTGGCCATGACCATCATGACCATGATCACGAGCATCATCATGAGCACGAAGATGAGTGTGGCTGTGGCCATGATCATCACGATCACGAGCATCATCATGAGCACGAAGATGAGTGTGGCTGCGGCCATGATCATCACGATCACGATCACGAGCATCATCATGACCACGAAGATGAGTGTGGCTGCGGCCATGACCATCACGATCACGATCATGATCACGAGCATCATCATGATCACGAAGATGAGTGTGGCTGTGGCCATGACCATCATGAGCATCATCATCACGATCATGAAGATGGTTGCGGCTGTGGCCATGATCACCACGAGCATGAGCATCATCATCACGATCATGAAGATGGCTGCGGCTGTGGCCACGATCACGGTCATGAGCATCATCACGATCACGGCGATGGCTGTGGCTGCGGTCACGACCATGAGCCACATGATGAGGCAACCCGTTCCCATACACATTTTGTTGTAGAACATCATCATACAGACGGACATCCGGATGACTGTACATGTGAAGTCTGCAATCCGCATGTAGAGTACTGTGATGTTTGCGGAGAATCTCTGGCAAAATGTACCTGCAAGATGCCGGATGAAGATCTGGAAAAAAGAGTATATATTCTGGAAGGTCTTGATTGTGCAAACTGTGCAGCAAAGGTTGAAGCAAAGATCCGTACAATGCCGGAAGTTGCTTTTGCCACAGTTGCCTACGCAACCAAACAGCTGCGTGTATCCGCAAACAATCAGGACGAGCTGCTTCCGAAGATGCAGGCTCTGGTAGATTCCATCGAAGATGGTATCACGATCGTTCCGAGAAAGAGAAAAGCGCCGACAACGATCTCTGATACAAAGATTTACATTCTGGAAGGTCTGGACTGTGCAAACTGTGCAGCAAAGATCGAAGCCAAATTAAAAACACTGCCGGGCGTAGATGATGTAACCATCACATATGCTACAAAGCAGATGAAGCTGTCCGCAAGACGTCCGGACGATCTGATCCCGACGATCAAAAAGACGATCGATGCCATGGAAGACGGTATCACCATCGTTCCGAAGTCCATGCCGAAAGCAAAAGTATATATCCTTGACGGACTGGACTGTGCAAACTGCGCAGCAAAGATCGAAGCAAAATTAAAAACACTGCCGGGTGTAGATGATGTAACGATTACATACGCTACCAAGCAGATGAAACTGTTTGCAAAACGTCCGGATGACCTGATCCCGACGATCAAAAAGACGATCGATGCCATGGAAGACGGCATTACGATCATCCCGAAAGAAGAAGCCAAGAAAGAACCTTCCGAAAAAGAAGAAAAGAAATCCTTCGTTCCGGATAAATACAAACCGCTGGTATCCATCGGTATCGGTGCTGCACTGTTTATCGTTGGCTTCTGCCTGATCCATATCGGTGGCCTTGAAGAATCCGATATGCGCCTGTTACCGCTGTTTATCGTTTCCTATCTGATCCTTGGTGGCAAAGTTCTTCTGACAGCAGCAAAGAACATCCGCAAAGGACAGGTATTTGATGAAAACTTCCTGATGGCTATCGCTACTCTTGGTGCCTTTGGTATCCGTGAGTTCCCGGAAGCTGTAGGTGTTATGTTATTCTACCGTATCGGTGAGTATTTCGAGGACCGTGCTACAGAGCAGAGCCGTTCCCAGATCATGGAAGCTGTTGACCTTCGTCCGGAGGTTATCAATCTGGTCGTTGGCGACGATATCCGTGTGATCGATGCAGAAGAAGCTGTTGTAGGTGATATCGTTTTAGTTCGTCCTGGCGACCGTGTACCGCTCGATGGTGTTGTTATCGAAGGTGAGACCCGTCTGGATACATCTGCTATCACAGGTGAACCGATACCGGTAAAAGTCGGTGTTGGTGATACGATCAGCTCCGGTTGTGTAAACACCTCCGGTCAGATCAAGATCCGTGTAGAAAAAGTACTGGAAGAATCCATGGTAACCCGTATTCTGGATTCCGTTGAGAATGCGGCTGCCAGCAAACCGAATATCGACAAATTCATCACACGTTTTGCCCGTGTATACACACCGTTTGTCGTATTCTTCGCTTTATTTGTTGCTATCGTCCTTCCGTTTATCCTGCCGGGCTGGCATTTCTTCGTAAGTGCTGACTACGCAGGTGCTGAAGGTGTGTTACATGGTGCTACAGGTACAGCCTCTGTCCTGACAGCCCTGACCTTCCTGGTTATCAGCTGCCCGTGTGCACTGGTTCTGTCCGTACCGCTCGCATTCTTTGCAGGTATCGGTGCAGCATCCAAGAAAAACATCCTGTTCAAGGGTGGTGTGGCTATCGAATCCTTAAAGACAGTCAAAGCTGTTGTTATGGATAAGACAGGTACCATCACAAAAGGTAACTTCGTAGTACAGAATGCCGTAAGCGCAGATCAGAATGTAACATCCGATCAGCTGCTTGCCATCAGCGCCAGCTGCGAGCTGTCCTCCACGCATCCGATCGGAAACAGTATCGTAGAAGCTGCAATAGAAAAGAATCTGGACATCGAACGTCCGTCTAAAGTAGAAGAAATCGCAGGTCACGGTATCCGCGCCACAATCAGCCAGGGTACAGTACTGTGTGGTAACCGCAAACTGATGGAAGAGAACAATATCGATCTCTCCGGTTATAAGAAAGATCAGTTCGGTACAGAAGTCCTGACCGCTCTGAACGGCAAATTCATTGGTCACATCGTCATCTCCGATACGATCAAAGAGGATGCTGTAGACGCGATCGCAAAGACAAAGAAACTCGGTATCGTTACAGCTATGCTGACCGGTGATGCTGAAGACAGCGCCAAAGCCGTTGCAGCAGAAGCAGGTATCGATGAAGTACACGCAAAACTCCTTCCGCAGGACAAATTCAACGAACTGCAGAAGATCCGCAGCCAGCACGGTGCCGTAATGTTCGTAGGTGACGGTATCAACGACGCCCCGGTACTCGCCGGTGCAGACGTCGGAGCCGCCATGGGCAGCGGTGCAGATGCCGCCATCGAAGCCGCCGACGTAGTCTTCATGACATCCGAGATGGAAGCCATCCCGCAGGCCATCGACATCGCCCGCGCAACCGGCCGCATCTCCTGGCAGAACGTATACTTCGCACTCGCTGTAAAGGTCATCGTCATGATCATGGGTCTCTTCGGCTTCGCCAACATGTGGGTAGCCGTATTCGCCGACACCGGCGTATCCATGCTCTGCCTCATGAACTCCATGCGAATCCTTTACCGCAAGTAAACTATATAACGTAATAAACAAAGAAAGGCCATCAGTAACCCCCGTTACCGATGGCCTTCCATTTTACACTCACCGCAGAGCCGCCCCCGGCGCTCTGCCTCACTAAAATCAAAGTCAGCCGCATGTCAGTGCTGTCTGCATAGCATAGTTCCCCCGCAAAACCCTCCGAAGGCGTCAGCACTTAGTGAGCGCAAGCCAAAGGCGCCGCGCGAACTTAGTACTGCTACGCCTGAGGCGGAGTGAGAACGCGTTTTGCGGGGGAACTATGCTATGCAGACAGCACTGACATGCGGTGTCCGTCCGTCTTAGAACATCAATGCCCCCGACTAAGATAACTATTATGATATTTCCCCGAATACGTTACATCCTCCCCAAACCACTCCGGAGGAATAAACGATTCCGCCTGCTCCACACTCTCAAACTCCACCTCCGCAAGCCACAGTCCCTCATACGGCCCCTCAAACACATCCAGCTCGATCGTCAGTCCCCCCTCAAGCGGCAGAAGATACCGCGTCTTCGCCAGCACGATCCCGTCCGCTTTCTCTTTCAGATGTACATACGCCTCCTCATTCAGCGGCAGGTTATACTCCTCACGCGCCATCATCCCCGCTGACTTATACGTCAGAATATACACCTCATCCTGCTTCCGGATACGCACGACCGGTGATGTACACAGATATGCCTGCTCAATATGGTGATGCTCATAACCGGCAAGATCATCCGGGAGCCTGTGAATCAGAAATTTACGCTCGATTTCCATAATAAAAATCCTTTCCTGTATAAACATACTCTATTGTCAGTATGCCACGATTCAGAAAAATAGCAAGCCAAAACGATATGAAAAGAAGAACAAAACCGTTTCACCCGATCAGTTATTGATATACAGGGCAACAAAACCACCGGAAGCATTGCAGCCACAGAAAAGAAAGTGTATAGTAAAAGAAAAAGAAAAACGGGAGGTAGCATATGAAAAAAGCATATCTGTTTCTGGCGGATGGATTTGAAGAAATCGAAGGTCTGACGGTTGTAGACATCCTGAGAAGAGCAGGCGTCGATATCTGCACTGTCTCGATCATGGGGAGAAATCAGATCACAGGTGCACATAATATCGAAGTTAAAGCAGATGCTTTATACGAAAACTGCTGCTTTGCAGATGGAGACATGTTTATCCTGCCCGGCGGCATGCCGGGAACAAAGTATCTGGGAGAACACAAAGATCTGTGTCAGCTGTTACAGGAAAAGGCAAAAGACGGCGCACAGGTGGCAGCTATCTGTGCAGCCCCCAGCGTGCTGGGGGATCTTGGCCTGCTTTGCGGCAAAAAGGCCATCTGCTATCCAGGCTGCGAATCGCGTCTTGCCGGTGCCATCCTGACATTTGAAAAAGTAGTCACAGACGGCAATATCACGACCAGCATGGGTATGGGTACAGCCATCCCCTTTGCACTCAGACTGGCCGCCATCCTGACCGGTGAAGAAAATGCAAGTCAGATAAAACAGAGTATCCGTTACGGCCATCTGTCCGCATTAAAGTAGTTCACAGTCAAGAAAAGAGAGAAAAGCAGCGAAAAAACTGCTTTTCTCTCTTTTTTTGCAGAAAAAAACCCTAAAAAAAGCCTAAAATAGCGGGCTTTTTGAAAAAAACACTGGCATAATAAAACGACTTATGCTATCATAATGCAATGACTGTGAGTATGGAAAAGTACGTCCACTCAAATGAAGTGTGAATTTAAGGAGGAATATATACATGAGCGTACAGGTTGAAAAATTAGAAAAGAACATGGCAAAGCTGACGATCGAAGTATCAGCTGAAGAGTTTGAAAAAGGTATCCAGTCTGCATACCTGAAAGAAAGAGGCAAAATCTCTCTTCCGGGCTTCAGAAAAGGTAAAGCACCGCGTAAAATGATCGAAAAACTGTATGGTGTAGGTGTATTCTACGAGGACGCTGCCAACAGCATCATGCCGATGGCTTACAGCAATGCTGCAAAAGAGAGCGAGCTGGAGATCGTATCTAATCCGGAGATCGACGTTGTACAGATCGAAGCCGGCAAACCGTTCATCTTCACAGCTACCGTAGCTGTAAAACCGGAAGTAACTCTGGGTGAGTACAAAGGTGTAGAAGTTAAGAAAGCTGATCTCACCGTAACAGACGAGGAGATCGAAGCTGAGCTTAAGAAAGAGCAGGAGAAAAACTCCCGTACAGTAAACGTAGATGATCGCGCTGTAGAAAACGGCGATATGATCAAACTTGACTTTGACGGTTCCGTTGACGGTGTGGCTTTCGACGGTGGCAAAGCAGAAAACTATGATCTGACTGTTGGCTCCAACAGCTTCATCCCGGGATTCGAGGATCAGCTGGTAGGTGCAAAGATCGGTGAAGAGCTTGATGTTAATGTAACATTCCCGGAAGACTACCATGCAAAAGATCTGGCCGGCAAAGCAGCTGTATTCAAATGCAAAGTCAACGCTATTTCCGTAAAAGAGCTGCCGGAGCTTGACGATGAGTTCGCACAGGAAGTGTCTGAATTCGATACTCTGGATGAATACAAAGCAGACGTAAAGAAAAATCTGGAAGAGAAAAAAGCAGCAGAAGCCAAGACAGCCAAAGAAAACGAAGCTGTAGACAAAGCTGTAGAAAATGCCGAGATGGATATTCCGGATCCGATGATCGACAGCCAGGTAGAGCAGATGATCAACGATTACGCAAGAAGACTGCAGTCCCAGGGTCTGTCCATGCAGCAGTACATGCAGTTCACAGGCACAACAATGGATGCTCTGAAAGAGCAGGTTCGTCCGCAGGCTCTGACACAGATCAAATCCAGACTGGTTCTGGAAAAGATCGCAGAGGTTGAGAATATCCAGATCTCTGATGAGAAGCTTGACGAAGAGCTGGCTAAGATGGCTGAAAGCTATAAGATGGAGCTGGACAAACTCAAAGAGCTCATGGGCGATTATGAGAAAGACCAGATGAAGAAAGATATGGCTGTACAGGAAGCCGTTACACTGGTAGCTGAGGCCGCTAAAGAGGTTTAATCACTGCCAAAGGGCTGCTGTGTGCCAGATTGTGGCATACAGCAGCTGTTTTAAGTCTACATTAAGGAGGCGTTTTGCATGAGTTTAGTACCTTATGTCATTGAACAGACCAGCAGAGGAGAGAGAAGCTACGATATTTATTCCCGCCTGTTAAAGGACAGAATCATTTTCCTGGGCGAAGAAGTGACAGACGTATCTGCCAATATTGTAGTAGCACAGCTCCTGTTTCTGGAGTCAGAAGATCCGGGAAAAGATATTCATCTGTATATCAACAGCCCGGGAGGTTCTGTAACCGCAGGTATGGCCATCTACGATACGATGCAGTACATCAAATGCGATGTTTCTACGATGTGTCTGGGTATGGCAGCCAGCATGGGAGCATTTCTGCTTTCCGGCGGTGCAAAAGGCAAACGCTATGCACTTCCCAATGCCGAGATCATGATCCATCAGCCATCCGGCGGTGCTCAGGGTCAGGCTACGGAGATCAGTATCGCAGCAGAACATATACTGAAGACAAAGAAGAAATTGAACGAAATTCTTGCCGCGAATACAGGAAAACCATATGATGTCATCGCTGCTGATACAGAGCGTGACAACTGGATGACAGCCAAAGAGGCCATGGAATACGGCCTGATCGACAGTGTCATCACAAACAGATAAAAAAACATGGATGGGGGTTGCTGCAGGATACGGCTTTCTGATGAAAGCCTGTGATTTTGTAACAGCCCCTTATAGCATTTTACTGGAAAGGAAACATAAAGCATGGCATTAAAAGGAAATGAACCAAAGGTCAGATGTTCTTTCTGCGGAAAACCGGAAGATAAGGTGCATAAACTGATCGCAGGTCCGGATGGTGCGTTTATTTGTGACGAGTGTATCGGCCTCTGCTCGGAGATCCTGGCAGAGGAGATGGATATGCCGATGCATAGTGGCAGTGAGGACATCAATCTGATCACACCGAAGGAAATGAAAGCGGTTCTGGATGATTATGTGATCGGACAGGATGAAGCAAAAAAGGTGCTTTCTGTAGCCGTATACAATCATTATAAGCGTATCCTGAACGAAAAGGCTGTAGACGTAGAGCTGCAGAAGAGCAATATTCTCATGCTCGGCCCCACAGGTTCCGGTAAGACGCTTCTGGCACAGACACTGGCAAGAGTACTCAATGTACCGTTTGCCATAGCCGATGCGACGACTCTGACAGAAGCCGGTTATGTCGGTGAGGATGTGGAAAATATTCTGTTAAAGATCATTCAGGCAGCAGATTATGATATCGAACGTGCCCAGCATGGCATTATTTATATCGATGAGATCGACAAGATCACCAGAAAATCAGAAAATCCGTCGATTACCCGTGATGTATCCGGCGAAGGCGTACAGCAGGCACTGTTAAAGATTGTCGAAGGCACCGTAGCCAGTGTTCCGCCACAGGGCGGCAGAAAGCATCCGCATCAGGAGCTTATTCAGATCGATACGAGCAACATCCTGTTTATCTGCGGTGGTGCTTTTGAAGGGCTGGATAAGATCATCGAGACCAGACAGGATACCAAGTCCATCGGTTTTGGCGGAGATCTTGGCCGGGCACATGAAAAACGCAATATTGGTGAAATCCTCAGACAGGTTATGCCGGAAGATTTCATCAAGTTTGGTCTGATTCCGGAGTTTATCGGCCGTGTACCGGTTGTCGTATCTCTGGATGCACTGGATGAAAATGCGCGTGTGCGTATCTTAAAGGAGCCAAAGAATTCTCTGGTCCGTCAGTACCAGAAACTGATGGAGCTGGATGGAGTAGAGCTTGTATTTGATGATAACGCGCTTGTGGAGATGGCAAAAAAGGCACTGGAAAGAAAAACCGGCGCCAGAGGTCTTCGTTCCATCATGGAAAAAACAATGATGGATCTGATGTTTGAGGCTCCTTCGGATGAGACGATCCAGAAGTGTGAGATCACAGCACAGTCCATACAGGGTCTTGAGCCCGTGCGGATCACACGCGGAGAGCCCGTGCATACCAGACGAAATGTCGGTAAGAGAAATCCGAAAGCCCTTCCCCAGGCGAATTAAACAAAACGGAGAAGAAGATGAATGAACTAATACAGGTGCTGCCTGCCGTAGCCCTTCGCGGGACAACGATCCTGCCAAAAATGATCGCACATTTTGATGTGAGCCGTGAGCGCTCCATCGCTGCGGTTACAGAGGCTATGGTCAGGGAGCAGAAGATGTTTTTGATCACGCAGAGAGATCCTGCAGTGGAAAATCCGGGACTTTCTGACTTATATGAGATGGGTACTGTTGTACAGGTTAAGCAGATCGTCAAGCTGCAGAAAGGACTTGTACGTGTCATGGTAGAGGGCGAATGCCGTGCCAGACTTCTTCAGTTTTTTAAAGAAGAGCCTTTTCTGGAGGCTGAGATTGAAAAGGTAGAGGATGAGAACGATCTGTATATCTCTGACAATGCCAAAGAAGCCATGCGTCAGACCCTGATGGAGTTTTTTGCTTCCTACTGTGAGGAAAACCGCAAGTTCAGCCGTGATCTGGCAGAACAGATCCAGGGCCTTACGGATTTTATGGAGGCAATGGACCAGATTGCCATCAATCTGCCGTTAAGCTATGACAGAAGACAGAAACTGCTCGAAGCCGTAAAGCTGTCTGAACGTTACGAGCTTTTGGGAGAGATCCTGAGTAATGAAGTCCATGTGATGCAGATCAAGGAAGCTTTGCAGAACAAGATCAAAGCCCATATCGATCAGAACCAGAAAGAGTATATCTTAAGAGAACAGCTCAAGGTGATCCGTGAAGAGCTTGGCGAGGATACGACAGACAGTGACATCGAGAAGTTTGAAGCACAGTTAAAAGAACTGAAGGCTTCTGATGAAGTAAAGGATAAGATCAAAAAAGAAATCGGTCGCCTGAAGCTTCTGGGTAATAATCCGTCCGAAGGACCGGTAGTCCGTGGCTATGTAGAAACGTTATTATCTCTCCCTTGGGAGACAGTTTCAAAGGACAATACGAATATCCGCCGTGCCGAAGAAATCCTCGAGAGAGATCATTATGGCCTTGATAAGGTCAAAGAGCGTATTCTGGAGTTTTTATCCGTACGCAAACTGACGAAAAAAGGTGAGAGTCCGATCCTCTGTCTGGTGGGACCGCCGGGAACAGGTAAGACATCCATTGCCCGTTCTGTAGCGACAGCGCTGCATAAAGAATATATCCGGATCTGTCTGGGCGGTGTCAGCGATGAAGCGGAGATCCGTGGTCACAGACGTACCTATGTCGGTGCCATGCCGGGACGTATCGTAGCCGGACTGCAGAAGTGCGGTGTACGAAACCCGCTGATGCTTCTCGATGAGATCGACAAGATGGGCAGCAACTATAAAGGCGATCCGGCAGCAGCGATGCTGGAGGTTCTGGATTCTGAGCAGAATGCTCATTTTTCAGATCATTATGTAGAGCTTCCGCTGAATCTGTCAGAAGTGCTGTTTATTGCCACTGCCAATGATGCCTCCACGATCTCACGGCCGCTTCTTGACCGTATGGAGATCATCGAGGTTTCCAGCTACACAGAAAATGAAAAGCTGCATATCGGAGAGGAATTCCTCGTGCCGAAGCAGAAAAAGAGAAACGGTCTGAAAGACAGCCAGCTTACGATCACAAAAGAAGCGCTGGAGGCGATCATTTCCGGCTATACCAAAGAAGCCGGTGTACGTGGTCTGGAAAGACGGATCGGCCAGATCTGTCGAAAAGCGGCGCGTGTCGTGATCGAAGATAAAAAGGCTACAGTTCAGGTTACTAAAGACAATCTGGAGGAATACCTTGGCAAGCCGAGATATTCCTATATAGAGGCGAATGAGAAACCGGAGATCGGTATTGTCCGTGGACTGGCATGGACCAGCGTTGGCGGAGATACGCTGCAGATCGAGGTCAATCTGATGCCGGGAAAAGGTGAGCTTTTACTTACCGGTAACCTGGGTGACGTGATGAAAGAATCCGCGCGCATCGGTATCAGCTATATCCGTTCCATCGGTGATCAGTATGGCCTGACGGCAGATTTTTTCAAAGAGCATGATATACATATCCATATTCCGGAGGGCGCTGTGCCGAAGGATGGCCCGAGTGCCGGTATTACGATGGCAACAGCGATCCTGTCTGCGATGACAGGTACACCTGTCCGTGCCGATGTAGCCATGACCGGTGAAGTGACCCTGCGCGGTCGTGTACTGCCGATCGGAGGCTTAAAAGAAAAGCTTCTGGCGGCGAAAAAAGCCGGCATGAAGCTGGTGCTTGTTCCGGCAAAGAACCGGCCGGATGTGGAGGAACTGGATACAGAGATCACAGAAGGTATGCAGATCAGCTATGTGACTGAGATGCCGGAGGTGATCGCACAGGCATTTGTGAAGGAATAACCTATGATTATTAAAAATGTTTCCCTTGATATCGTCTGCGGCGTGACAAGTACACTTCCAAAGACCGGACGTCTGGAAGTGGCATTTGCCGGCAAATCCAATGTCGGCAAGTCATCGCTGATCAACGGACTCTTAAACAGAAAAGCACTGGCCCGTACCAGTGCAGAGCCGGGAAAGACGCAGACGATCAACTTTTACAATGTGAATGAACAGCTCTATCTGGTGGATCTTCCGGGATACGGCTATGCCCGTGTGTCCAAAGAGGAAAGTGCCAGATGGGGCAAGATGATCGAGCGCTACCTGCACAGCAGTGAAGATCTGCAGGCCGTCTTTCTTCTGGTGGACATCCGGCATGCGCCGGGAGCCAACGACAAGATGATGTACGACTGGATCGTGGACAGCGGTTTTAAACCGATCATCATTGCGACCAAGCTTGACAAGATCAAACGAAGCCAGGTGGCAAAGCAGCTGAAACTGATCCGGACGACACTTGAGGTTCTGCCGGATACAAAGATGATTCCGTTCTCTGCACAGACAAAGCAGGGAAGAGACGAGATCTGGGCTGTGGTAGACGAGCTTCTGGCAGCCGGACAGCCGATGGAGGGTGATGCGGATGGGGATCATTAAGACAGCAAAGCTGATCTATGAGTACATCACTTATGATGAGCATGAGAAAGAGGAAAGATACCGTGCTATCGACGGTGTGGATATTAACGTTGAGCCGGGACAGTTTATCGCCATTTTAGGGCATAACGGTTCCGGAAAATCCACGCTGGCCAAGCATATCAATGCGCTTTTGGTCCCGACGGACGGTACGATCTGGCTCGACAATATGGATACAAAGGACGACAGTCATATCTGGGAAATCCGCCAGGAGGCCGGTATGGTCTTTCAGAATCCCGATAACCAGATCGTTGCCAGTGTTGTGGAAGAGGATGTTGGCTTTGGCCCTGAAAACTTAGGTGTGCCGACACCGGAGATCTGGAAGCGAGTGGCAAAGAGCCTGGAAGCTGTAGGTATGACCGCCTACAGAAAGCATTCGCCGAACAAGCTGTCCGGCGGACAGAAACAGCGTGTGGCCATAGCCGGTGTAGTTGCCATGCAGCCAAAATGTATCATCATGGATGAGCCGACAGCGATGCTTGATCCGAACGGACGAAAGGAAGTCCTCGAGACCGTTCATGAGCTGAACCGACAGGAAAATGTCACGGTTGTGCTGATCACGCACTATATGGAAGAAGTGACCGATGCGGACTATGTCTATGTCATGGATCACGGTAAAGTGGTGATGCAGGGCACACCGCGTGAGATTTTTTCGCAGGTGGATACGCTGAAGGAATACCGTCTCGACGTGCCGCAGGTTACGCTGCTGGCGCATGAGCTTAAACAGGAAGGTGTGGATATCCCCGAGGGGATTCTGACCAGAGAGGAGCTGGTGGAGACTTTATGTCACTTGAATTAAAACATGTAACGTATACGTATGCCGCCGGAACAGCCTACGAGATGGTGGCACTTGACGATATCAGTCTTACGATCCCGGACGGACAGTTTCTCGGGATCATCGGCCATACCGGCAGCGGGAAATCGACGCTGGTACAGCATTTCAACGGACTGATCCGCCCGACTTCAGGACAGGTACTGTTCGACGGCGAGGATATCTGGGCAGACAAATACGATCTTAAGCATCTGCGCAGCCAGGTCGGACTGGTCTTTCAGTATCCCGAACATCAGCTGTTTGAGACGGATGTGCTGACAGACGTATGCTTTGGACCGAAAAATCTTGGCTGCAGCGACAAAGAGTGCAGAGAACGCGCACTGGATGCCTTAAAGCAGGTTGGTCTGAAAGAAAAATATTATAAAATGTCTCCCTTTGAACTGTCCGGCGGACAAAAGAGACGTGTGGCGATCGCCGGCGTACTGGCCATGAACCCGAAAATGCTGGTTCTGGACGAGCCGACGGCGGGACTTGACCCTAAGGGCCGGGACGATATTCTGGACAAGATGAAAGAGCTTCATGAGACCAGGCAGATCAGTATCGCCATCGTATCGCACAGCATGGAGGATATGGCAAAATATGTTGACCGTATCATCGTGATGAACCACGGCCATATGCCGTTTGACGGTACACCAAAGGAAGTCTTTTCACATTATAAGGAACTGGAAACTATAGGGCTGGCAGCACCGCAGATCACGTATATCATGCATGCGCTGGCTGAGCACGGACTGGCAGTGAACACAGAGGCAACTACTGTGGAGGAGGCAAAGACAAGCATCCTCAAAGCCCTCGGTCGCTGACCATAAGGATAACTATATGCTGAAAGATATAACAATAGGTCAGTATTATCCGGCAGAATCTGCCATTCATAAACTGGACCCACGTGTCAAAATCATCGTTACGATCATCTATATCGTCAGTCTGTTTGTCACGAACGACTGGATCGGCTATCTGGCTGCGTTTCTTTTTCTGGCAGCCTGCATCACGATCTCAAAGGTGCCGCTGTCCTTTATCCTGAGAGGTATGAAGTCCATCGCCTTTCTTCTGGGGATCACGATCGTATTTAACCTGATCTTTACTCCGGGAGATGACGTACTGGTATCCTTCTGGAAGATCAAGATCACAGAAGCCGGACTGAAAATAGCGATCCGCATGGGCATCCGTCTGAGCTTTCTGATCGTAGGAACATCCCTGATGACGCTGACCACAACACCAAACCAGCTGACCAATGCGCTGGAACGGCTGATGAAACCTTTAAATTTTATGCTTCCGGTACATGAGATCGCCATGATGATGTCGATCGCCCTTCGTTTTATCCCCATTCTTATGGAAGAAACGGATAAGATCATGAAGGCACAGATGGCCAGAGGCGCTGATTTTGAAACAGGAAATATCATCGTCCGGGTGAAAAACATGGTGCCGCTTTTAGTGCCGCTGTTTATTTCCGCTTTTCGCCGGGCCAATGATCTGGCCATGGCGATGGAAGCCCGCTGCTACCACGGCGGTGTGGGACGCACACAGATGAAGCCGCTGTCCTACAGGGGAACAGATTATGTGGCCTATGGTACAGGAGCAGCATATCTGGCTGTGTGCATCGCGATCCGGGTGGTATTATAGAGCCTGTATCAGAATAAAAATGGTTTTATATGTTTTTGATATTACCGAACATCAGAGGAGAAGGCTGCCAGAGGGCAGCTTTTTCTGTAAGAGATAAAGAAGCAGGAGTAATGTTTCATGAAAAGAATACGTCTCAGAGTAGCTTACGATGGTACAAATTATGCCGGCTGGCAGGTACAGCCAAATGCACTCACCGTACAGGAGGTTTTGGACCGTGCACTGAGTGATCTGTTGAAAACACCGGTGCATACGATCGGAGCCAGCCGTACAGACGCAGGGGTGCATGCGCTTGGCAATGTGGCTGTGTTTGATACCGGGGCAAGAATGCCGGCAGATAAATATGTCTTTGCGCTGAATACGAGATTGCCAGAGGATATCCGCATTCAGCTGTCGGAAGAGGTGGCACCGGATTTTCATCCCCGGTTCTGCCATACGGTCAAGACATATGAATATAAAATCCTGAACCGGACATTTCCGGACCCGACCAGACGGTTAAACAGCGTGCATATTTATGGAAACCTGGATCTTTCTGCCATGCAGAAGGCAGCAGCCAGTCTGGAAGGCACGCATGATTTCAAGAGTTTCGCCACAGAAAATCCACAGGTGACAGATACTGTGCGTACAATCTACAGGACAAAGCTGTGGCGGGATGAGGAGGATATGATCCATTTCCGGATCACAGGAAACGGTTTCCTCTATAATATGGTACGGATCATCACAGGGACACTTCTGGAGGTCGGCAAAGGCGCGATAAAAGCCGAAGATATTCCTGAAATCCTTGCAGCAAAAGACCGCACAAAAGCCGGTCCGACAGCCAGGGCAAAGGGACTGACGCTTGTACGGATCAGATATCCAGACGAAGAAAAAAATGGAGAAACAGAGCAAAAAAACAGTTGACACACCCGGCTCAGTATAGTAAAATAATTCACTGTGACATGGTGAGTTAATATCTGTGCCAAAGCCCCGGTAACAGGTATTTTCCGTTGGAAGATGTAAGAGAGCGTGAGCTTATCGCATCATCTGACTGTCGGCTTCACACCGGCGATAGATTATCAACATTTAACAGATTAAACAGGAGGTAACATCCATGAAAACATACATGGCTAATCCGGATAAGATTGAGAGAAAATGGTATGTAGTTGATGCTGAGGGACAGACACTTGGTCGTCTTGCATCTGAGGTAGCTAAGGTATTAAGAGGAAAAAACAAACCGGTTTATACTCCTCACGTTGATACAGGCGATTATGTAATCGTTGTAAACGCAGCTAAGATTGCAGTAACAGGTAAAAAGATGGAGCAGAAGATCTATTATCATCACTCCGATTATGTTGGTGGTATGAAAGAAGCTACTCTGGCTGAGATGCTGGCTAAGAAACCGGAAAAGGTTATCGAGCTTGCAGTTCAGGGCATGCTGCCGAAGGGACCGCTTGGAAGATCCATGATTAAGAAACTGCATGTATACGCTGGACCGGATCATGAGCAGGCAGCTCAGAAACCGGAAGTACTGACATTCTAAGAGGAGGTTTAAGACATGGCTACTAACAAATATTACGGAACAGGAAGAAGAAAAACATCTGTTGCCAGAGTATATCTGGTACCGGGAACTGGTAAGATCACTATCAACAAACGTGACATCGATGAGTATCTGGGTCTTGAGACTCTGAAAGTTATCGTTCGTCAGCCGCTTGTTGCTACAGATAATGCAGACAAGTTTGACGTTATCGTTACCGTACGCGGTGGCGGATACACAGGTCAGGCTGGTGCCATTCGTCATGGTATCTCCCGTGCCCTGCTTACAGTAGACAACGATTTCAGACCGGTTCTGAAAAAAGCCGGATTCCTGACTCGTGACCCGAGAATGAAAGAGCGTAAGAAATACGGTCTCAAAGCAGCTCGTCGCGCTCCGCAGTT
>JAHZHB010000142.1 GCA_019420465.1 Lachnospiraceae bacterium
TGATGGTGAAGGTTCAAAGGTTATTTGCAAAGACTAATTTGAAAATTCTAATTTGATAAAGTATTAGGTGCCTGGGATATACTCGTGATTGCCTTTGGTGCCATGATCGGCTGGGGCTGGGTCGTATCGAGCGGCGGCTGGATTGAAAAGGTGGTGTTATCGGTGCAAAGACGGCCGCTGTGCTGCAGACGGTACTGACTGTGATCATCGCTGGTGCGGGCATCCTGCTGATTGTGGCCAGCGTGATCAATGGCGATAATGCCAATATGGTGGGGCAGACTTTTATCGGTGGATCCCGTGCAATGTATTCCATGGCAGAATCTTATATGATTCCGAAATTCTTTGCCAAGCTGCACCCGAAGTATAAAACTCCGGTCAATGCTCTGATCCTGATCGGTGCAGTGACCATGATCGCACCGCTGGCAGGCAGAAAGATGTTAGTCTGGATCAGTGACGCCGGTAACTTTGGCTGCTGTATGGCATACTGTATGGTTGCGATGTACTGTATTCCCGGCTCCGGCGCAACACTGGTCGCACAGGAATGGGTGGCTGTCGGCAGCTGGTGTCTGCTGGGTGTTGTATTCTATGCAGTCTGCAAGAGAAAGTATAAAGAAAACTTTGGTATGCTGGTGGAGATCATCTCTGATGAAGATGCCGCTACGTTGATGCCGGAGGCAGACGATGCTGAACTTGATAAGGTGATTGATGAAGCTATTGAGCGTGTTTTGAAGAAATATGCAGCATAAAAAACAATTACGGTAAGAAAAGGAGTACATATACTATGGAAGAATTTTCATTCTCCGTGCCGCAGAATATTGTGGCCGGAAGAAAAACGATTGAAAAATTACCGGAGATCGCCGCAAAGCTGGGCGGTAAAAAAGCCTTTATCATATCCGGCCCCCATTTAAACAAGATCGGAGCTGTTGCCGCCTGTGAAGCACTGCTGAAAAAAGCAGGGATAGAGTCTGCGGCATTCACAGACTGTGAGGGCAATCCGAGCGTGGAAACTGTGGAAAAGGCGACAGCTATGTTTCAGAAGAGCGGTGCAAATTTCATCGTAGCCTACGGTGGCGGTTCTCCGATGGACGTAGCCAAGGCTGTCGGAGTTGTCGCTAAATATGGCGGCAGCATCACGGACTATGAGGGTGCACATAAAGTACCGGGCGATATTATCCCGCTGATCGCTATTCCGACGACGGCAGGAACTGGTTCGGAGGTGACAGCCTTTTCCGTTATCACCGATCACAGCCGTCAGTACAAGCTGACCGTATTCAGCTACAAAATCCTGCCGACCTATGCGATCCTGGATGCCGATCTGATCACGACAGTACCGGCCGGTGTGGCTGCGGCCTGCGGTATGGACGCACTGATCCACGCACTGGAAGCTTATATTTCCACAGCGGCTTCGCCGTTTTCCGATGCCATGGCAGAGAAAGCCATGGAGCTGATCGGTGGTCATATCCGCCGCTATGTCGCCAACCGTGGCGATCTGGAAGCAGCCCAGGCCATGCTTGTGGGTTCCCTGTTTGCAGGAATCGCCTTCTCCTTTGCAAGACTCGGCAACGTACATGCCATGAGCCATCCGGTGAGTGCCCATTTCAATGTGGCCCACGGTGTAGCCAATGCAATCCTGCTTCCGACGATCGTGGATTATAATGCACTGGCAGATCATGGAAAGTACAGAAAGATCTATAATTATATTGCAGAGATTCCGCTGGGTGAAGATGAATTTGAGAGCTTTATGCTTGCTGATGAGATCCGGGATCTGAATGATATCCTCGGTATTCCGGCGACGCTGGGTGAAGTCGGTGTTAAGGCAGAAGCGATTCCGGCTATGGCCGCAGATGCCATGAAGAGCGGAAATATTGCGGTTAATCCGCGAAGCTCAAAGCTGGAAGATATTGAGATGCTGTACCGGAAGGCTATGTAACAGAAAATATTTTAAAAAACATATTAAAAAAGTACCGGCACTGCAACTTTGGGGCAGTAGCCGGTACCTTTTCTACTTTCAGTGCATTTCAAAAAACGTCGTTTCCAGCTCCGGATATACATTCTTGAGGGAAATCCTGTTACCGGACCAGTTGACAAAGCAGTGCAGGCTCTTGGCTGTGGCCTTGAGTTCCTTCGTCTTTTTCTCGTACAGCCGATATTCCAGCGCCATCTTCCGGCCATCATAGCTGACCATCCGGGCCGCTACAACGACCGTATCCTGATAGTGGAACGGACTGATAAAATCAATACTTTCCGATAAAAGCGGACAGATCACCTGCAGCTTCTCCTGCTGTTCACAGCCAAAGCCCACCTGATCCAGAAGCTCCATCCGGGCATTTTCCAGCCATCTCGTATAATTTGTCTGGCTGACCGCACCGGAGCGGTCTGTTTCGTAATACCGCACCTGATGCTCGTAAGGATGGATATCTACATTGTACGACTCATCATATTTGGCAACTTCCTGTTTGCTCATACGCTATACACCTCTTTTTAAATGACAGAATATTTCATCAAAATTCCTTCTATTTTTAGATTATTATAGACTTTACAGTATATTTGTCAAGTGAACGAACGTGAGACAGAAGATACCTTATCCAACGTAGCATCAGCAATTTTTTATTTTAAATGGAACAATATCCGTGGCCTGCATTTTATAATTTCCACTGAAGCAAGTAAAACACCCGCCCAGGAAATTATAAGATAGACCAGATTCGCCCTAAGACAATCTCCAAGTGAAAGAGAAGTCTGTAACGCAGCAACCATATGTGAATCAATTTCTGCAATGGCGCCATTTCCACTGGCAGCTCCGGTGATGGAAAAGGCCGTCTGTGCAAGGGCAGGACCAAACCAATATGCCAGCAACATACATAGTGGAGCCGCAACCAGCAGAGCAGCGCCTGCGACAAATGTAGTGCTTAAAAAATACTGCCAGATAATAGCTGCTCTGCTCTGACCGAGGGTAAGCAGTATGGCAATATCGTGATAGTTTGTTCGAAGCCAGAGTAAAATGACAAGAAACAAGATCAGACCAGCTACGGAAATTGAAATCGCTGACATTAAGGAAGCCATTGTTTTCATGGAACGAAAGGCAACCGTTGAAAAGTTCGTTTCGTATGCTGTTACATTAAAAAGAGAATATCCGGCATCCAGAAGTCCCATGGAACGAATCTCTTCTGTAATTATAGAAAGACTTGCAAAGTCTTTTCCATACAGGGATACAGAATCTTTATCAAGGGCAATGCTTTGTATCTGGTTATAGCTGTCCAGATCACAGAAAATGTAACTGTAGGGTGTAACTGCATATTCCGTATATTCGCCTGTATCCTGTTCCTCTATGATGGAAGATGTTGTGGTATAAATCCCCTGCACGGTGAAAGTATATTGTTTTTCACTATCTGACAATGTTAAGGCATCACCAACGGAAAGAGAGTTTTGTCTGGCCAGCCAGTCATCGATAAGGACACCCGACTGGGAAGCGTCGGGAATATGACCGGATACGAATTGACAGTGCTGTTTAAACGTCAGATTCTTTGTAATGTCATAATTTCCCAGAAGTCGTATTTCACTTGCCTCCTGTGTAGAAAAGACATCGGTTGTATTTTGTGGTACGGAGTTGTGAAAATTTACTGGCTGCAAAAGTGCAGAATTCATCATATTCAGCCCATCTACAGCAGGAAGCGCTTCCAGTTGTTGTAATATAGTCGCCGGGATAACAGTACCATCGTCATGGGAAAGCGAAAGCGTATATCCTGTATCCGTAAGAATACTATCATTATATTCCGCGATAATATGTCTGAAATACACCCCGGTTGTTCCCAGAATGGCACAGACAAAGGTAAGAAAGAAAAGATACAGTGCATGTCTTGAACGTCGGATGGTTGTAGTAAACAGTATGTGGATATAACTCATACGGCATCTACCTGGCGAAATGCCCCGTCAACGATTTCAAGTCTGACATCAGCACGATTTCTGACGGCCTCTGCATGGGTAGCAATGATGACGGCCTTTCTCTGCTCATGTGCAAGCTGGATCAGCAGATCTGTCACATGGACTGCATTATCTGCATCCAGATTGCCGGTGGGTTCATCTGCCAGTAAATAGGTTGGTTTACTGATCAGAGCGCGGGCCAAAGCAATTCGCTGCTGCTGACCACCGGATATTTCAGAAACTTTCCGATGCATGGTGGCATCGTCAATACCAAGCAGGTGCAAAAGCGGAATAATTTCTTCCTGTTGCGCCTGTTTAGGTACAGAAGAAATAGAAGCAGCCAACTGTACATTTTCAATGCTCGTCATATAGGGGAATAAGTGATAATCCTGAAAAACATAAGATACCTCATGCTTTCGAAGATTACTGTAACCGATTTCTTTTATATTTTTGCCATCTAACAGAATGGAGCCGCTGGTTGGAGATTCCAGGCCACCCAGCAAAGAAAGACAGGTAGTCTTTCCAGCACCGGAAGGACCGTAAATGGCATACACTTTTCCCGGCTCAAAATCGGCTGACATATCAATAATAACATTGGATGTTTTCTTGTGTTTATGATAAGAATAGTAAACATGATGCATAGATAACATAATAGATCACTCCTTTTTGTTGGCAAGAATCTGTCGTGGCTTCATTTTCAGGATACTGTAAGCAGGAATCATACAGGAAAAACATACAGTCAGAAGTACCTGTAACAAAAACTTCAGGAGAGAAGACAGTGGTAATGGCATCAGCTGTATACTGACATCAAGTTCCGTGCCGGTGAGAAACTGATCATAGACAGAATCCACGGCGACGGCTTGAAGCTTTGTTATACTCTGCAGCAGAAAGCTGGCTGCAGGAGTACAAAGTATTGCCGAAATAAAGTATGCAGGAAGCGCAATGCAGAGCATAGTCAGAACATACTGTAAAAGGGCATACCATTTGGAAGTGCCAAGTGCCATAAAGATACCACTTTCGTACCATGTCGATTCCGCCCAGAAACAGGTAATGAAAGTCAGTATAAGTATAGAAAAAACGGAAAAAAACTGCATCAGTAACCGGGTGGCAGAAAGAGTAGCTTCTGTAGAGGATGCTTCCGTGTTGTATTCGGTTTGTGTCGTATTGATAAGACGATAAGCGGACCAGTCAAGGGGCAGATTTTTAATTGCCTGGCCAGTTGTCTGCAGATTGTCGGGCTGATCGATATAGATGTCAATATAACGACTTTCCGGGGAAATTCCAAAAATCTGGCAGGTGACTGAAAAATCGGTATATATGCGATTGTACGGGCTGAAAGAAAATACAGCGGTTCCGACAATATTATCTTCGGTAATTTCAAAGCCTGCAGTGGTGTCATAAATGCCACAGACAGTGAAAGCGTATGTGGTTCCATTGACTAAGCAGCACAGGTTATCCTTAAGCTGCAGGTTTTCCTGCGAGGCAAGCTGACGAGAGATAAGGGCTTCAGAAGTTCCTTCATCCGGAAAATGTCCTTCGAGAAGTGTCGCAATGCCAGTGCGAAACATTTCAATAAGAGAAACGTCGGTGTTGCCGTCAATAACGACATAGTTTTCTGCTTCCGCATTATCTTCAATTTTGTTTTCCTGTTGCGATGGATCTATACCGGAGAAAAAACGGCAGTTTTTAAAATTCACAGGAGTCGCATAATCAGAATAATGCTGGTTACACCCGATAACATGTGGCACAGAGAGTAACTGTGACCGTATTTCCGGGGTAAAAAGCGGCGATGTATCTTCATCAGAGGTATAATCCAGAGTGACCGTAGTGCCGATCTGCTTCATAATACGGTCTTTTGTTGCTTCGGCAGAAGTCATAAGAAACTGACAACTAAGATTGCCAACAAATGTAAGAAAGAAAACAAGGAGTAAGAGCAGGGTGCGCACATAACGTCGGGAAAGATTTAGTCGAATTTGCTTAAATAAAGACATAGAATCCTCCTTGAATTTCTATATATTATTCCCGGGGGATTCCCCGGGAATAATATATAAATTTCTGACTAAATTGAATGATTTAAAATGTTACAGTCATTTTTGAAACAGTAATTTTGTTTGAACTACCATTATAAATATAGAATTTGAAATATGTTTTCGTTGGAACTTTATTGAATTATCTGTATTGTATATATAAAAAAACAATGTGTCAATAATATTTTGAAAAAATTATATTTGAATCAAATATAATTGCAAAAAGAAAAGGATTGACAAATGTTGTTTGAAAATATAATCTAAAGACAGATATACTATGTAAGGGTAATTAGGGTGAATTTATGGCAGCAAAAAATTCATTTAAAAAAGGAAATATTGAATTACTGTTACTGGCTATTCTTCGTAAAGAAGATTGTTATGGTTATCAGATCACACAATCCATAAAAGAGTTGTCAGAGGAGCGGATCACAGTAACGGAAGGGGCATTGTATCCTATTCTGTATCGGCTGTCAGATCAGGGCTATGTGACAGAGGAAGAACGGCTGGTTGGCAGGCGGATGAAGAGGGTATATTATCATCTGAATGAAAAAGGAGAAAGCTACTTTCAGGAGTTGCTGGAAGAATATAAGCAGACACAGATTGGTATGCAAAAGATTCTTGCAGCGACATTGGCAGAAGGGAGTAGTATAGGAAATGAATAAGGTGTCGAAAAGATACATTAAGGATATACGACTCTTTTTGAAATTATATGGTAAAACAGAAAGAACTTTTCTGCGGAAAATGAAGGAACGGACTCAGTATTACCAGACAGAACATGAGGGATGCAGTTATGAAGATCTGGTGGAAGAATTTGGTACACCGCCGGAAGTTGCAGCAGCGTATCTGAATGAATCTGATGAAAAAAATACTGTATAAAAGAATGCGGATTCGCACATGGCTAAAGGCAATCGTAGCGGTTCTATTGGCTTTACTGCTTAGCTATACCATATGGGATCAGTACTTATTATACGCGGGCTATGTGGCCAGTCAGAATTCTGATACGGGTAAAGAATACATTTATTATGAAAAATTTGAGGAGGACAAGTAGATGAAGAGAATGTTTGCAGGATTATTAGTAGTGATGACATTATTTGCTATGATTCAATGGCCGGTGAATACATATGCAATGGATACGAAAGAGCCTGTATCCGTTGAATATATGGAGGATGGCAGTTCGCTGGAAATATATATAGAAGAGACGGAGAGCTTTGCAAGAACCCAGTCAAAATCAGGGAAAAAGACAGCTGTTAAGAAAAATGCAGCAGGGGATAAATTATGGAGTGTGACAGTAACTGCATCCTATACATATGATGGGAAGTCTGCAAAGTGTACAAGTTCATCTGTCAGCACGGCATCCTATAATGCTCATTGGAAGAAATATACTGCAACTGCTTCCAAAAATGGTGGAACAGCTACAGCATCTGCTACTTTTAAACTATATTCAGGAGCAAACGTGACAGATACTGCGTCACAAAAAGTGACACTGACATGCAGTGCGTCAGGAAAACTTTCATAGATACTAAGGAGTTTATGTGCACACAATGGAAAAATACGTAAAGGAATATGCGACGAATATACGAAAAACCTTTCCAAAGTATGGAAAAAGGGAAAAAATATACGTCAGACATTTATTGGCCGGAGTGCAGGAATATACACTGGAGCATCCGATCCATTCACTGGATGAGATAGAAAACGTATTTGGGACACCAGCAGAGGTTGTCTCTTCATACTGGCATGAACTGAATTTGGAAGAATTGGTGCAGGAAATGCGCAAGAACGACAGAATACGAAAACTGATCTACAGTGGTATCACTGTTGCTGTTGTAGTGTGGTTAGTATTTTGTGGAAGTCGTTATTATATATACAGAGATGCTTTAAATGCCAATGTGGCATATACGGAAATATATATAGAAGATTCGGAGAAAAATTAGCTTAGATCGAATGTTGACGCAAAAAAGCTTTGAAACGCTGTTAGGTTGAATAGTGTTTCGAAGCTTTTTATTATTCGGTTGAGCGAAATGAATATATAAGAAAAGATAATATATATGAAACATAAATAACGTTGATTAAATACATTTCTGGTGGTATGATTTAAATAGTAGAGTCAATGTGCAGGCGGCCAGTAAAACATTAGGAGTTCGTCGAGTTGAACAACAAGAATCAAAATGGTGTTGGGCAGCATGTAGTGAAATGGTTGGAAAATATGGTACCTCATCAAAATTAACGCAACGAGATGCAGTGCGGTTAATATGGGGGAGATACATATCCCAACAAGGCAGGAACAGTAGCAAATATGGTTTCGTGTGTCCAATATATTTCTGACTATAAGAAAAAAGCTAAATCGGTTTCCTGTTTATTATCACTGGAAAATATAAAAAATAATATTAATGCAGGAAAACCAATGATTGGCCGTATTTCTTGGACCAATGGAGATGGACATGCTGTTGTATTTTCCGGATATAATGATGCTAAAATAAGAATTGTAGATCCGGCAAAGAATAAACCCATAATTTATTTATCTTATAATGATTTGAAAAGTAAAGCAAAATTTAAAAGTGGTACAGGAAAAATAACGCATACAGTATATTATTAAATAAAAGGTGGTGAAAAAGTCATGAAAATCATAACAAAAGCTATAATTGGATTGCTTATACTTGCAACGGGGATGATCGGAGTAAGAACGGTATTTGCGGATTATAAAATTTCTCATATTTTGCCCAAAACAGAATTACTTTTAGGCACTGATGATGAAACAAGTATACGGGCAGTGGAGAAAGATATTGTGGATATGGCTGATTGTTTTGCAGGAGATGGGTTTGATACTGCAAATGAAAGTGTAGATTATGAGAATGCCTATCTGGTATATGTAGATGCAAATATGTTGGAACAATGTCCCACAAATACGAAAGAAGTATTAGAAATAGCTCAGCAGGCAGAGAAAGTTTGGATAGTACCGGTTGTAAGTAATACAAATACAGTTCTTGTAGAAGTTAGCAAAAATACAGAAGGTAGATGGCGTGCTGTGGCAGGTTCGTTATATAAAAATAATGAAAATTCAGATTTATACAATTTAGTGCAGACCCTGTCAAAAAATGATATTTCGGGATATGATAATATTTTGCTTTTTGGTGGAGAACCAGGCATTCATTATCCAGTTGCTGTTTTGACGAAACAGGATGAGATTATAGGTGCTGTATCTTTGGAGGACGATATCATCTATGGAGATAATGCAACATCAAGATCAGTAGAATCTGATAATAAAATGATGTTGAAACAAAATAAAGTATATTCTTTAAGTGAGTTTTCGAAAATATCAGATAAAAAGGCGGCAACGGAGAAAGCAGATTTAACAGGCGGAGAAGGATACGAGGAACAAGGAGATACGCTATACGGCACTATTTTATTGTATGGAATAATTGGAACTTGTTTTGCATTTATTATATGTTTCTGTGTTTTTGAGAATCGAAAAAAGATAGAATATTAGGATTGTATTTTGCCAGGAATGAAAAAACTACAAGAAATATGATTTACAAATTCCTTATAATTATTGCGGCAGTCACCTAATCTTATGCAAGCACGGACTTTAAATTTTCCCTGTTCGCATAAAAAAACTCCGGCACACCAAATCGGTGTGACCGGAGCTTCGTATATACATAGGGATTAGCAGATACCCTGTGCCAGCATAGCATCAGCAACCTTTTCGAAACCAGCGATATTGGCACCGGCTACGTAGTTGCCTTCCATACCGTAACGTTTAGCTGCGTCATCGATGTTGTGGTAGATGTTTACCATGATAGTTTTCAGTTTTGCATCTACTTCTTCGAATGTCCAGCTCAGACGTTCAGAGTTCTGGCTCATCTCCAGTGCGGATGTAGCTACACCACCGGCGTTGCTTGCTTTACCGCAGACGAACAGTACACCGTTGTCCTGCAGATACTTGGTAGCATCCAGAGTGGTCGGCATGTTAGCACCCTCGCAAACAGCCTTGCAGCCGTTGGCAACGAGCTGTTTGGCATCGTCGATCAGCAGCTCGTTCTGTGTAGCACACGGAAGAGCGATATCACATTTAATCTGCCATACGCCACGTCCCTCATGATACTGTGCGCTCGGTCTCTTCTCAGCGTACTCTGTCAGACGTGCACGATGAACTTCTTTAACCTCTTTCAGCAGGGCGATATCGATACCTTCCGGATCGTATACCCAGCCTGTGGAATCAGATACAGTAACAACTTTAGCACCCAGCTGCTGAGCTTTTTCACAGGCATAGATAGCAACGTTACCGGAACCGGATACGCAGCAGATCTTGCCTTCCATGGACTCGCCGTGGCATTTCATCAGCTCTTCTGTGAGGTAAAGCAGACCGTAACCTGTAGCTTCTGTACGGGCGAGAGATCCGCCGTAGCTTAAGCCTTTACCTGTCAGGACACCTTCGTATGTGCCTTTCAGTTTTTTGTACTGACCGAACATGTAACCGATCTCACGGGCACCTGTTCCGATGTCACCAGCCGGTACATCTACGTCAGCACCGATGTATTTGTAAAGCTCTGACATGAAGCTCTGGCAGAATGCCATGATCTCACGGTCAGATTTTCCTTTCGGGTCGAAATCGGAACCACCCTTGGCACCACCGATCGGCAGGCTTGTCAGAGAGTTCTTAAAGATCTGCTCAAATCCAAGGAATTTGATGATACCGATATTTACGGATGGATGGAGACGAAGTCCTCCTTTGTACGGTCCAATAGCGTTGTTGAACTGTACACGGTATCCTGTGTTAACCTGTACCTGACCCTTGTCATCTACCCACGGTACACGGAACTTGATCTGTCTGTCCGGCTCACACAGACGCTCTAACAGAGCTTCTTTGCGGTATTTGTCTTCGTTAGCGTCGATGACCGGTCTTAAGGACTCGAGTACTTCCTCAACGGCCTGTAAGAATTCCGGTTCAGTAGCGTTCTGTTTTTTTACTCTTGCGAGTACTTCATCTACATAACTCATTTCGCGATTCTCCCTTTTGTTTATACATTTATGCAAGATTTGTTTCGACTTTGACATTTTAATGCAAAGAAGCGAAAAATGCAATATATTTTACAAAAATTGCAATAAAATAGTTGATTGTCAATAAAGTAACAGCTTTTTGGACGTTTTTTGAAAGTCTTCACATGAAAAATTGCACAAAATGGTATACAATATCGTACAAAAAAGAGATATGACAGATAAAGGCAGAGTTTGGGACTTCTTGTGAAGCGACAGGGGATATGCTAAAATCGAAAACAGAGTGCCGGAATCAGAAGATGTGACAGAAAAAGCAAGAGTTTTTGGAAACATATTTCTGAAAAACGGCGGAAAAGAACAGACAGATGTGCAAATATAGAATGAACAGGCAAAATGTTATGCCATGAGATGAATGTCAGGCAGACAGATAAAGGAGATGACACATATGACCAAGATGGATATGCAGAAAGAAAAAAACAGCCTTCAGATAACACAGGAAGAGGATATTAAAGCTATGCTTAAGGAGCAGGAGATAGATGACGGACTGATACAGAAAGTGCTGGACTTTCGACGCAGGCATCCGCTTTCGGAGGAGGCCACAGAACGGCTCAGAAAACCGGTCATGCCGTTTTATGGCAAGGAGATCCTGACGATGGCGATCACAGGCCTTCTGGAGGGAGAAAACCTTCTCCTGACCGGACCGAAAGCAACGGGTAAAAATGTACTGGCGGAGAATCTGGCCTATATTTTCGGCAGACCGTCCTATAATGTGTCGTTTCACGTGCAGACAGGCAGTGCAGAGCTGATCGGTACAGATACGTTCCGGAACAATCAGGTAGAGCTTCGTAAGGGAAGTATCTGTCTGTGTGCCGAGCAGGGTGGTTTTGGTATTCTGGATGAGATCAATATGGCAAAAAACGATGCTGTATCCGTGCTGCATGCGGTGCTGGATGACAGACGGTACATGGATATCCCGGGCTATGACCGGATGTACCTGGATGAAGCCACCCGTTTTATTGCGACGATGAACCATGGTTATGCCGGTACGAGAGAGTTAAATGAAGCTTTGGTATCCCGCTTTATGGTCATCGAGATGCCAAAGCAGTCGGAAGAGACACTGGAAAAGATCCTGCGAAAGGATTTTCCGACGGCGAATCAGGAAAAACTGTCACAGTTTATCGGTGTCTTTCTGGATCTGCAAAAGAAAGCGGAAAACGGGGAAATCTCCACAAAAGCACTGGATCTGCGCGGCCTGATCGCGGCTTTAAAGACGATCCGTTGTGGACTGGCACCTGTAAAGGCCATGCAGATGGGTATTGTAAATAAATGTTTTGATGCTTTTGAGAAGGACATCGTACAGGATGTGGTCAATGTGCGGATCCCCGAGGAGTGGAGTCCGGCAGATATATTCTGATACAGAGAGGAAGAGTATGGAGCAGACAGAGCACAGCAGCGAGTACATTACAACGTATCAGCTGGAAATAGAAAACAGAATAAAAAATATGGTCTGGACGATCTGCGGAGATTATACAGTCACTGCCAGGCCGGATATCGTTCTGTACCGTAAGGCTCCGGATATTGCGCTGTATGATGCCATCAAGCAGGGGGCAGGGGCGCGGTATTTTGATCAGGAGGCATTAAGTCTGTATCTGATCAAAAAGATCTATCTGGGTGCGGATGAAACGAAGCTTTTATATCTGTCCCAGCTTTGTATGGAGGTAGCGGTGAGCCCAAAGATCGCTGCAGACCGGCCGGGCAGTGTATCGGTACGAAAACGAGCCTATCAGGCAATCCTGGCTGCTGATGAAGCGCAGATGGCCATGCATCGGATGGGGAGAGCGAAGCTTATCTGGATACAGCATATCCTGGGAACATACCGCATGCAGTCGGCAAAGGGAGAACAGGATCTGGAGCTTCTGGAGGATATCAGTGGGATTACGGAGACGGATGAACTGATCGCCCGGATCGATGAGCTGTACAATCAGTGGCTGGACCCTTCCTTTTTGCGGGAACACGGCACGCTTCAGGATGTGCTGGCGGTGACGATCGAGGAAATGCAGGATTTTGACTGGAAAGATTTTCTGTCAGAAGAGATGATCGAGGAAAATCTTGAGGATCTGCTGGAACGGATGAGCCGGGAGATGATGGCCACCCATCATCCGGAAGAAAAAGAAGAAAAAAAGGAAGCGACCGCGCAGGAAAAGAAGATTACCTATGTGACAGAAGAAGATTTTGCAAAAGTCTACAGCTATATTGAAAAGAATTTTGGCCGTACCTACATGACTCCGCTGGAGGAAAAAAAGAAGAATTACCAGTACTGTAAGGGTGTGCATGCGGACTGTGGTGTGTATTATACGAAGGGAATTTTAGCATCTCCGGTGCTGCGTAACTATCAGTATATGTATGCCGGCCGGGAAAAGCGCAGGAATGAGGATTATCTAAAACAGCATTTTACCATGGTGCGTCAGAATATCCAGACGTTGACAGATCTTTTAAAAAAGACGATGGTGCTGAAAAATGAAGTTAATTATCTGCCATCGGACAGTGGTACATTAGTAGCTTCGAAGCTCTGGAAGGTCGGCCGGGTGCGTGATCCAAAGCTGTTTATCCGGGAACAGAAGGAACGGCAGCAGGAGCTGGTGGTAGAAATCCTGATCGATGCCAGTGGTTCACAGCGCGTACGTCAGTCACAGGTGGCGATACAGGCCTATATCCTGACAAAAGCACTGAGCAATGTGGGGATCGCGCATCGTGTAACGGGATTTTGCACCTTCTGGGATTATACGGTTTTGCAGCAGTACAGGGATTATGATGATCCTCCGGAAGCAGACAGTGGCATTCTGGCTTTTAACACGGGATCCAATAACAGGGATGGACTGGCTCTTCGGGCAGCTGCAGGGGATCTTCTTGCCAGAGAGGAAGAGAAAAAGATTTTGCTGTTCTTAAGTGACGGGCGTCCGTACGATGTGATCGCAAACCGGCCGAATGCGAGAAATCCGGCAGCTTACTGTGGTGATTATGCGATCAAAGATACAGCGGCTGAGGTCCGGGGGTTACGAAACAATGGTGTGGCTGTGCTGGGGATCTTTGCCGGTGAAGAAGAAGATCTGGAAGCAGAAAAAAAGATCTTTGGCAGAGATTTTGCCTATATCCGGGATCTGAACAATTTTTCCAAAGTGACCGGAAGATACCTGGCAAAACAGCTGGAAGAATAAAATCGTCGTATAGGATGAAATATAATAAAACGGTGAACTCATGGAAAACTGTCTGCTGACAACAGCAGGAAAATCCGTGAAAATATTATGAAAATGTTAAAAATGTTACAGAATCCCTTTTCAATTTGAGGAAAATGGTTTACAATCAGTGAGAAAAACACGATGGGGAGCATACGTGTACTAAGGAGGAGTAATATGATTACGTTGGAAGGCGTTACAAAGTCCTATAATCCAAAAGGACAGCCTGCCCTTAACAATATATCCTTACATATTAATAAGGGAGAGTTTGTATTTATTGTAGGCAACAGTGGTTCCGGTAAATCAACACTGATCAAGCTTCTGTTAAAGGAGCTGGAGGCAACATCCGGTAAGATCATGGTCAATGGTTTTGAGGTCAATAAGCTGCGCCGCAGAAAGATCCCGAAATTCCGCCGTGGTATCGGCTGTGTGTTCCAGGATTTCCGTCTGTTGC
>JAHZHB010000143.1 GCA_019420465.1 Lachnospiraceae bacterium
AGTTTTGGACACGCTTCGTCCGTTGCGGATGTAATGATACAGCACATCACGCAGGTTGGTGTTATGCTGCTTGTCATATCTGGTCAGGGTAATGACCACCGGGGCGGCAAAAAGAATAATGTCATTACTGCTGAGCTTATGCTGAAACTGTTCTGCTGCCATATCGATGACCAGATACAGGGCGTAATCATCATAAAAAATCATATTGCGGTATGGATTTGTAATATGCATACGGCTGAGAATTTTGGATAGACGAAGCGTCAGATAGTAGATGGTTCGAAAAGAATCATAGGTACTGACGGAATTAGAGATCACGGCTTTGGCCTGGAATTCATCAAGCAGAGCATTCCATACATCCATATTGACTGCAGAAATATTCTGAAACTCCTGCTTGTCCGCAGACTGCAGGATGATGATCGAATTATTCCATATCGTCATATTTGTTCCCGGAAGCAGCTGCGCCAGACGGCTGAGCAGCAGGTTATAGGAAGAAGAGGGCTGTTCTGTACAGAAGGTTACAATAAAACAGCGGATATATTTTCTGACGGGACAGGGAAGAAAACGGATCCTGTCGCGTATTTCCACACCACTTAAGGGTTTGTTTGTATCAAAATCATTTAAAAGACTGGCAAAGTGATTGCCCGAAATGCTTAAAATATCACTGTTCTGTATCAGGAGAGGCCGAAGTACACTTCCCATATGAGAAATCATATTGGCGATATCCAGATGATAATCCCCATCATTCAGTACAAAGATCAGCTTTGCTATTTCATTACCATGATGTTTGATGGTGTGCAGATAGTACTGATGTTCGGAATCTTCCGGACAAAGATGACGGACTTCATTGGGATACAGAGGACTTTTATACGATTCGTTTGTCAGCTTCTGCATAGTTTCATAGGAAAGAAAACCATCTGTAACTGCTTCTTCCACAATAGGATCTGAAAAGATATCCGAATGTGTGGATTCCAGAAGATGCATTCCGGGATTAAACAAAAGAATATGACCGTTCAGCATGCCTCCGGCCAGCTCTACGATGTGTCCGATACCTTTGTCTTCACGCATAGCATTGGTGAGCAGACGATTCCAGTCTCTGTAGGAACGCATAAGGGTGTTGATGCGGCTGTACAGATCGATCAATGGAAGATCTGTAGAGATAATATTCCACGGACAGTCAAAATAAGTCGGCAGACAGGGATTATCCTGGCTGAGAAAAATAGTGGCCGGTTCAGTATCTGACAGCTGCGAAAACAAAGCTACGGCATTGTCTGCTGAACCGATATACAGATTGTTGTCATGGATATCCATAACATCGGCATCAAACAGAGACAGACTGACAGAAGAACTGATATCAGCATAACTGATATGTTTCCGGATAATGTGAACCGATAACTGTTTGACAAAAAAAGCGATATTTGGCATGGAACCCCTCCCATACATACTATATATGTTTAAATTGACATAATGACATCTTTATAGTATATCACTGTGACAAAAAAATATCAATGTGAGAAACGGGGATATATGTTTCATTTTTAATCTTCCGGTTCTTTCACAAGCTCCATCAGAGCAAAGGAATACTGCAGTGTCAGGCGCTCTCTGGCATCGTCCAGATTGGCTTTAGTGAGCTTCTGGATGCGCTCAAGACGGTAAAACAGAGTACTGCGATGAATGAACAGATGATTGGCTGTCTGCAGAACGTTTCGCTCCAGAGACAGGTAGACCTGCAGGGTATGATAAAGTTCTGTGTGGTTTTTCTCATCGTACTGTTTCAGAATGCGCAGCTTCGGGGAGCACAGAAGTGTCGGTGAGATCAGCTGGATACTGCGGTCCAGCACATAATCCATCATATAATCATTAAAGCGGTAACACCAGATCATACTGCCGCTCTGACGTCCGAGACGAAGCGCCGCTCTGGCCTGGATGTAACCCTGACGGAAATACAGAAAATCGTGGATCTCCGAGCTGACACCCATCTTAAAGAGCCCTTCACGCAGGATGATAGCCAGACCACTGACCACCTCAGAAATCGAAGAATTTTTGCAGGACAGATTGACACAGACAGCGATACCCTGTTCGTAGACGAAAGCGCAGCCGTCAGGAATCTGCAGTTCGATATGGCCGAGCGTGGCCATGGCGGAGTGCATCTGTTCTGTGTTGGCTCCGGCTTCCAGACGCAGACACAGATAACGGTCGTTTTTGTTCCAGCCCTGGTAGACGAGAAAATCCTGTACTTTGCCGATGTCTGGCGTTTCGTTGTCCAGAATAGTTGTCATGAATTCACGGGGATCTGTACCCATGTCTGTACGGAATACATTGCGGTTTAAGATACACAGCTCGATCAGCGTGGACAGATATTCCAGCGTTTCCTCCGTACCGGGGAGAAAGGCACTTTGTAGCTCATCAACACAGATACGGCCGGCATAATTGTCTCCGATAAACAGGTTGCGGTACATAATGCGGTAGCCGCGGGTATCCTGTGCATAGGTATCCACACCGGTGGTAGTAAGCGTACGCATATACTCCATCTCGAATTTGAAGTCGTGGATCAGCGTCAGCGGGACCATCAGACGTCCGGTCCGTTTGTCACGTTCCCAGACAGACATACCGGGTACCTGTCTCGGGCAGGCCAGAATATAGTAGTTTGTATCATGGACAAAGATCGGATTGTTGAAAATACTTAAGCTGGCACTGAGCATATCTTCGATCGGATTGTCGGCATTCATGGCCAGATGCAGCTGGAGATCCCAGTTACTGTAGCGTTCGAAAGTCTGCTGTGCCAGATTGATGATCTCCGGCAGGTCATTTTCCTTACCAACCATCAGTACTGTGGAGCTGGGATGGAAAAAGGTGACATCGGTCGTCCCTGCAACGAGAAAGCAGATGTCAGCATAATTTGACAGAGAAGCATTGCACTGGGACGCCTGCAGCACATAGACATAGTTGGCGTGAAGAATCTTGTTTTTCTGATAAAGGCGTACACCGTCCAGATGCAGTTCACCGGACTCATTATAAGACATTATGTCCAAGGAAGAGTCAGCAAAGGTGTCAAAAAGTATCTGGGTACTCAGATGAAAGTAATAGGAATCAAGATCCGGCAAAGTATTAGTCATAGCTATTCTCCTGCATAAAATCAAGGTTTTTCTGATAAAAAATCACTAAGATCACCATAGCACAGGTTTGTGCAATCTGTCAAACAGTACTGTACAAAAAGTAGGAAAGAAAGCAAAAAATTGGAACGATATGCGGAGTTTTCAAACCGGAAAAAGTGATTTATACTTTGACCATAAACAAACGTCGACCGCCAAAAGGGCGGAAGCCAGTCTCGAAAGGAGAAAAGAGAAAATGAGTGAAAACAATCCGAAAACCACTCAGAAAAAGGGTTTGAGTACAGCCCTCAAGTATTTTTTCGGTGTCGGTGATGCCGGCTTCGTACTGATGAGTAATGTGGAGACATTCTACTTTATGTCCTTCTTAACAGGACTTGGTGGATTTGCTCCGGCTATCGCAGGTGTGATCAGTTCTGTCTGTTCCATCGTGGATGCCTGCCTTTCTTGGATCTATGGTGGTATCATCAACGGATCCAAGGCAATGAAATGGGGACGTTATCGTTCCTGGCTGATCGTGATCCCCTGGATCGTACCTTTCCTGTATGCTTTCATGTTTGTGAGAATCAGTGAAAATGCCGTACTTTCCGCAGTGATCATCTGTATTGCAGCGATTTCTTCCCATGTGGCATGGAACTTCGCTTATGTATCCAATGCCACACTGGTCAAAGTCGTAGGTAAGACTCCGGAAGACCGTGCAACATTAGCATCTTCCCGTGCAGCATGGAATAAGATCGGCAGCATGCTGTTTTCCTACCTTGGACTCCCGTTCGCTACAGTTCTCGCCGGTTTTGTAGGTGAGAAAAACCAGTTTGCAGCTGTTGCATTCTGCCTTGGCCTGATCATGGTAGTTACCTACTATGCACACTTCAAGATGACAGAAGGCTACGAAGAGATCGAAACAGAAACAGATGTTAAGAAAAATGTCAACCGCGTCAGCATCGGTGAGATGTTCTCCTCTCTGGTAAAGAACCCGCCGCTGATGATCCTGATGCTTGCCGACCTTGCAAAATGGTGTGTAAACTTTGTAACAGCCGGTGCAGCGATCTATTACTTCCGCGATGCCATAGGTAATCCGAAACTGATGACCATATATACACTTCTGATCGCTATCGGTGGTGTTATCGGTGCCTACGTTATGCGTGCGATCGCAAAGAAACTGTCATCCCGTTCTTCCATGATTATTTCCTGTCTGGGTATGGGTATCTGCCTGATCCTGGTATGGATAATGTATGCAAGCTTCATAGCAGTTATCGCACTGATGGTACTGGCCAATGTATTCTATGGAATCGCTTTTGCTTCTGCTCCGGCACTGTATGCAGATACTGTTGTATATGCTACATGGAAAACAGGCAAAGATGCATCCGGATGGATCATGGGTCTGCAGAACGTACCGTTAAAGATCGGCGTTTTCCTTCGTGGTACGATCATCGCAGCCTGTCTGACAGCCGTAGGCTGGCAGAAAGACGTTGTCCTGCAGGGTACGGCACGTCAGGGAATGACCATAGCACTTGGTCTGGTACCGGGAATCTTCTGTATCGTTGCAGCCGTTCTTCTGATCGTTGGCTTCAAGATCACCAAAGAAAAAGTAGAACAGTGGCAGGCAGAGATCGACCGGAAACTTGCCTGATAAAGGATAAAAAAGTGGCTGCTATGCAGCCACTTTTTAAAAGGGAAAATCCCATATATTGCTGATATAAGCTACATCGGCAGACAGAATTTTAGTAAGCATAAGAAAAGGAGAAGACAAAATATATGACTACAGCAAAAGAAATCTTCCTTGAAACTCTGAAAAAAGACGGAAAACCGGAAAGACTGCTCAAACAGTTCGAGGGTACCACGTTTTTCCCGCCAAACCCGGCAAATAATCTTGTGCGTGGCAACCGTCACCGCGGTATGGAACCGTTAAAAGACGCTTTTGGTACGACCATCCTCTGGCCGCAGGATCAGCTGGCAGCTATGCCGCATGTTACAGATGATAATAAAGTCTGTGATGATATCTGCGAGTGGAAAACCCAGGTAAAATTCCCGGATATCGTCGGTGAGGCATCCGATCCGGCTCTGTGGGCACCGTTCAAAGAGAAAATCGATGAGATCAAAGCCTCCGGCAGCCTTGCTATGGCGTTTATGCCGACAGGTGTATTTGAAAGACTGCATTTTCTGATGGGCTTTGAAGATATGCTGATGAATTTTCTGTTAGAGCCGGAAGATATGATGGATCTGTGCAATGCCATCGGTGAATACCGTTTCCAGCTGGCAAAACTGATCGTGGATAATCTGCATCCGGATGTGATCCTGACCCATGATGACTGGGGTTCCAAAAATTCTCTGTTCGTAAGTCCGGAGACCTGGAGAGAGTTTATCAAACCGCAGTATGTAAAACAGTACAAATATATGAAAGATAACGGTGTGATCATCATGCATCACTCCGACTCCTTCTGCGAGCCGATCATCGAAGACATGGTAGATCTCGGCATCGACATCTGGCAGGGCGCCCTTCCGCAGAACGATATCGTCAAACTCCAGAAACAGCTGGACGGTCGTATGGTTCTCATGGGCGGAATCGACGCAGCCATCGTAGACCGTGCCGATTCCACCGAAGAAGAAATCCGTGCCGAAGTCAAACGCGCCTGCGAAACCTACGGCCCTCACGGTCATTACATCCCGTGTATCACCTACGGCGGCCCCGGATGCCTCTTCCCCCACGTCGACCCCATCATCAACGACGAAATCGACAAATACAACAAAGCCACCTACGGCATCTAAACAAAT
>JAHZHB010000144.1 GCA_019420465.1 Lachnospiraceae bacterium
AGATATGCGTCTGAGAGCTCTGACAGGTCTGGAAAGAGAAAAAATAGAAAATGAATACAAAGAACTGATGGACAAGATCCGTGAATACCAGATGATTCTTGGAGACCATAAGATGCTTCTTCGTGTGATCCGCACTGAAATTTCCCAGATCGCTGAAAAATATGGCGATGAGAGAAGAACAAAGATCGGATATGATGTCTATGATATTTCCACAGAGGATATGATTCCGCGTGAAAATACAGTGATCGCCATGACAAAGAAGGGGTATATCAAACGAATGACAGTGGATAATTTCCGCAGTCAGAATCGTGGCGGTCGTGGCATCAAGGGTATGCAGACCATCGAGGACGATTATGTAGAAGAACTTCTGATGACGACAACACATCACTATATGATGTTCTACACTAATCTGGGTAAAGCTTTCTGTATGAAGGCCTATGAGATACCGGAGGCAGGAAGAACAGCCAGAGGTACAGCAATCATCAATCTACTGCATCTGGTACCTGGAGAAAAAGTAACTTCCGTGATCCCGATCAGCGAATTCAAAGATGATGATTATCTGATCATGGTCACCAGAAAAGGTATCGTCAAGAAAACCCAGATGTCTGCCTTTAAGAATATGCGAAAGACGGGTCTGATCGCTATCGGTCTGCAGGAAAATGATGAACTGATTGAAGTCAAGACAACGGATGGACAGAAAGATATTGTTCTGGTGACGAATAAGGGTATGAGTATCCGATTTAATGAAAATGATGTTCGTCCCACCGGTCGTGGAGCTATGGGTGTGCGTGGTATCCTTCTCGATGAGGATGATTATGTTGTCGGTATGCAGTTAAATGTACAGGGCGATTACATGCTGATCGTTTCTGAAAAAGGATACGGCAAGCGTACACTGATGGATGAATTCCCGCGTCAGAATCGTGGCGGTAAAGGTGTGAAATGTTACCGTATTACGGATAAGACAGGTAACGTTGTCGGAGCCAAGGCTGTAAATGTTGACAATGACATCATGATGATAACAACGGAAGGTGTTATCATCCGTACTTCCTGTGAAGAAATCTCTGCCATGAAACGTATCACGTCAGGTGTTAAAGTCATGAATGTGGCAAAAGATGTGACCGTAGCCAGCATTGCCAAGGTAAGAGAAAAGGATCCGGGAGAAGAAGTATCTGCAGAAGAGGAGAATACCACTGCAGATGATGGGGATAATACTGATGATCAGAACGATTAATGTGGATAAAGTAACAGAAAACATCCGTGAGATGTGCATAGAGGCCAACCATTATCTGTCAGCAGACATGAAAAAACGTCTGGATGAAGCTGCCGGGAGGGAAGAATCCCCTCTTGGCAGACAGATTCTTTCCCAGCTGGAGGAAAATCTTGATATTGCCGGAAAAGATATGATCCCAATCTGCCAGGATACAGGTATGGCTGTTATCTTTATGGAAATCGGTCAGGATGTACATTTCGAAGGCGGCGATCTGGAAGCGGCAGTAAACGAGGGCGTACGTCAGGGCTACACGGAAGGATTTTTAAGAAAATCCGTAGTCAGTGATCCTCTGCTTCGGGAAAATACAAAGGACAATACGCCTGCCGTGCTGCACTGTCGTATCGTGCCCGGGGACAAGGTAAAGATCACGGTGGCACCAAAGGGATTTGGCAGCGAAAATATGAGTCGTATTTTTATGTTAAAGCCGGCGGAAGGCATCGAAGGGGTAAAAGAAGCCATCCTTACAGCTGTAAAGGATGCAGGACCGAATGCCTGTCCTCCCATGGTTGTAGGTGTAGGTATAGGAGGGACATTCGAAAAGTGTGCCCTGCTTGCAAAACAGGCCCTGACCAGAGAGGTGGATCATCCATCAGACATCCCTTATATTGCAGAGCTGGAAAAAGAAATGCTGGATAAGATCAATGATCTTGGCATCGGTCCGGCAGGACTTGGCGGAAGGATCACAGCTCTTTCCGTAAATATTAATACATACGCTACACATATAGCAGGGCTTCCAGTGGCAGTAAATATCTGCTGTCATGTCAATCGTCATGCTGTGCGTACGATATAAGGAGAAAAAGCCATGGAAAAACATCTGCAGGTACCTTTTTCAGCCCAAGAGGCAGATCAGCTGACCGCAGGAGACTATGTTTATCTGACCGGTACAGTGTATACAGCCAGAGATGCTGCGCATAAGAGAATGCAGGAGGCTCTGGATGCAGGAAAGGAGCTTCCTTTTCCCATCGAGGGAAATATCATCTATTATATGGGACCGTCGCCGGCCCGTGAAGGCAGACCAATCGGTTCTGCCGGACCAACAACAGCAAGCCGCATGGACAAGTATGCTCCGCGCCTGCTGGATCTTGGCCTGCGCGGTATGATCGGAAAAGGAAAACGTACACCACAGGTACTGGATGCTGTGGTAAGAAATCACGCGGTATATTTTGCTGCTGTGGGAGGAGCCGGTGCGATTCTTTCCAAATGTATCACAGCCTCGGAAGTAGTTGCCTATGATGATCTGGGCACAGAGGCCATCCGAAAACTGTCCGTAGAGAACTTTCCGGTTATTGTTGTTGCTGACAGTAAGGGAAATAACCTTTATGCCACAGCTACAAAAGAATGGTGTCGCACTAAGTGATAACTGCATAAAAAAAAGATGGAAAATAGTTGAAATTGCATCTTGACAGATTAACATCTGTTTAGTATACTAATCGATGTGTCACGAAAGTGATAAATTGAATATTGAACTGATATTCAGGCATCAGGAGAAGTACTCAAGTGGCTGAAGAGGTGCCCCTGCTAAGGGTATAGACCGTTTGCGCGGTGCGAGGGTTCAAATCCCTCCTTCTCCGTTCTTATTTTTTGAAAGTTTCGTATCTGAAAAGTTCGAAAAAAGATAAAAATAAGTGTTGACATCGAATAATCGATGTGATATATTGGACTGGCTGTCGCGAAAGAGCTTCGAAAGAAGAAAAGAAAAAACTTCAAAAAAAGTTCTTGACAATGACAAACAGCTGTGATATAGTAAACAAGCTGTTTCGAGAGAGCAGCGAATGAGAACCTTGATAACTGAACAGTGAAACACATAAATACAATCCTCGAAAATTC
>JAHZHB010000145.1:0-3406 GCA_019420465.1 Lachnospiraceae bacterium
GGTATGAGGGGGTGTCCTGTTTGTTTTCAAACAAGTGCAACGCCAGGCCAGGCTAAGTGCCAACTCTGACTAATGCGCTCGCTAAAGCGGGCTCGCGCATAAGTCGACGCAGGCACTGGATCTCGTCCTGGCTAAAACCCCACTTTGGATCGTTTGAAAACAAACAGGACACCCCCTCATACCCTCGCAGGCAGAAGCAGCGCCCCGTTTTCTGATTATGATATACTTAAAGTTCGAAAGATGATTTGTCAGGGAGTACGCTTTCGAAAGCGTCTTTGACAAGCTGTACTTTTTCTTCGAAATTGACAGTTTTGGCTGTATCATTGATACAGATCATGGCATCGGTATGATGCTTGATCGAATCGATCAGATTGTATACGTTCTGATCTTTGATGTGGTAGCAGCGGCCGATCTTGGCTGTTCGCGGATAGAAATTACCGGAGGCAAGCTGCCAGTATTTGTATAACCACTGGTTGACGTTCGTCGTGGAGCGGATTTTACATTTGCAGGTTTCGTCCATGATCTCCGGCTCAGCGGCCCAGACGGCCTCGTAGGTGGATTTCAAAAAGCTGTTCGGCAGATGGTGATAGTAAAATCCCGGAAACCACGCCCATGGAAGCAGTACCAGTGTGCGATACAGATGCTTGGCACCGTAACGCAGCCTGAACCAGTTCTTCCAGTTTTTCAACAGCGCCTGCTTTTTCGGAAAATGTGTATTGATCACGGCCATATCATTGCCGTTGTACGGTCCAGCGCTGTCTTTGCCCCAATAGATACAGTCCATAGCAAAAGTGTCACATGGCTTGCCATCGACGAAAAAATCTTCCGGTTTCATCGGTTTATTGATGAACATATCATCATTGAAATAGACGAACTGTTCCGCCAATCCTTCGATACGGTGCAGATTGTGCTCAATCGTATGGGAATTAAATGTCGGCAGATATTCTTTTGGAATATAGTCTTTGTGGTTGACGATGTGGAGTTTCGGATTGGTGGTATCCAGCCATTTCGGCAGATGCCCCCAGGTTACAAAATGGATCTTATTGACCCACGGAGTATACTTTTCTACTGCACGAAACCAGTACTGCAGATTATCCCAGTCGCGGTAACGCACTTCCTGATCATCCTCTCCTACCGGTTTGGGCACATACTGATTCTTAACGGCACGCCATGCCGGATCGTTTCCATCCACCCAGATGATCACAAAATCAATAGGTTTTTGTGCTGTATGTTTCATGCGTTTTCCACACCTCTTCCTTTCTTCAGGTCTTTTATCCACAAAAGACATCTGTTAACTGCCCGGTAACATACAGCTGTGCACAGTATGCACAGCCAGCCAGTGATCATATTGCCTTTATCGCTTCATAATTACGTTTGCAGTAATCCATGTCATGGAAATAAAAGAATGCATCGCAGCGTTTTTTATATTCTTCTTCCATCACATAGTCACGTGCCATCGTATTTTTCAGCTCTTCTACCAGCTGTGCACTGTCCTCACAGATCGGACCGAATCCGTCTTTGTGATAATCATAGTATCCAAGCCCCATATGTCCCTCACGGAACATAGCATAATCAAACTGATAATACAGCACCGGTTTTCGCATGTACGCCATATCCATGGCCACACTGGAATAATCCGTGATCATACACAGAGCCTCTTTCATCAGCTGCTGACAGTCATACTCCGGCCATGTTGCTATCGTTACATTGTCATTGACACCGGCAAAATAGCCGGCAAACTTCTGCATATTGCGATGCAGATAAAAGATCAGCTTAATATTCTGTCTGCCAAGATCTGTCACAAAATTTCCACGCCTGTGCAAACTCTGTTTTTTCAAAGCTGTCCACATGTTCAAGCGAATGTGCCACGGTATGAGCGATCCATTTGCGCCAGGTAGGCATGACCAGAATAAACCGTTCTTTTGCCTGTACCGGAAACAGATTATCATAGCGCGCCAGTCCCAGCATCTGCACATAGCCTTTCGGGTAGCCATAGGTATCACGGACAAACTCGTACTCCCGTGGCACGGATGTTACAAACATACGCATCTTCGTATTTTTATAGTACAGATACGACAGATCATCCTTGATAATGCCGTGCTGCAGAAAGATTCTGGTATTTTTTAACAGTCCGGATACCTCCAGCGCATAACATACAGCTGCGTTCGGCTTGCCACCCTTTTGCGAGCTGATGTTTTTTGACGCTGCCAGATAACAGATCCAGTGTTTCAGACTGCCATATGCCACTGTCGGTCCAAGGGCTGCCACACGGGCATGATCCGGTGATTTCGGGTTGATCGCATAGATGATCTCCTGTTCTGGATGGACTTCACGGATATATTTAAACAGCCAGTACGGATTGTCTCTGGCCTCCATTTCATAGTCACAGATCAGCCACAGATCCCTGTGCTTCTGCCTGTAGATCAAAGAAAGCGGCAGGGCTATCAGGAACTTAAAAATATGGATAAGATCCGACAGCTTTACCATTTTCAGTTTTTCCAGTATTTTCTGTTCCATACTGCCACCACTTTATTTGTCCATAAACTCACGGTATTCTTCGAGCACTTCGTGCGGCTCACCGATCTTTTTCATTTTGCCATCATGCATCCAGAGCACGCGGTCACAAAGCTCCTCAAGCGTATTCAGGTTATGTGATACGATAACAACCGTACGGTCTCTGTTTGAGATCAGAGACTTCATCTTTTTATAACTCTTTTTCTTAAATTTCTCATCACCTACAGACAGCACCTCATCGATCAGCATAATCTCTGTCTCCAGGATCGCTGTGATGGAGAAAGCCAGCTTGGAGTACATACCGCTTGAATATGTACGTACCGGCATATCAATAAACTTGCCAAGGCCTGCAAAATCAATGATCTCCGGCATTTTTTCACGTACCTGCTCCTCCGTAAAGCCGAGAAGCATACCGGACAGCATGATATTTTCACGCCCGGTCAGATCTTTCATAAAACCCACACCGATAGCCAGTAAAGATACCGAATGTCCATGCAGATCAATACTGCCCTCATCCGCGGAAAAGATATTGGCAAGCGCACGGAGCATTGTGGATTTACCACTGCCGTTTTTACCGGTAATGCCAAGGATCTCTCCCTGTTTTACTTCAAAACTGATACCACGAACGGCCTCAAACTCCTTTGTCTCTGCATTTTTCATACGGAGCAGACTTTTTTTAATTGAATAGGCCTGTACGCTTTTGTAACGGATCTTGAGATCCTTGACGGTAATTGCTATTTCATCCATAGTTTTATCCTCATTAAATCACTTTTACATAGGTATTTTCGCCACGGTAGATCGTACGCACACCGAAAACGGCCAGCAGTACAGATACAACAAACCATGCCTCAAGCACATGGAATCCCGGATCCTGGCAGTACATGATACACCG
>JAHZHB010000145.1:3416-29302 GCA_019420465.1 Lachnospiraceae bacterium
ATTGATGATACATGCGATCGGATTGCAGTTTAACAGAATCGTTCTGTACGGCTTCGGAAAACTCTGCTCAATGCTGTAGAAAATACCGGTCAGGTAAAAGACAAAGCGAAGCACAATATTAATTACATTGGACATATCGTCAATAAATACGCCCAGATGCAGTAAAATACAGGCACATCCAAATGTAAAGATAATACCCACGATCAGAATCGGTATCATATACACAATACGGTAACTGATTGGTACGCGGTATACGATCATCATGACAAAGGAAATACCAAAACAGATCAGCATCTTAAATCCATTGACCATCATATCGGAAATGATCAGCATAAATTTAGGCAGATACACCTTGGAAACGATCGGCTTGTTTCTTCTGACCATACGAACCGAGCTCTTCATACAGCGGTTAAAAAAGTCCCAGAAAGCCAGGCCGATAAAGATATAGATATTAAAATACTGCAGCTTTTTCTTAAACAGCATGCCAAATACAAAGGCATAGATCAGCATGAAGCAAAACGGCTCCAGCACCCACCACAGCCAGTTCAGATAAGAATTGGCCACTTCAGTCTTTAACTGGGACTTCGCTGCATAGCATGTATAATTCCAGTGTTTTTTCACATCGTTTATAAAACGCTTCAACGATATTCCTCCTTATATATATGTATTTTGTTTTCGGCTATTTCAGGGCGCAAAAAATACGCCTGATGACACTCGATAGGATATTATACTAAAGATATAAAGGAAAAGCAAGATTTCTGTCTTCTTTTTCTTTTCTTTTTCACTTGACCCTCCCTTCCTGCCTTGTGGATACAGTGCACCTGTGTTAAAATAACATACAATATTCGACACAGGAGGTCTTTCTATGACACATTCCTATATTTTTTCCATCATAATGGCAGCTTATAACGCGGAACAATATCTGGCGGAGGCCGTAGACAGCTTAAAAGAGCAAACCATCGGTTTCGACAATATCCAGCTGATCATTGTAGATGATGGTTCCACTGATCATACTCCGGTTCTGGCAGACACTATTGCAAAAGATCATGAAAATATACAGATCGTACACAAAAAAAACGGCGGGGCATCTTCTGCCAGAAATGCCGGTCTTCCTTATGCACAGGGACGTTATCTCAACTTTATGGATTCTGACGATAAACTAAGTCCTGAAACGCTGGAAAACGTATATCATTTTTTCCAGGAACACGAAGCTGAGACCGATGCCGTTGTCATCCCTATGATCTATTTCGATGGCGGAAATGATGAACATCTGTTAAATTTTTTCCGCAAAAAAACATATGTTGCGGATCTTGAAGAGCATCCTAACTATGTAGCCATGTCTATGTCTTCCACCTTCATCCGGTCTGAAGTGGCTAAAGATATTCAGTTTGATACACGTCTTGCCTATGCCGAAGATGCCCGCATACTGTTGCCCTTACTTTTGAAAAAAAGGAAGCTCGGTGTTGTCAGCGAGGCCATATACTGGTATCGCCGCCATGCCAGTGGTGAAGTTTCTGCCACCCAAAACACCAAGTTCAATCCCAGGTGGTATCAGCCCTATCTGGATTATTTCTGTCTTGGTGTTATTCACGACTGTATACAGACATGTGGAGAAGTGCCCTCTTTTGTTCAATTTACCATAGCTTATGACCTGCAACTGCGTCTCAGAGTGGATCATATTCCAGACAGCGTTATGAATGAAGCAGAAAAAAAGCATTATATGGACACCTTATTAAAAGTTTACAGTTATATAGACGATAATGTCCTTCTGGCTCAGAAACGGACCTTTGCCGAGCAGAAGCTCTATATTTTAAAGGAAAAACACAAAACTCTTCCGGAATTCATTCCGGAAAAAAACAATATTCAGATATGCTTTAATGGTCAGAAAGTTTATGATATGAAACGCAGCCCTGTTTCCATTTACTTTATCTCTATCAAAGATTCCCTGTGTACGATTGAAGGAGCTGTCAATTACTTTCCCACTGTCATGCACGAAGTGACTCCCTATATGCAGGTCAATGGTGAACAGTATCCCTGCACACTGACTGACTATCATGAAGACAGATGCTGTCTCGGGGAACTGGTTCTCAGACGCCAGGGATTTTGCTGCCAGTTCACTCTGGATCCTCAAAAAGCACTTACCAAAGTGCAGATTCTTTTTTCATATGATCATATGAATGTACGTCCATTCAAATATCGTTTTTACAAGTACGTGCCTTTAGACACCACTTTTTCCAACGCGTATGGTCTTATTGATTCCTATATTCTTCAATTCAGGAAATCCACGATATTGCTGGAAAAAGCGGACAAAAAGCTTATTCAGGAAAAGGAGGCTGCTTTTCTTGATGAGGTGAGAAATTCCGGGGAATACAGCGAAGCAGATATTCAGCTGCGTGCTCTGGCACATACACACAAATTCCATCGTCCCATATGGCTGATCAGTGACCGTTATGATCAGGCAGACGACAACGGGGAAGCCTTCTTTATTTATATGCGAAAGCATCACCGCCTGTCTGTCCGGAGTTATTTTGTACTTTCCGAAAATTCCAGAGATTATGAAAGACTGAAGGCCATCGGGCCTGTCATCTCACCAGGCAGCCCGGAACATAAACGCCTGTATTTTCAGGCCGACTGTATTATTTCTTCGCAGGCAAATAATTCGGACATCCAGCCATATGCTGACCAGAATCCTCTTTACAAGGACCTGGCTGTTCAGAAGCCTTTCATTTTTCTTCAGCATGGCGTAATAAAAGATGATCTATCCAGCTGGCTTAACCGATATAACAAAAATATACGTGGTTTTATAACAACAGCCAAACCGGAATATATGTCTGTTGCTGCTCCTGACTATGCTTATACCAAACGTGAAGTATGGCTTACCGGACTGCCCCGCCATGACCGGTTATATAACGCACCGGAAAAAATGATCACTGTCATGCCTACCTGGCGCAATACACTTTTAGGTTCATTGACCGCAGACGGTCATTGGGTGGCTCTTCCCGGTCTGGCTGACAGCGCCTATGTCACTTTTTACCGGGAACTTTTCCAGAACCAGCGTCTGAATGAAACGGCCAGACAACTGGGATATACGCTGGCTTTTAAACCGCATCCCAACATGATGGATTTTATCTCCTATTTCCATCTTCCATCCAGTGTAAAAGTTCTGGACAAAGATTTTTCCTATCGTGATACTTTTGCGAAAAGCGATCTGATTCTGACAGATTATTCTTCTGTTGTCTTTGATTTTGCTTACTTACGGAAACCGATCCTGTACTATCAAGGAGATCATGAAGAGTTCTTCTCCGGTGAACACACCTACACCAAAGGCTACTTCGATTATGAACGGGACGGATTCGGAGAGGTAACCTATTCTCTTGACGAAACCGTTAACCAATTAATTTCCTATATGAAAAATAGATGTTGTTTGAAAGACAAGTACAGAACACGTATGGATCAGTTCTTTGCCTTTAATGATCACAACTGCTGCAAACGTATCTATCAAAAGATTCGTTCTATTTAATCCGACGAAACAATAAAAGACCAATGCAAATGATTTTTATCTCCGATCGTTTTGCATTGGTCTTTTATATTTTATGCTTGCTTAAAATCATTGTCGCCTTTTTTCATGATAACTCCCATGTCATCTGCATGCATGGACATCGTCAGCATAGGATACATCAGAGGACAAAGATATACAGAGAGGGATTCTGTCAGTCCCATAGCTATCATACTTAACATTAACGCCAGAAAAAGATTGGCCAAAAGACAATTTCTATTACGCCATAAACGCAGACCGGCTATTATGATTCCCAGAACCGCAATAATCAATAAGATCACACCACCCTGCATCATCAAAGACAGCACATAATTGTGCGGATGTGCATAATCAAATTCTCCTCCCGGAAATATTTTACGGAAATCAGAAATTGTCAGATATCCCTTTCCAAACCAGAAATGTTCCTTCAAATACGCTACGGTCTGATCCCATATCCATCTTCTTCCGGTAAAGGTTATATCTTTATGCAATATTTTAACAATAAATGGTTCAAATATCTGTTCGACATGGCATAAAATTATTCCGACAAAAAACACAAGCGTTACTATCAATCCATCAAAAAGATTAATCACTTTGGGCATCTCTGTATTTTTTTTATAGCACAGCCATGCGATCACCGCTACAAACAGATAAACAAATATACCGATCAGTGTTGTTGCCGATTTAACCACCACCAGCGTAAGCAATATCAAAATAAGATCAAGTACTGTCAGCTTATCCAGCTTACCAAATTTCCAGAAAGCCCGCATAATCAAAAGCGTAGCTATCGGCAGCAATGTCCATGAATGAATATTACGGTAACCTAATAACCACCAGCTTTCATTGCCAAGCATTCCCTGTGGTGACAATAGGATCATAACCAAATTAATATAGATATATGCTCTGAAAACCACCGTTGCATCCAGGAGAGTATATGCTTTATATTGAAAAGCCAGTTCGATCAGAAGAATGATCGCTGTGATCTGCAAAAACAGCTGATAAAACGACGTCGTATTATTGCTCAGGAAAAAAGTAGTAACAAACGTCCATCCGACAAATAAAAATGTCCATTTTGCAGGCAATGTCAATTTCCCATATCGTGCATATAAAAACACCACGCCCCATGACGTTACGGTTGTAACAAATTCATACAACAGTTTAATTGATTTCACCCCTCGGGTAAACATGTACGGACCGCACAACGCCAGAATCAAAAGTATTAAAAGTATCTTATTAGCAAATATTTTTTTAATAACTGTTATCTCTTTTTCCATTCATTTTCCCTTTTCTGACACATTTTATATCCACTATACAATATCATGCTCTTGAAAGGAACCATTTTTTAGTATTTTTCATAATTTTATGCACAATATATCGCTTTTACTTTCCGTTCTCATCTTTTTCTTTTGCTACTGTCCCCACTCTTTCACTGATAATATACCGGGGTCTTGCCTTCACTTCCATATATATCTTTCCAACGTATTCGCCGATCACACCGAGACAGATCAGCTGAATACCGCCCATAAAGCACACGATACAGATCGTACTGGCCCAGCCGACAACAGTGTTGCCGAGCATTTCATTGACAAACGCCCAGACAGCACCGATAAAGCTCAAGCCTGAGACAAACAGCCCGATGCCCATGATCAGCTGTAACGGCTTGATGCTCAGACTGGTAATTCCGTCAAGTGCCAGTGCCATCATCTTTTTCAGCGGATAATGGCTTTCTCCGGCCATGCGCTCATGCCGTTCATAATATACAATAGCACTCGGAAAACCAACTAAGGGAACCATACCACGTAAGAACAGATTAACTTCTCTGAAATTTGCCAGCTCTTTTAGTACTCTGGCAGAGATCAGACGGTAATCTGCATGGTTAAACACAATATCTGTTCCCATGAAGCGAAGCAGTTTATAAAAAAGCTCTGCCGTCATCCGTTTGAAGAAAGTATCTGTTTTCCTGCAGTTTCTCACCCCATACACGATCTCATTCCCCTTGGCATAGGCAAGGACCATATCACGGATCGCATGGATATCATCCTGTCCGTCACAATCCACAGATATCGTAATATCACACTGTTCTTTTGCTTCCATCAGTCCGGCAAGGACAGCATTCTGGTGACCGCGATTGCGGCTTTGACGGATGCCGCAGTACATTTCATTTTCTTCAGATAAACGTGTAATCGTATCCCACGTAGCATCCCGGCTGCCATCATCTACAAACAGAATGCGGCTCTGCTCAGATATAAGATGTTCTGACACCAGCGTATGCATTTCACGCAGAAACAAAGGTGCCGTAAGCGGCAGGACTTTTTCTTCATTGTAACAGGGAATGATCAGGTATAAAATCGGCATTATGGCAGACCACCTTTTTTTATTTTACAGCCAGACAAAGATACGCCGCTTTTCAGGCATCATATCTTTGTCTGTTCTTTTCTTTCATCTTTATTTTTATTTCTTGGGTATAAAATGTCTGAACATCGTGTAGATCACGATCAGCACGGCAAACATATATCCCATAGCACCAAGTGCCGGGATGCCCAGGAGTTTTGGCTGCATATCTGTTGTGCAGATGATGCTGGAACTGATCAGTAAAGCCATGACCCACAGTCCCATAACGATATTGCGGATCAGCCGGTGTAAAAGCTTTGACAGCTCGTTTGTTGCCTGTAGATCCAGCGTCACCTTTGACTGGCCACGTTCGTATTCCTGCAGGACTTTGGACAGCTGTGCAGGGATTTCTATGGCACCGTGCACAGCCTTATATACGGCCTTTCCTGAGGTTTTCAGCTCCTTTTGCCAGTCAAAATTCTGCCAGAAATGCGATTTCATTCTCGCTGCAGCGATCTCGACCATATTGATCTGCGGACTGATATCAGCCAGCACACCTTCCATCTGTGTCAGACCACGGGCCAGCATCGTCAGACCGTGCGGCATGGAGATCTTATTAACCTTCATAACCTCCATCAGCTCCTGTAAAAGCACTGCAACATCGATCTGCCCCATCTCGAGACTGCCATATTTGTCGATCAGCTTACGAATATCGCGATACAGCTTGGCCGTGTCCGGCTCTCCGCGAAACTCACCGAGTACCAGTACAGCATCCTGGATCATACCGATATCATTCAGGGCTATGCCCTGCACTGCTTTTCCCAGCTGCACCCTGTCTTTTTCAGACAGACGCCCCATCATGCCCATATCAATCCAGACGATCTTTCCATCGCGGACACGTACATTTCCCGGATGGGGATCCGCATGAAAAAATCCGTCCTCCATGACCTGCCGGATATAGTTGTCCACCAGCTTGGCACCAACTTCCTGCAGATCATATCCATTATCAGTGAGCGATGTCTTGTCATCTACAGCAAAACCGTCGATGTACTCCATCACAAGCACATGCTTCGTCGTATATTCCCGGTACAGTTTCGGTGTCGCTGCAAAAGCCACGTTTTTATTATTACGGGCAAACTCCTCCATGTTGGCAGCTTCCGTCAGAAAATCCATCTCTTCCTGCGCAACTGTCCACATTTCATCGAGAACCATATCAAAATCAACCAGTTCTTTGATACTCACCGGTGGAAGCAGCTTTACCGCTTTGTGCATCATGGCAATATCTCTGGACATCAGCTCATAAATGCCCGGCCGCTGCACCTTGACCACAACAGCTTCCCCGGTCTGCAGGACGGCCCGGTGCACCTGGGCGATCGATGCCGCACCGAGCGGCTTTTCTTCCAGAGAAGAAAAGACTTCCTGCCACGGACAGCCAAAAGCCTGACAGAGCACCTCCTCCACCTGGGGAAAAGGCATCGGTGCCACATCGGAACACAGGCGCATCAGCTCATCACAGTATTTTTTCGGCAGGATATCCGAATGCAGAGACATGATCTGCCCCAGCTTGATGTATGTCGGTCCCAGTTCCTCCAGGATCAGACGCAGTTTTTCCGGGGTCAGTCCCTGCATGATCTTATACTTTTTTAAAACCGCCGTCATCTCCTTCAGGCGGGAGCCGTAGCCCTTTTCTGTCGTTTTTTCGCTGTCCATCCTGTCTTTTCTATACCCTTATGCTTCTTCTGTATCTGCAGCCGTTTCTGTTTCAGATACTTCTTTTTCTTCTTCAGTAACAGCTGATTTTTTATTGCCCTGCATATCAGTACTTGGTCCGGTGGACCGATTTTGATTCTCTGCTTTTTCCAGCTTTTCTTTCAGTTCAGCCAGCTGTTCCGGTGTCATATGATCGATCATGTCTGCGATCGTTTCCGGTGTCGGCACCTCTTCTGTACCACCTACAGTCTTCTTAACCGTCTCTTTGATATTATGTTTCAGCTCCTGATTCAGCACTTTTCCCTGTTCTACAGTCTGCTGCCCTCTTTTTGCCATCTCATCGATGATTTCTTTTGATTTTTCAGCAGTAACAGCTACTGTACCGATGCCAGCCAGTACAACTTTTTTTAATACGTCTGTCAGTTTTTCCATGATGTATTCTCCTTTCACACAATACCGAGCCCTGAGAGGAACAAAAGGCCTTTCGGCACAAAGATGATCAGGCCTGCCACAGCTGCCATAATCGCCGCGATCAGCACAGCGCCTGCGGCCGTATCCTTGGCGATCTTTGCCAGTGGATGATATTCTTCTGTCACCATATCCACTACGGCCTCTACCGCCGTATTCACAAGCTCCAGCGCCATTACAAGGCCAAACAGGACAAGGCAGATACACCATTCCAGAGCTGACAGCTGAAAAAGAAGTCCCGCCAGAACCACAAGGCAGGTCACTGTCAGATGGATCTTCATATTGCGCTCTTTGCGTATGCAGGTAAAGATGCCTTCAAAAGCATAGCCAAAGCTCTTTGTGATCGGTGGTTTTTTCTTATCAGCCATTGTCTGTCACCCTCTCTTTATGTCGGTTTCTTATAGTTATATTGTACCACTCTGCCATACGTTTTCATAGCGACAAACACAGGGATTTGTCTGTTTCTCATGCTATTACTTATCTTCCCGGTCAAATTCATAGCGCATCTCATACCAGCTGGCTCCACCATGTTCCGACGAAGACAGGCCGATCAGGCGATAGCCGATGGCTGTATAAAAAGGAATCTTAGCCTCTTTGCAGGTCAGGATCACTACTTTTTTGCCTCTTTCTCTGGCACTTTCGATCATATGACGCATCAGGGCAGCGCCGATGCCCTGACGTCTGTACTCTGCCCGCACATTCAATCCGAAGATCTGCTGACAGATACCGTCCGGTCTGTGATTTTTCAGATCATGGTATGCACTGTCCGGAAGAGATACTTCATCAGAACACGCACCATTGACGAAACCGATCAGCTTTCCGTCTTTTTCTGCAACAAAAAAGCTTTCCGGGAAAGCAGCCATACGCTCTTTCAGCGCTTCCGGTGTAGCTGCCTCTGCTGCCGGAAATCCCAGTCTTTCGATCTCCACTACCTCTTCGTAATCTTCCGGTTTTACATTTCGAATATTATACTCCATTTTCTTCTCCTTTGTCATGCGATATACCTCAGGAACCGGCTATACAGATTCCTGCTGCTGTATAAAATCAAAATTGATCCACTGGACCAATCAGGAATCTGCATGGCAAGACAAAAGGGACAGACGAAAGCTGCCCCTTTTGGTTGCCGTGCAGATCAATACCGGTCCATCAGAACCTTTGGATTTCTTTCTGACACTATTTTACTGAATTTTCCACTTACTGTAAAGATAATGCAGCCGTGTTTTTATCCCATGGCAACGATCGACATGGTCCTCTTGTTTCGATCATAATAATATACCGAATCCGAGAGAAACTCTTTTTGTTCCACTACTGTACGGTTGGCATTTTTTACGATCTCCTGTAACTCCAATGGGGTATACTGCCCGGAATCAGGCACCAGAATCGTCTCGTGAATACTGCTTGGCAGTACATAAAAGGAAGTGTTGAGTGCGTCGGCTACATGTCTCTGCAGCCCCGGATAAAACAGAGCATATGCACCATAGTATTTTTCGGTATTTGTCATAACATAAAGGGGAATCCTTTTTTCCTCTTCGGATGCGGGTATGTACTGCATATACCGTTCTTCTTCCAGAAGCCGGATCATATCCTCGATATGCATCATACTGGCCGGAATATTTCTGGCTGTATTGGCCTTGGCCAGTGCCAGAAGCTGTGACGGTGTGATCCCCCAGTATTCCAGAATTCTGTTATCGATCATCACTGTGCTGGCGCTGTCCCCTTTTTCGATAACATAATAACAGACGATCGCCAGATCCAGGATCCGCTCATGCGGCATACCTGCCAGCTGCTCTTCATTAAGACCTGCATTGATCACGCGTGCATAAATATGTTCTCTGGCCCTGCAGAAATCATGGAAATCTGCCAGCTGTTCTTCGATCCATGATGTCTCCTCATTACAGATCGCCAGAAGACGTTCAGCCAGATCTTCATAATCTATCGGCTGGCCATCCATCCGTTCGTACATATCCTCCAGAGAGATCGCAGGCACTACGCTGCTGCCTCTCTTTCGCAGGATCAGCCCTTCTCTGACGACACCATTGTTCTTCGGAATCCGTTCCGTGTGAAATGACACCTCCTTTCCTGCCTGTGCATACAATGCTTCCAGCAATTCCTGTTTGAATGTTTCATAATTCATACATTCACCCTTTCTTTAATTTATATTAACGTTTAGAACGTCCAAAAATACTCTGCCTGCAGCAGATATATAGAAATGAAAAACTGTATAAACTTATATCTGTTTGGTTTGGAATATTTCCCGAACGGGAATGAAAAAAAGAATCTGTATAGATCTGTTTTATAGTCTGCCCGGAGGAGATATCCTCCGGGACAGCTGATATACGATATTAAACACGTGACAGATATTCACCTGTACGGGTATCGATCTTGATCTTGTCACCCTGATTTACGAACAGCGGTACGTTAACCTGTGCGCCGGTCTCTACTGTAGCCGGTTTGGTAGCACCCTGTGCTGTATCGCCCTTGAATCCAGGCTCTGTATCTGTGATCTCGAGCTCTACGAACAGCGGAGCCTCAACCATGAATACGCTTCCCTTGTAGGAACATACTTTACACATCTCGTTCTCTTTAACGAATTTCAGAGAATCACCGATAGTCTCGGAATTGATCGCGATCTGATCGTAACTTTCCATATTCATGAAATAGTACAGATCACCGTCTGCATACAGATACTGCATGTCCTGTCTGTCGATATGAGCAGCCGGGAACTTCTCTGTCGGACGGAAAGTTTTCTCAACCACACCACCACTGATGACATTTTTTAATTTGGTTCTGACGAAAGCAGCTCCTTTACCCGGTTTTACGTGCTGGAACTCAAGAATCTGTACAACGTTGCCGTCGATTTCCAGAGTTACACCATTTCTGAAATCACCTGCTGAAATCATTTATATTTCCTCCTTAATATTCACATGATAAGCTTTAGTATATAATATACTACAACACGCTATTTTTCAACTTATTTTTTCTGCGATTTACAAAATCTGCTTTTTTTGTAAAAATGCAGGACTATTTTTTCCAGATAACGTTTTAAAACGATCTGGATCTCTTCCTTGGGATGGATCGGCTCAACGAGGATCGTAGGAATCCCCGCACGGTTGGCTCCGTATATGTCTGTAAACAGCTGATCGCCCACAAAAACTGTGGTATGCTCATCTGTATGCATCAGTTCCATCGCCTTTTTATAGTTTCTGACAGCGGGCTTATGGGCATTTTCGATAAACTGTACGCCGACCTGATCGTTAAAGCTTTTCACCCGTCCGATCTGATTGTTTGACAAAAGACAGCACGAAAAACCGATCGTCTTTAAACGTGCAAACAGAGCCACCGCTCTCTCATCTGCCGGAGCGCCATGTGGCACCAGTGTATTGTCGATATCAAAGATGAGTCCTCTGTAACCCTTCCTGTACAGTGCTTCAAAATCAATATCGTATGTAGAATGTACCCATTCTCCCGGATAAAATCGTTCGAACATGCCTCTCTCCTATGCCTGATGATATGTTGAGAGGAAATCACGCATCTTGTCCATGGACTCACGAAGCACGGTTTCTCTTGGCAGATACACGATACGGAAATGATCCGGCTGTCCCCAGTTAAATCCGCTGCCCGGTACAAAGAGGACTCTCTTTTCCCGCAGGAAATCCAGGGCAAACTGTGTATCATTGGTGATGTTGAACTTTTTCACATCGATCTTCGGAAAGATGTAAAAGGCCGCTTTGGGCTTTACCGCAGACAGACCCGGAATATCGTTTAACAGCTTGTAGATCACTTCACGCTGTTCATAGATACGTCCGCCCGGCACGATATATTCATTGACACTCTGGTAGCCGCCAAGAGCCGTCTGGATGACCGACTGGCCGGGTACATTGGAGCAAAGGCGCATATTGGACAGCATGTTCAGACCTTCGATATAGCCTTTGGCCACACGTTTGTTACCACTTAAGATCATCCAGCCCACGCGGAAGCCACAGATCATATGGGATTTGGACAGGCCGCTGAATGTCACACAGAACAGGTCCGGTGCCAGAGACGCGATGGAAACATGCTCTTCACCGTCCATGACAAGGCGGTCATAGATCTCATCGGAAAAGATGATCAGTTCATGCCGTCTGGCGATCTCCACGATCTGTTCAAGAAGCTCCCTCGGATACAGTGCACCTGTCGGATTGTTCGGGTTGATGATCACCAGCGCTTTGGTACGATCCGTAATCTTAGATTCCATATCTTTCAGATCCGGGTACCACTCAGACTCTTCATCACAGATATAATGAACGGCCTTGCCGCCTGCCAGATTGGCACAGGCTGTCCAGAGCGGATAGTCCGGTGAAGGGATCAGGATCTCATCTCCGTCATTTAACAGCGCATTCATGGACAGCTGGATCAGCTCGCTGGCACCATTGCCGGTATAAATGTCTTTCATCGTGACATTCGGGATCTTTTTCAGCTGTGCATACTGCATGATAGCTTTTCTCGCGGCAAAGATACCACGGGAATCCGAATAGCCCTGGGAATTGATGATATTGTCACGCATATCAAAGATCACTTCCTCCGGCGCAGTAAAACCAAACGGTGCCGGATTACCGATATTCAGCTTGAGGATCTTCATGCCGGCCTCTTCCATACGGGCTGCCTCATCGACAACAGGACCTCTGACATCATACAGCACATTGTCAAGTTTTGAAGATTTTTCAAAAGTTCGCATATTTTTTCACTCCTCCATCTACCTTTCAGGATGTCTTGTCCATCAGGTCTTTAAGCTCCTGCATAAAGGTATTGACATCTTTGAACTCCCGATATACCGAAGCAAAACGCACATAAGCCACACCATCCAGTTTTTTCAGATGATCCATCAGGACTTTTCCTATCGTGGAGCTCGAGATCTCCCGGTCCGACATACGAAAGATCTCATTTTCCACGGCGTCTACCAGCTTTTTGATCTGCTCGGCAGAGATGGAACGCTTGTAGCAGGCACGCAGAACACCGGCTTCGATCTTTGAACGGTCGTACTGCTCTCTGGTATTGTCCTTTTTTATAACAACAAGCGGCAGTGTCTCCACTTTTTCATACGTCGTAAATCGCTTTCCGCAGGAATCACACAGACGTCTTCTGCGGATCGCTGTATTGTCATCGACCGGCCGGGAATCCAGCACTCTGGTATTGTCTTCCAGACAAAACGGACACTTCATAGCCTACCTCCTGCCTACATGGCTGACGGTACTATATCCGTACCGTATCTGCCCTCCAGAAACTGTTTGAAATAGGTTTCATCCTTTCTGACCTTTTCACCGTTTTCTTTGGCAAAAAGAGCCAGCGGATACAGATGGCTCACGCCATTCTCCTTGCAGTCGGTGATCCATATCTCGTCACGACGCAGCACACTGTTGGCCATCGTCGGCATATCATACGAGGTACCGATCAGCTGTGCGCCCAACGGATTGATTTTTCGGTCTGTAAACAGCTGCAGAAGGAACTTAAATGCCTTTGGATGCAGCTTCTGGTTGGCATCATCCAAAAGAAGCGTCCGGCCTGTGCAAAGAGCCTCTGCAGCCAGCGCATACAGCCGGATCATCTGCTGCAGGCCTTTGGACAGCTCCTCCATACCAAACTGCATCTCACGGATTGTTACGAGCAATCCTTCTTTTGTCTCCTCCAGCGCAGTAATACCGCTCTGTACATGGGAAAGCATACGCACCAGCAGTACTTTTTCTTTTTCATCTGCCAGCACACGCTGCAGTGCAGCATCGTCAAGTCTGGAACAGTCTGTGACTTTAAGAGCCAGCAACATCTGTTCGGCTTCCTTAAGGATCGCATTGTCACTGACCTGTTCCAGAACAAAGGACATCATCGGAGTCTCATCCTTCAGCGGAGAAACATCAATATGATCCAGACCTTCACCGAGGAATACGCCCTCACGGTCGCGGTCAAAGATAATATCGTATGTAGGATCGGACAGTTTTCTGAAAAACAGAGTTTCTTCAATCACACTGCCGTTTAACAGCTTGAGCACATATTCATATTCGTGCTGCTCATTGCGAAGGACCAGATCAAAGCCGGTCGGATCACTGTCTGCGCCATAAAAACTGCAGTTTTTCTTCATCATGGTCTCCGGCTCACGGATCAGTCTGGTCAGATAAACGATGGCCTCGAGTACAGTGCTCTTTCCGCTGCCATTGGCACCATATAAAAGTGAAACCGGCAAAACAGCACTGCCGTCAAGCTGGCTGCGGATCAGTGGCTCTGGAAATTCGGTGATATTGGCTTCCAGCAGCGAAAATTCCGCGTTATGGCGGAATGCTTTAAAATTACTTGTGGTAAACTGAACGATCATTGGTATTCCTCCCTCTTACAGATCATCTTTTCGTACATAAACACTGCTTACAGTATAACACACTATGCATGCTGCCGCAATCTTTTGAGAGATTTTTTCTCATTGAACGTTTATATGTTTTTGCGATTATCTCTCATAAAACAGTCTTCTTCCACACATACAAGCAGAATATCCTCGCCGATCTGACGGACGCATTCCCAGGGGATCACGTACTGTGTTTCTCTGCCGAAAAGGCAGCAGATTTTTCCCGGCCCCGGTACGATGATCGCTGTGATCTTTCCACACTTCGGATCAAATTCTATGTCTACAACAAACCCGAGACTGGCACAGTTTCTGGTATTGATCACTTCTTTTTTCTGTAATTCACGAATACTCATACCATGCTCCGTTTTTTACAGTATATGAAAAAGACAGGATGAACGTCATCCTGTCTTTTACTTCTGCATCATTCTTTATGTTTCTTTGGGCCGTAATAATTCCAGATACCGTGAAAGGCATAGCGGATAAAAGAGCATACACACTGTGGCAGGGAAAGTCCTGCCTTTTTATATACACCGTAGGTCATGGCTGCCGAGTGCAGCTTACCACCGGATTTCCCGGATGTACTTAAACTGTAATCCAGATACGGCTGGTCGATGCCTGCACAGACACGGTATTTTTTCAGAATGCGAAGCCATGTCAGATAGTCTTCATGAACGCTGTCACAGGCCATGGGAAACTCTTTTACCACATCGGTCTGTACCAGTACCGAGCTGCAGGCAATATGATTGCAGCCAAGCAGATCATGGTATGTCACCTCTGCCGGCATATGGATCACCTGGCCATCCTTTGGATTCCCCGGACAGATGAGTCTGCGGGCCGTGGAACAGATCACACAGCCTGTTTCTTCCATTCGCTTTAGCTGTGCTTTTAATTTGCCGGGCTGCCAGGCATCATCGGCATCGAGAAAGGCAATATACTCTCCTTTTGCCAGCGCTACACCTCTGTTTCGTGATGCGGCAACACCACTGTTTTCGGCATTCTGATAACAGCGGATCTGTTTCTTTTGTATATAGGGCTGTAGTACTGCCATCGTATGATCCACAGAACAGTCATCGATCACAAGGATTTCCGTATCCGTCTGCTGGGACAGTGCGCTGTCTATTGCACGACAGATGGTCTTTTCTCCGTTATATACAGGGATTACCACTGAGATCATATCAATCTTCCTCTTTGTTATCATCCTGAAGGGCTGTTACCTGATTATCCTGTACTCCTTCGGAGGTTTCTTTCTGGAACAGAATACGGAATGTCATAAACATCAGTTTAATATCCAGCCACAGGGAATAATTCTGGATGTAAAAAAGATCCAGTTTCAGCTTGTCATACGGTACGGTATTGTATTTGCCATATACCTGTGCATAACCGGTCAGACCGGCTTTGACTTTGAGACGGTAATAAAATTCCGGGATCTCTTTTTCATATCGGCGCATGATCTCGCGACGTTCCGGTCTGGGACCGACAATGGACATATCCCCTTTCAGTACGTTAAACAGCTGGGGAAGTTCGTCGAAATGAAGATTTCTGAGGATCTTACCCACAGGTGTGATACGGGAATCGTGCTGCGTGGCAAGCTGCGCGCCGTCTTTTTCGGAATCGATACGCATACTGCGGAATTTGTAGATCATAAACGGCTTACCGCCAAGAGTTACTCTTTCCTGCTTATAGATCACAGGACCTCTGTCGTAGGCTTTGATCATAATAGCGCTGATCAGCATAAACGGAGAAGCAATCACGATACCGATCAGGGATATCACGATGTCGATCAGACGTTTAAAGAAAACCTGTTCTGCGGTCAGTCCCATATTACGGGAAAGCAAAAGCGGTGTATCAAACAGATGGATACGTTCTGAGCCTTTGATCAGGATATCGGAGATCTTTGGTGTCACATAACAGCGGATGGAATGTGAAAAGCAGTATTTCAGCAGTCGGTTGCGGATGGCCGATGGCAGGTCCCAGATGATCACGGCTTCATATTCGCGGATCATGCGGTATACGGCTTCTTCTCCGGCTTCGTTGATATTGACTTTGGCACAGATATCGTATTTATCGTTTCGTTTATCTACTTTTTTCACAAAGCTGTCCGGTTTGCGGTCACCGTAGACTAAGAGCATGCGGTGCGGCGGATACAGGCGGATATAGATTTCTCCGGAAGCTACGGTCCAGAGTATGATGATGGCGATATCGGCAAGCTGTACGCACAGCATCGGGGTTACGCTCAAAAACCATCGATGGATCAGTACGATCTGCAGGTATACGACGACGTTGGCGCATACGCTGGAGATCAGAAGGGCGTAGATAATATCGAGTTTTTTCATAAAACCTACGCGGAGTCCGCCGCTTAATTTGGCGAACATAAACATGACCAGGGCATAAATGCCGATCAGGGTATAGTTTCCTCGTCTCCAGAATGGGTTTTTGATCTGTCCGCGGTAGCTTCCGTACCAGGCCATGGCGAAGACGGCGCTGACGGCTACCAGGAAGATGATGCCCAGTAAGAAGGCAACGATTCTTTTAAAATATTCTCTTTGTTTCATCTTTCCTCCGGGGCGGGTTGTGGCCCCATGTATACTTTTTTTACATGATCTTACATGGTTTATATCTGGTTTATTCTAGCAATGGGGGGTGGGTTTGTCAATAAAGGTCGAGGTTTTTTCACAGGTTATACAGGATTTTTCAGGAAATTTTCAGAATATTGGGCAGAATTGTGGTGGGGACGGACGAAAAAATGTCCGGTGGAAACTGCTGGCAGGAATATTTCTTTCCCCTGCGCTCCAGGATCAGGGACGGACGAAACCCGTCACAGGTCAGTGCACACAGATATCTCTCCTCTGCGCTCCGGCTCCGTCGGTCCGAGCCTGTAGTCTCGGACTCTTACTCGCTAAAGTCGCTTGAGGGAGAGATATCTGTGTGCACTGACCTGTGACGGGTTTCTGACTACTGAGGGAATGAGGTTGAACGTGAGGGAGGGGCTGGCTGTGCGGTTGCACAGACAGCCCCTCTGCTCACGTAGCTACATTATAATATGTAGGAGTTAGTTTTCGATGTGTTTTTTGGCCTCGAAGAAATCTTTGGTTTCTTTTGCTACGACACCGCTTAAGGCGAACAGGGCGATCATGTTCGGGAAGGCCATGAGACCGTTTACGATATCAGCAAGAGTCCAGACGGCGCTTACAGTGATGAAGGGGCCGGTGAAAACCATGAGAATGTAAATCCAGCGGTAGGGTTTCAGTACTTTTTTGCCGCCTGTGAGGTATTCAAGGCAACGTTCGCTGTAGTAGTCCCAGCCTAAAATAGTAGTAAAGGCGAAGAATACGAGGCAAAGCATCAGGATGAAGGATGATACTACTGGCGGAAACGGTAAGCCGTTCTGGAAAGCGTAGGTGGTAACCTGGACACCTTCGAGACCTTCCACCTGCCATGCGCCGGTGAGGACAATGGAAATACCTGTCAGGGAGCAAATGATGATGGTGTCGATGAAAGTACCTGTCATACATACGAGACCCTGACGTACCGGCTCGTTGGTCTGGGCCGCTGCCGCTGCGATCGGAGCACTACCAAGACCAGCTTCGTTGGAGAAAATACCACGGGCTACACCTTTCTGCATGGCAACCATCATGCTACCGACAGCGCCGCCGGTGATGGCCTGCGGATTGAAAGCACCCTGTACGATAGTTACAACAGCTGCCGGTACTTTTGTGATATTGCAGATGATCAGTATAATGGCAAATACGAAATAGATAACAGCCATAAACGGTACAATAACCTGGCTTACATTGGCAATACGCTGGATGCCGCCGATAACAACGAGGGCTACAAAGAAAGTAACAACTACGGCTACGATGATGGTTACTAACGGGTATGCGCCCAGTACCGGAAGATTGACCATAACGGCTTTGTCCGGGTCAAAGAAGCTCTGTACGGCTGTGGAGATACCATTGATCTGGGTGATTGTACCGATACCCATGATACCTACGAGTACGCCAAAGAAGGCGAACAGCTTTGCCAGCCATTTCCAGTTTTTGCCCATACCTTTTTCAATATAGTAGAATGGACCGCCAAGACTGTGATTTTCTTTGTCGATGACACGGTATTTAACAGCAAGCAAACCTTCGGAATACTTTGTTGCCATACCAAGGAAAGCGGCTACGATCATCCAGAATAAGGCTCCGGGGCCACCGGCGCATACGGCAGTTGCTACACCGACAATATTACCGGTACCGATCGTGGCACTTAATGCTGTACAGAGGGCTCCAAAGCTTGTGATCTCGCCTTCACCGTCCTCTTCGTTTTTGATCATCCATTTAAGGGCCAGTGGCAGGCGGCGGATCTGGATGCCTTTTGTCCGCAGGGACAACAGCAAACCGCCGAGCATGATCAGTACCATCAGAGGCACACCCCATACCAGGTCATCGATCTTTACGATCCATTTGTTGATTATGTTCCACATTGACTGTTCCATTTTCTTCTCTCTCCTGTCTGTTTGTTTTGATGGAAGCATAAGTTTCTATGCTTCGGATCTCTCGTGCCCCTGCTGCACTGTGCGATCATAAAACGGCTTTTGTCTTTGCTTTCCCTGTCCTGCCTATCCGGTCCGGTGAACCGGCCCTGCTTTAAGAAAGCTTAAACAGCTGCCTTTCTTGTTGATCTGCAATTTTATGCAACAAAAAGAGCCCCTCTACGATGTATGGGACTCTCATAACAAAACAACATACAGAACGCCTGTAAGCATTCTCTGTCCTTTCGCCTGAGAGATTCACACACGGTTATCCGTATGTCTTGCACCTTCGGCCTCCGGTCTTCCCGGATGTCTCCAGAGATACGATCCATTCGCAGTTTCCACCTGTCACAGGCACCTGAGAGCGTTACTCCTTCGGCGGGTCTAACGACCACTTTCCTGCGAACTTCGTCTCGTAAATGTTTCACTTGTAACTATAGTCAAATTTTATGCATAAGTCAATACTGCCATTCTAACGTACTATAGTAAATACAATCCCTCCATTCTGTTCTTACAGTGCTGAACTGTAACCAATTCCCGACTTTATAGCATCGACCATATATCCGATGCAAAAAGAAGTTCTTTACAATATATCCCCAAAAGGGATATGATGAGAACAGGATGTGCACAAAGCACTGTACTATTATATCTTAAGAGGACAATACTATGCATACAGTTCAGGTAAAAAAAACCATCATTGGCGAGGGGCGCCCGAAGATCTGTGTACCGATCGTAGCAAAAACTGCGGCTGATATTCTCGCTGAAGCAAAAAAGATCACTGCCCTTCCTGTAGATATTATAGAATGGCGTGCAGACTGTTTCGATGATGTAACTCTTACTGAAAAGGTTATCGAAACTGCCGGCGCTTTGCAGGATATTCTACAGGATATCCCTCTGCTTTTCACCTTCCGAACAGCAAAGGAAGGCGGTGAAAAAGAGATTTCTGCCAAAGATTATGCAGCTTTGAATATCGCTGCCGCTCAGAGCGGCTATGTGGATCTGATAGATGTCGAAGCCTTTACCGGCGACGAGACTGTAAAGCACATCATCACGGCCGCACACGATGCCGGAGTCAGAGTAATCGCATCCAATCATGATTTCTTTAAAACACCGGCTAAGGAAGAAATCGTACGCCGTCTTCGTTTCATGCAGGATATGAACGCTGACATTTCCAAGATTGCCGTCATGCCTGCCTGCCGTCAGGATGTTCTGACATTGCTTCTGGCCACACTGGAAATGACGGAAAAATACGCTGACCGCCCGATCATCACCATGTCCATGGCCGGTACCGGAGTTGTCAGCCGGCTCGTTGGAGAGAGCTTTGGCTCTGCGCTTACGTTCGGTGCCGCTTCCCAAGCATCTGCACCGGGACAGATCGATGTTGAACAGTTACGGCAGGTGCTTGATATCATCCACGAAAGCTTATAAGCCGTATCTGTGCCGGATGGCGGATTTATGCGCATATCCCGCAAGAACCAGTCAGCGACAGATTTTTCAGAATGTCAAACAGTAAAACAGCCTTTTTTATCACAGTAGTCCGTGAGAAAAAGGGCTGTTTCTTTATAGTACGGTATACTTTTATTTCTGTTCCTGCTCAGCCTGGAACTTCTGGTATTCATCCGTCGGCATTTCCAGACCTGTATAGAGTTTATATGCCTCTGCACCCTGCCATAACAGCATACCTTTGCCACCGATCGTCAGCTTGCAGCCGGCTTCTCTGGCTTCTCTGAGCATTCGTGTTTCTTCCGGATTATACACAACATCAGCGACAACCAGTTCCGGACGGAACATGGATTTATCGATCAGAGTTACCTCTTCATGCGGTTTCATACCGGCCAGTGTACCGTTGACAAGGATATCTGCTTTTGCGATCTCTTCTCTTAATCTGTCCTGATCCTCCATTTTGCACACATGTACTTCACAGTCCGGTGTCTCTTTTTTCAGCTTTTCTGCCGTGGACTCTGCACGGGCAAAAAACGGATCATCCGGATTAAAAATAGTGATAGACGCTGCACCATCCAGCGCACACTGCACCTGGATCGCTGTTGCAGCACCACCGGCACCAAGGATCACCATCTTTTTGCCCTTGACATCCACACCATGCTCTTTCAGATTGCGGACAAAACCAACACCATCCGTAATATGACCGATCAGCCTGCCATTCTCATTGACGATCGTATTTACCGCTCCGATGATACGGGCAGCCGGTGAAAGCTCATCCATATGCTTTGCCACTTCGTTTTTACATGGCATGGTGACATTGGCACCTCTCATTTTTAAAAGACGGATTGCATCAAGCGCTGCTACGACCTGATTCTCTTTAATATCAAATGCCATATAGGCATAATCCAGATGGTGATAACGAAAACTGAAATTGTACATTGCCGGTGACCCTGAATGTCCTACCGGACTTCCGATCAGTGCCATTAATCCTGTTGTTCCTGTGATTCTCTGTTCCATTGTATATTCCTCCCGAAATTTTTTCTCTGTCAGATATGCAGTTTCGCATATTTCGTGTTTTTTATCAGCTCTGCCACACATAGGAAAAGCATAGACAGGTTGATTCCCCGCTTACATTATCCGCAGCTTTTGTACTATTTCTTCACAGATCTCAAGCTTGCTCTTACCGTCTGTTTCGATGATGATATCGGCTGCTGCTTCGTACTTTTCACGACGTTTTTCCATCAGTTCAGCAATAAACGGCACGTTTTTGTTATTCTCGATCAGCGGCCGGTCATGATTATCTTTGACACGCGCAAGGATTGTCTCCGGTCTGGCCGTAAGAAGAACAACCTTGCCGTTTTTCTTCATCTCAACAACATTGCACTCACGCATCGGTGTACCACCACCGCAGGAGATCACAACATTGCTTCTCGACTGCATTTCTACCAGTAGTTTTGTCTCCAGCTCGCGAAAATACTCTTCTCCATATGTCTCAAAGATATCGGAAATACTCATGCCCTGCCGTTTTGCAATGATCTGATCCATCTCTACAACATCCATGGCGAATGCCTTCTTCAGGAAATCAGAGATCGTTGACTTTCCGGTTCCCATAAAGCCGATCAGTACGATATTGTAATCAAACAGCTTTCTGGCCTGGATACGTTTACTGTTGGTGCAGATACAGTCAAACACATCGGCGATCTCGTCCTTATGACGTCTGCCATTCATCCGCTCCTCCAGCCATTCTTTCTGCTTTACTTCCTGTTCCGGCTGCAGGATCTGCAGACCATTGGCCTCCTTGTAGGCCATGATATCTTCTACGATACGGTTTCGCATGATAAGAGCATCCAGAATGATCTCATCACACTGTCCAAGACTTTCTCTGAGTATATCAAGCTGACTCATTCGTTTCTTTCCTCTGTCTTTCTTAAGCTTTTATATTCTTCATTATACCAATGCACTTTTTGTATAGCAATCCTTTAACTCCTTAAAACTTCATTTTGGTTTCATAGATTTTTTCTATGCGCCGGAAACTGGTAAATACAACAGATGCCGCCTGCATACACAGACGGCATCTTTATCGTTTGTTTAATGGCAAAATCTGAGGTGGAATCAGATTTCTGATACAAAACTCAATTTAGAATAAATGGAAGTTTACGATCAGTGCTGCGAATACGATGGAAACCATGGACAGCAGCTTGATCAGGATGTTGATGGACGGACCTGATGTATCCTTGAACGGATCACCTACGGTATCACCAACAACAGCAGCTTTATGGCAGTCACTTCCCTTACCGCCAAAGTTACCGGCTTCGATATGTTTCTTGGCATTATCCCATGCACCACCGGAGTTGGACATGAAGATGGCCAGAAGGAAACCTGTTGCCGTAGAACCGGTCAGCATACCGATAACACCATTGTAGCCAAGGATCAGGCCGACAACGATCGGTGTAACGATAGCCAGTACGGACGGCAGGATCATCTCATGCAGAGAAGATGTTGTACACTTTTCTACACATGTTGCATAATCCGGATCTGCCTTGTATTCCATGATACCGGCAATCTCTTTGAACTGACGACGTACTTCGATAACGATACTCTGTGCGGCACGACCAACAGAGTTCATGGTCAGAGCTGCAAATACGAACGGCAGGCAGGCACCGATAAAGATACCAACCAGAACTGTCGGGTTCATAACTTCGAGGTTCAGCTGGATATCAGCACCGCCGACAGCCTGTACCTGCTGTACATAGGATGCGATCAGAGCCAGAGCTGTTAAAGCTGCGGAACCGATAGCGAAACCTTTACCTGTAGCAGCTGTTGTGTTACCCAGGGAATCCAGAGCATCTGTACGCTCTCTGACTTCCGGAGCAAGACCTGCCATCTCGGCAATACCACCGGCATTATCTGCGATCGGGCCGTAAGCATCTGTAGCCAGGGTGATACCCAGTGTGGACAGCATACCTACTGCAGCCAGTGCAATACCATAAAGACCCATGTTTGCATCTGCGAAACCACCGGTGAAACCGAAAGCACACAGAATACAGATACCGATAATGATGACCGGAGCCATCGTGGAAAGCATACCAAGACCAATACCACCGATGATGATCGTAGCTGCACCTGTCTGGGACTCAGCAGCCAGATTCTGTGTCGGTTTGTAGGTATCGGATGTGTAATACTCTGTAAAGTGACCGATCAGTACACCGGCTAACAGACCGGCGATGATGGCACCATAAATACCCATATTTCCGGAGCCGAAGATAAAGTATACCATCGGGATAGCCAGAATAGCGATCAGAACCGCACTGGTGTTGGTACCGCGGCTTAAAGCCTTTAACAGATCTGTCTGTGCAGTGCTCTCTCCTGTCTTAACCAGGAATGTACACAGCATGGAGCAGATAATACCAACAGCTGCTAAAAGCAGCGGGAATGCTACAGCAGACGGAGCAGAGATCGTTGTAGAACCTGCGAATGCTGTGTAGCCAAGTGCACATGCGGAAATGATAGAACCAACATAGGACTCGTAAAGGTCAGCACCCATACCTGCAACATCACCTACGTTATCACCAACGTTATCTGCGATAACAGCCGGGTTACGCGGGTCATCCTCCGGGATACCTGCCTCTACCTTACCAACAAGGTCAGCACCTACGTCAGCAGCCTTTGTATAAATACCACCGCCGACACGTGCAAACAGTGCCATTGCGGAAGCACCCATACCGAATGTCAGCATAGCGCTTGTCACTGCACCCTCGTCCAATCCGAAGACTACTTTCAGGATCAGGTACCATGCGGAGATGTAGAGAAGGCCGAGACCTACTACAGTAAAGCCCATAACGGAACCTGCAGAGAAAGCGATGCGAAGACCTTTGTTTAAGCCGGTCTGACAGGCATTTGCTGTTCTTGCGTTTGCTCTTGTGGCGATGGACATTCCTACGTATCCGGACAAGCCGGAAAAAAATCCACCTACGACGAATGCTACCGGAACGAACCAGGTCAGCATTCCGAATGCTGCCATGATCGATAAGATCACGAACATTGCTACAAAAAATACGACCAGTACTTTGTACTGACGTTTCAGGTAAGCCATGGCACCCTGACGAATGGAGGCAGAAAGTTTTTTCATTTTATCGTTGCCTTCTTCGAATGCCAGGACTCCCTTAGCTTTGATGACGGCAAAAAGCAGGGCCAGTACGGCGCCGACAAGTGCCACCAATGCTAATGTGTTATCCATTGTAATGTCCTCCCTCTATTACATGATACCTTATTATATTACCTCCTTTTGACTTTGACAATTCCTTGACGTTTAAAATATTGTATTTTTTTCAGTTCGTACTTGCATATTTCAACTGTTAATCAGAATTTTTCCTTATAAATCTGCCTTGTATTCTGTATCCATGAATTTTTTCTTTTCTTTTCCGTCATTTTCAGTCATTTTATTTGTTCATTATGTATAATTTCCGGTGCATTTTTTTAGCAGGTTGCTTTTCATTTTGTTTTTGACATGTTATAGTGTAGCTATATGTTTTTATTTTCAGGAGGTCCATATGAACGAACAGGAACTTTTTGTCCGGAAGCTTGCCGGTATTGATACATTTGCTGCCGAAAAGGACGGTGTACTGACAGAGACGGAAATCCGTCAGTATTTTGACGGTGTTACTCTCTCACCGGAACAGTGGGAAATGGTATATACGTATCTGCAGACGAAGCGGATTCACATTGCGGGTCGTAAACAGAATCCGCAGATCGTGCTGCGGCCGGAGGATATGAGTGATCCGTCGGATGCACCGGCACCGGATGATGATGAGGTGCTACAGATGTATCTGGAGGATCTTAAGGGTATTGCGCCTGCGGCTGACGGGGAGGAACGTCATCTGTTTCGTCTGGTACAGGAGGGCGATCAGAATGCGGTGAAGCGGTTGAGTGAGCTGTATCTGTATACGGTTATGGCGATTGCGAAGGAGTATGCGAAGGGGACTCTGCCGATCGGGGATCTGATCCAGGAAGGGAATCTGGGACTTCTGACGGGAATTTCGATGCTTTCGGAACGGCCGGAAGGGACTTCGGAGGGGGACTATCTGGTTGGATCGATCCGGGAGAGTATTGAGCTGTATGTGCTGGAGCAGGGCGACCAGTCGGAGATTGGGAAGAAGGCGGCACAGAAGGCGGATAAGATGCTGGAGAATGTGAAAAGGCTGGAGGAGGAGCTGGAGCATAAGGTGACGAAGGAGGAGCTTTCGGCTTTTATGGAGATTCCGGTGGAGGAGATTGATGAGGTGATCCGGCTTTCGGGGAAGGATTTGGGATTGTAGGTTGTTTAGGGCGGACGCTCGTAAAAGGCGGACGGTCTCCGGGGGCTATGGTCTGTCTGCAAACAAGTGCAACGCTGTCAGGAGCTAATCGTTAACTTCGACTAGCGCGCTCGCTAAAGCGGGCTCGCGCGCAAGTCTACGTAAACGATGGATCTCCTGCCAGCTAAAAGCGCACTTTGAATCGTTTGCGGACAGACCATAGCCCCC
>JAHZHB010000146.1 GCA_019420465.1 Lachnospiraceae bacterium
TAAAGGAATATTGAGATATGAAATAGGCATTTAACTAACGATACCTAATTTCATTGTATTGATCTCCTATCTTTTATCCCGCCTAAAAGAAACACCGGCAGGTTCATATTCGCGTAACAGTGTATCACACTTAAAGGTTTATCGCAAGGACGGCTTGTCTCTGCATATTTTTCAGTCCCTGGACTGTATCATGAACATCCGGCTGTTTTCAAAGCTGACACAGGCTGTATCTTCCAGCATCTCATTGCTGATACACAAGCTGTCTTTGTTTGTCACTGTCCGGTCCGTCAACGGATATTTAAAGCCTTTCAGTGTCAGATGCTGTATGCTGTCCCCTGCCGGTATAAAAGAGACATATTTTCCGAACTGTTCTTCTTTTTTTATGCAAAACGATGCCTCATGCAGACTGATCTGATTATGACTGTCCACGATTCTTGCACGGATCCCGGCTTCGAGAAACATATGCAGACACTGCATGTTCCCGATCACATGATCCAGTCTGGTCCCTGTTGCCCCCAAAAGAACGACTTCGTCCGCACCCTGCTCTGTCACCTGCTGTACAGCTATCTCCGTATCCGTGGCATCCTTTACAGGATTAAATGTCCGTACCGGTACCTGATAGCGCTGTGTATACTTCTCAAGCACGCCGTCCGGTGCACTGTCAAAATCCCCGACGACCATATCCACCTTTATATCATTTTCCAGGCAGAATAAAAGGCCGTGATCAGCCGCCACGATGTACTCCGGCTGATATTTCGTTATAAAAGCAAGGGCAAATTCTTTCTCGATCGTACCCCCGCTGATGATCATTGCTCTCATATGTCACCTCCGTGCACCGTCTAAGCGGCTGCCGTATATCCTGTTAAAAAAAGCTGTCTGCCAGCAATATATTTATCTGGTGACAGCTTTTTTACTCCGGCAGACCGGCGTATGCTCCGTTATATACCGCAGTATACCTGATACCGGTTAATACTGCCGTCTCTCCTGTTCTTTTAATTCCTCATAGATCTCCAGGTACCCCTGGTATCTGGTCTCACCGACCTTTCCTTCCAAAAGGGCTTCCTTGACCGCACATCCGGGCTCATGGGTATGGCTGCAGCCCTGATAACGGCACTGTCCCTCATACGGGGCAAACTCCGGGAAATACAGACGCAGCTCTTCCTTTTCCATCGGTTCGGTTAACAGCGAGGAAAATCCCGGTGTATCCATAAACCAGCTGTCCTCCCACAGCTCGATCAGCTGGGAATGGCGGGTCGTATGTTTGCCCCGGTTCAGCTTTTTGCTGATCTCACCGGTTTCCATATGGATACCGCTCTGGATGGCATTGGTCAGGGACGATTTACCTACACCGGACGGTCCGGCTACTACGGTCACCTTATGATCGAGCAGCTTTTTGACTTCATCAATCCCCTGTCCTTCTTTTACACTGATCGTAAGTACCGTATAGCCTGCCGGTTCATAGATCTCATGGAGTCTGTGTATCTCCTCAGGCTGTAAAAGATCCATTTTATTAAAACAGATCACTACCGGAACATTTCTTCTTTCCATCATCAGCAGGAAATGGTTCAACAGGGAAAAATTCGGTTTGGGAAAATCCGCCGCAAAAATGATCATCGCCTGATCCACATTGGCTACCGCCGGACGGATCAGCTCATTTTTCCGCGGCAGGATCTCTACCAGACTGCCCTCTTTTTTTTCTTCGTCAAGCACTTCGATGCGCACCATATCGCCTACCAGCGGCTTAACCTTTTCTTTGCGGAATATACCCACAGCTTTACATTCATAAATACCGGATTCTACTACATAAACGTAGTAGAATCCGGCAATACCTTTGATAATCTTTCCTGTCATATATTAATACTCTTCAAACGGTACGGTGTACTTGGCGATCTTTTTGTACTCGCCATTGACTTTTTCGTACACATATACAGTACCGACGCTGACACCCTTGGCGCCCTCTGTACTGAAAGTCAGCGGGAATGTCGGGCTTTCATTTTCGATGACCGTCTTTTCGGTCGTCTTACCGTCAACCACCTGGGACAGTGTCAGTCTGACGGCACCACCACTGTAGTTCGGCGGTGTGTCCAGACGCTGGTTGCAGGCCCATACCTTGGCCTCTTCCTGATCGTCGTCCTCATTGTCTGCTGTCGTATCTGTCGTTGTACCTGTTGTCGTGTCTGTTTTGGTCGTATCTGTAACCTCCGGATCAGTTACCGTATCCGGATCAGCTACTTCATCCACACCGCTGTTGACGGTGATCGTGATCTCTGTTTTCTGGTCTACTTTTGTACCGGCCTTGATACTCTGTGCCATGACTTCTCCGGCTTTGACCTTGGTACTGGTTCCTGTATCCACTACTACGGAAAGGCTTAAGTTTGCCAGTGTCTTTTTGGCTGTGTTTTCAGAAACGCCGATAACATTCGGTACTTCTACCTGTGTATCTTCCTTACCGAGACTGACAACTACCTGCACCGTGCTTCCGGAGGAAACTTCTGTTCCGGCTACCGGATTGGTACGGATAACATTACCGATTTCTACGGTATCGCTGTTTTCCTGGGTGATCTCTGTTTCCAGACCACTGGATTTTAACGTAGTCTCTGCCACTGTCTGGCTTTTGCCGGTGACATCCGGCACCTTGACATCGGCAACCCCTGTACTGAGTACATAGTATACTGTGGAATGAGCGGCGACCGTAGTCCCCGCTTCAAGATCCTGTCTTATGATCAGACCTTCCTTGACACTGTCAGAAGCTTCCTCACCGCCCTTGGCAATGCCAAGCTGCAGCTTGTTGAGTATCTGCTGTGCTTCAGCAACGGTCTTTCCTGTAATAACCGGTACTTCTACCTGTCCGTCCGCAGCTACACCTGCCGCAGAAGAGACACTGCCTGCAACGGAAGAAACAACAGAAGAAGATTTCTCCGGTGCTTTATCCTTGCCAAACACACCGGCAGCACGTCCGATAAAGACAACCAGAAGGATAATGATGATCGCGCCGATGATAAATCCGCCGATCGTCATGATTTTTTCAAGCGCGCCGCTTAAGCCGCCCTCTTCTTCATCATCGTCGTCATCTTCTTCCTCGTAACGGCTCTTGCGACGGCGTCTCGGTCTTTCATCCTCTTCTTCCTCGTCGTCATCGTCGTCATCATCCTCGTACTGTGGTCCTGCGGCTGCCTGGATCGCATCCATCTCCGCCTTGGACAGCATGATCGTCTGGGCATGACTGGACAGTGGTGCAAGCTCTACGAAATTGCCGTTCGGATCTACCAAAGAACGCTTCAGATCCATGATCAGATCAGCCATGCAGGCATATCGTCTGTCCACGCTCTTCTGTGTACATTTCAGAATGATCTGATTCAGGCTGTAGGGAAGATCCGGCACGTATTTGTTCGGCGGTACGATCTCCTCCTGCAGATGCTTGATAGCGATGGATACGCTGGTATCACCGTCAAACGGCACACGGCCGGTAACCATCTCATATAACGTAATACCCAGAGAATAGATATCACTCTGTGCATTGGCAAAACCGCCACGCACCTGCTCCGGTGAGCTGTAGTGTACAGAGCCCATCACATTGGAGCTGATCGTATTGGAGGAAGCTGCTCTGGCGATACCAAAATCAGACAGCTTGACCTTACCGTCTGTGGAGATCATGATATTCTGCGGTTTGACATCACGGTGTACCAGACCGCATTTATGTGCAGCTTCAAGTCCCAGAGATACCTGAATGGCGATACTGGTAGCTTCTCTGACACTTAATTTCTTTTTGCGTTTGATATAATCTTTCAGGGTGATACCCTCTACCAGCTCCATAACGATGAAATTGGCATTGGCATCCTCACCTACATCATAAACACTGACAATATTCGGATGGGAAAGTCCAGCCGCTGCCTGTGCCTCTTTCTGGAATTTGGCAACAAAGGTCTTGTCCATACGAAATTCCTGGCGCAGTACCTTGACTGCTACCAGACGATTCAGCTTGGAATCTCTGGCCTTGTAAACATCCGCCATACCGCCGGAACCGATCAGTCCCAGTACTTCATAGCGATCCCCTATTAACATACCCTCATTAATCATACATTCACCTCATCTGTAAACGGTTCTATTACTATCACGGCAATATTGTCCTTGCCGCCGTTTTCATTTGCTTTGTCGATCAGACACTGTGCCTTGTTCTGCGCTCCCTCGCAGGACTGCACCACCTTGTAGATCTCATCTGCCGGCACCATATTGCTGAGTCCGTCGGAACACATCATGATGCTGTTGTTTTCTTCTAACTTTACATCAAAGAAATCGACTTTGACTTCCGGATTGATCCCCAGTGCTCTGGTGATGATATTCTTATCCGGATGCAGGCGTCCTTCTTCTTCTGTAAGCTCCCCCATGCGAACCATCTCTCCGACCAGGGAATGGTCTCTGGTGATCTGCAGAAGCTGGCTGCCGATCACATACAGACGGCTGTCACCTACATTGGCCACGTAGGCATATTTACCTACAACCGTAACAGCCACCATCGTGGTTCCCATACCCTCGAGCTTTTCGTCCTCGCGGGCTCTTTGATATACTTCCTGATTTGCTCGTTCGATAGCCGCATTCAGTATGCGGATCGGATTAAATTCTCTTTCGCCGCGTACAGTGTCGATCACCGTAGCCACCGCGCACCGTGACGCGTAATCTCCTGCATTATGTCCGCCCATACCATCGGCGACAATATACAGATTCGGCAGATTGCCGATCGGCTCATCGGATGCAAAGATATAATCCTGATTCACATGTCTGACCCGGCCAACGTCTGTCATTGCGTATGACTTCATTGTACTGTCAGTTACTCCTTCTTGTCCATATAACTCTTTCTGAGCTGACCACATGCGCCGTCAATATCCCGGCCCATTTCTCTTCTAATAGTAACATTAATTTTGTAATTTTCAAGTTTATTTTTAAATGCCTCGATAACTTTTTGTCCTGACTGCACATAATCCCGCTCTTTTATCGGATTTACCGGGATCAGATTGATATGACAGTTCAGTCCTCTGACAAGCGCTGCCAGCTCTTTTGCGTCCTCCTGAGAATCGTTCTGGCCGCCCACCAGACTGTACTCAAAGGTGAGCCGTCGGCCTGTTTTATCATAATAATACCGGCAGGCATCCAGAACATCCCTGAGACTGTAGGTATTGGCAATGGGCATCAGCGCCCGTCTCTTTTCATCGGTAGGCGCATGTAACGATAAGGCCAGTGTCACGTTTAAACCCTCTTCGGCAAACGCACGGATCTTCGGCACGATGCCACAGGTGGACACGGTAATATTTCTCTGACTGATGTTTAACCCCTTTTCATGGCTGATCAGGCGGATAAAGCGTACCACAGCGTCATAATTGTCCATCGGCTCGCCTGTTCCCATTAAAACGATATTGGAAACTCGCTTCCCCATGATCCGCTGGATCTGGTAGATCTGTTCGAGCATCTCGGACGGTTTCAGATTACGGATCCAGCCGCCCAGTGTGGACGCACAGAAACGGCACCCCATCTTGCAGCCGACCTGTGTGGAAATGCAGACACTGTTGCCGTGATGGTATTCCATCCATACGCTCTCGACCACATTGCCATCAGACAAACGGAAGAGAAATTTTCTCGTACCATCCAGTTTGGACACCTGCATCTGTACACATTCCGGGATATCCATCGGATATTCCTGTGCGAGCTTTGTGCGAAAAGCCGCCGAAAGATTGGTCATCTCGTCATAGCTGCCCACATTTTTTTCATGCATCCAGCTAAACAGCTGTCCGGCACGGAAGGGCTTCTCCCCCAGCGATACCACCAGTTCCTTTAACTCGTCCGGCAGCATCGATTTACAGTCCCATTCCATGATCTTCCTCCTTTTTCAGACGGGCAAGGAAAAATCCGTCCGATCTGTGTATTCCCGGAAGCAGCTGCAGCATGCCTTCTCTGGTCTGCTCACTGCAAAGTTCATCGGGAAGCCATGCATCAAGACTCTCCGCATGGAAGGGATAATGTGAGGTAAACCAGGCAACATTCTGTTCGTTTTCCTCTGCACAGATCGTACAGGTGCTGAACATCAGGACACCACCCGGTTTAACATACGCTGCCGCATTGTGCAGGATCTGTCTCTGCAGCTGCAACAGCTCCCGGATCTTGTCGGGATCCATGCGGTATTTGATGTCTGTCTTTTTGCCGATCACGCCGAGACCGGAACACGGTACATCCGCCAGAACGATATCGTATCTGCCTTCGCATCGCCTGTCATACACCGTGGCATCATGGCGCACAGCCTCGATATTGATCGCGCCGCTTCTCTCGATATTGCTGCGGATCAGATCGACCTTGTAATCCGTCAGATCCCTGGCCTCCACACTGCCGCTTCCCTGTAAAAGATCCGCCATATGCAGACTCTTTCCTCCGGGCGCCGCGCAGAGATCAAGCACCATATCTCCCTTTTTGGGTGCTGCACATACGGATACCAGCATGGAGCTTACATCCTGTACCTGCATACGCCCCTCACGAAAAGCCGTAAGTCCCGGCACATAATCATATCCCGTAATATATCTTGCCGCATCTACATACGGTGCTTTTGTGACGGTAACCCCTTCGTCCCGGAGCATTTTTTCCGTCTGCTCCGTATTGGTGGCAAAGGTTCTTAGCCGTACCGTGGTTGGCTTATCCTCGAGAAAATCTCTCAGGATCTTCTCTGTGATATCTTCACCGTATACCCGCAGCCACTTGTCAACCAGCCATTCCGGTGCGGAATAGCGGACCGAAAGATAGGCCTTTGGCATGCTTTCCGGTGGAAGCGGCAGATTATCCTTGATCCGGCTGATGTTTCTGAGCACACCGTTGACAAAGCCTTTCAGACTGAAAAATCCTTTTTTCTGTGCCAGCTTTACCGCCTCATTGCAGGCAGCGGAATCCGGTACGCTGTCCATATAGACGATCTGGTAAACAGCACTCCTGATAATTTCACGGATAACCGGTTTCATTTTATTTACTTTTACACTGGATACCTGATCGATCCAGTAATCGATCTTGATCCTGTTTTCTATCGTTCCTTCGAAGACTCTGGTAATAAATGCCCTGTCTTTTTTCGGAAGAAACTGGTATTTTTCCAGTGTTTCACGCAGTACCAGATGGCTGTAGTGTTCTTCCTGGCTGACTCTTAAAAGCATCTGCATGAGAAGTTCTCTCGTCTGACTTACCTGTGCCATCTATACTCCTCCTCTCCTGTATATCCTGAAACCTTTCTCATCCGAGTTTCGTTCCTGTCTCTACTTTACAGCCACGTAAAAATGTTGCTGCATCCATTCGTTTTTTTCCTTCCAGCTGCAGTTCCAGGATTTCCAGCACGCCCTGTCCTGTCTGTACGCAAAGCGCATCCTTTTTCACCTTGCATATCATGCCGGCTTCAGCGCTTGAAACGCCCTCACCCACACGACATTTCCACAGCTTCAGCTGTTTGCCCTGCAACCTGGTACTGCACCCCGGCCACGGCGTAAGACCGCGGACAAGACGTTCAATATACGCCGCATCCTTCGTCCAGTCGATACGCCCGGTATCTCTTCTGATCATAGCCGCATACGCTGTCGGACTTTCCTCAGGCTGTTTCTCACCGATGATTTCTTCTGTCTCCAGACGTTTTAAGGTAGATGACAAAAGGCTTGCGCCGGCGTCACTGAGCTTGTCAAACAGACTGCCGCCTGTTTCTTCCTCTGTGATCGGGACAATACATTTTGTCAGCATATCGCCTGTATCGAGACCTTCATCCATACGCATGATCGTCACACCGGTCTCTTTTTCCCCGTCAATGATCGCCCACTGGATCGGAGCCGCACCTCTGTACTTTGGAAGCAGCGATGCATGAATATTCAGGCATCCGTATTTCGGAAGGTCAAGGATCACTTTTGGAATAATCTGTCCAAAAGCAGCTACTACGATAACATCCGGCGCCAGTTTTTCAAGATAGGCTATGCTCTCCGGATCACGGATCTTTTTGGGCTGGAATACCGGAAGCTTAAGACGCAGTGCTTCCTGTTTTACCGCCGGCGGCGTCAGTACCATTTTTCTTCCCTGTGGTTTATCCGGCTGCGTGACAACGGCCAGAATTTCGTGTCCGTCCTCATACAGCTTTTTCAGTGCGCCGACAGCAAAGTCCGGTGTACCCATAAATACTGCTTTCATATGTTTCCCGTCCTTTCTGCCTAACGCTCGATCATCTCGTCGATCTCTTCATAGGCATCTTCTTCATCATAATTCACATCGTGAAGCTCACCCTCCACATGTTCCACATACAGGATACCGTCCAGATGTTCGCATTCGTGGCAGATTGCTCTGGCTAAAAGGCCTTCACCTGTCACTTCGATCGGTTCCATATTTTCATCCAGCGCACGGACAACAACATGATCCGGGCGTGTGACTTTGCCGGCCTTTCCCGGCACGCTTAAGCAGCCCTCATCTCCTGTCTGGCTGCCGGAAGTCTCCACGATCTCGGGATTGATCAGGCAGTAGGCCTCACCGTCTCCCACATCGATCACAACGATCCTTTTCAGGATACCTACCTGCGGTGCTGCAAGTCCCACGCCACAGGCATCGTACATCGTATCAAACATATCATCGATCAGTGTCTGTATCTTATCTGTCATCTCATCGACCGGACGGCAGACCTTTGTCAGTACACGGTCACCGATCAGCCGGATATTTCTGATTGCCATTTTATTTTCCTCCTGTTATGCATTAAAATCGTATTGTATATACATGGATGCAAATCCTTTGTTGATCTCTATATAACGTTCCATCTGCTCACGCAGCTTTGACAGCAGCTGTCCGCTTTCACCTTTGACATACAGTACACGGCGGTACATATCGTTGATCTTTGCCACAGCTTCGTCTGCCGGTCCGATCAGCTGTACCTCTCCCTCCGGCGCGATGCGTTCCAGAAAACGGCGCAGATACGTCATGGCCACAGTCAGCTTTTCTTCATCACCAGAGCTTACGTGCACCGCCAGCATATGTTCGGCGGGCGGATAGCCCATCAGCTGCCGGTAGCCGATCTCCTGCTCATAAAAAGCCATATAATCCTGCCCGGCTGCCGCCTCGATCGCATAATGCTCCGGGTGATAGGTCTGTATCACAGCCATACCTGCCTTTTTGGCACGCCCTGCGCGTCCCACCGCCTGCGTCAGCAGCTGGAAGGTTCTCTCCGCCGAACGGTAATCCGAAGCAAACAAAGACATATCCGCCGCCAGTGCCCCCACCAGCGTCACATCCGGGAAATCATGTCCTTTGACGATCATCTGGGTACCGATCAGGATATCTGCCTCGTGTGCCATAAAGGCTCTGACGATATTCTCATGGTCATTTTTATGTCTGGTCGTGTCCATATCCATTCTGAGGATCCGGGCCTCTGGAAATTCCTTTTGCAAAAGCTCCTCGATCTGCTGTGTTCCGGCCCGGAAGCCGCTGATATAGGGGGAGCCGCAGGACGGACATATCGTTACCGGCTGCCGGCTTCTGCCACAGTAATGGCAGACCATCCGGCCATCCCGGTGCATGGTCATCGCCACATCACAGTGCGGGCATTTAACAACATAGCCACACGATCTGCAGGATAAAAATCCGGCATAGCCTCTGCGGTTCAGAAACAAAAGTGCCTGTTCTTTTTTTTCCAGACAATGGCCCAGAGCCTCCATCAGCGGCCGGGAAAACACAGAACGGTTTCCGCTTTTTAATTCTTCACGCATATCCGCGATCTGCACCCTGGGCAGTCCGTACTGCCCGTAACGGCTGTTCAGACGCACCAGCCGGTAACTGCCGCATTCACAGCGGTACATCGCCTCCAGTGAGGGTGTAGCAGATCCCAAAAGTACATGGGCATGTTCGATCCTCGCTCTCTCTACCGCCGTCTCCCTGGCATGGTAACGGGGCGTCATTTCGCTGTGATAGGAAGTTTCCTGTTCCTCATCCACGATGATCAGCCCCAGACGGGAAAACGGTGCAAACAGTGCGCTTCTTGGTCCGATCATCAGGCTGGCATCACCACTTCGCACACGCTCAAACTGTGCATTTTTTTCTCCTGCAGACAGCCGGGAATGCACGATCGCCACCTGTGTGCCAAACCAGCTGTAAAACCGCTGCACATTCTGGTAGGTGAGTGCGATCTCCGGCACCAGAAGGATCGCCTGCTGCCCTTTTGTCAGCGTCTGTTCGATCAGCCGCATATAGACCATGGTTTTGCCGCTGCCGGTGATACCGTAAAGAAGAACCGGGCGGTTAGCCCCCTGTTCCCATTCCTCACAGATGGCATCACAGGCTTTCTGCTGTTCTTTTGTCAGCACCGGAAGCGGCTGTCTGTCTTCGCTTAATGTCTCATAGATTCCCGGACGGGCCTCTTTGATACTGACGATGCCTTCCTTTTCAAAGCTTCGCAGTGTCGCCATGGTAAGCTTTAAGGTTTTCACAACTTCCGCACAGTCGCCTTCCTCATGGGAAACCAGCCAGAGTAAAAAACGCTCCCTGGCACTGTGTTTTTTGCGCCGTTCTGTCTCTATGTGGGCAAAGATCTCCTTTTTATCCGCTGTGCGCACCAGCTTTCGTTTCGCCTGCCGTCCCGTATTTTTCTGTACGGGAAGCACCGTCTTTAAAGCCTGGATCATCGTACAGCCATAGGTCTTTTTAATCCAGGCGGCCAGCTCGATCATGCGGGCCTTTATACTGTCCCCGCCGGTACAGACGCTGTGTATGGCCTTGATCCTTGCCGGATCATAGTCCGGTTTATTGCTGATTTTAACCACATAGCCGCGGATCAGCTTGTTACCTGTGCCAAAGGGTATCTCCACCTGCACACCGGGAGCGATGGCATCCGCAAATTTTTCCGGGATCTCATACTGAAAATGCCTGTCCAGCTGTTCAGCCGTGATATCCACGATCACATCTGCATATTTCATCGTGTTTCCTTTATATCTGACTGTAAGCAGCCGCGGGCCAACAGGCCCGCAGGCACTTACAGTGTGCTGTTATTTTTATCTTCCTCAAGAATCTCCTGAATCAGCACACGCTCATCCATGGGATATTTTTTACCTTTGATCTCCTGATAATCTTCATGCCCCTTGCCGGCCAGAACCACGATATCGCCCGGCTGCCCATGGTGGATCGCATAGCGGATCGCTTCTTTTCTGTCTGCGATCTCGACATATTTACCATCCGTCTTTGCTATACCGGTCTTGATATCTTCGATGATCGCCTGCGGTTCTTCAAAGCGCGGATTGTCAGAGGTGATAATCGTCAGGTCTGCCAGCCTGCCGGAAACCTCACCCATCTCAAACCGGCGGTCACGGGATCTGTTGCCGCCGCAGCCAAAGAGGCATACGAGGCGCTTTGGCTGATATTCCCGCAGCGTTGTCAGAAGGCTCTCCAGAGCCATCGCATTGTGCGCATAGTCGATCATCAGGGTAAATTCATCTGACACATGTACCATCTCAATACGGCCTTTTACCTTCGCATTTTTCAGGGCTTTGATGATATTTTCACCGGACACCTTAAAATGACGGCAGATAGCGATCGCTGTCATGGAATTGTAGATGCTGAACTTGCCCGGCAAATCGATCTCTACATCCAGATCGAGCAGTCCTGTGGTTTTATATGCCACACCGAGGCTGCCGCCTTTTGTCACCAGCTGTATGTTTTCTGCGCGCAGATCGGCTTTTTCGCTGAATCCGTAGGTCTCGAGTGTGCAGGTATGGCCTTTGATGATCTTTTCAAAATGTTCGTCATCACGATTTACGATACCGATGCGGCACTGTTTTAACAGACGGCTCTTACACTCCAAGTATTCTTCAAAGCTGGCATGCTCATTTGGTCCGATATGATCCGGTTCGATATTGGTAAAGATGCCAAAATCAAACAGGATACCTGCGGTTCTGTGCAGCATCAGGCCCTGCGAGGATACTTCCATAACTACGCAGTCGCAGCCTTCTTTCACCATCTGTGCAAAATATTTCTGCACGAGGTAGGATTCCGGTGTGGTGTTGGCAGACGGAATACGGGTATCACCGATGATCGTTTCGATCGTACCGATCAGACCTACTTTGTAGCCGGCGTTTTCCAGAATGGATTTGACCAGATAGGTCGTGGTTGTCTTTCCTTTTGTTCCGGTAACACCGATGGTTTTTAATTTGGTTGCCGGATAACCGTACCAGGCAGCTGCGGTCAGTGCCATGGTATAACGGCTGTCAGGCACTTTGATCACGGTCACATCGGCGGGTACTTCTACGGCTTCTTCTACGATCAGAGCTGTGGCACCTTTTTTTGCTACATCAGCGGCAAAGGTATGACCATCGACGTTTGCACCGCGGACACATAAAAACAGGGAACCCGGGGTCACTTTACGGGAATCGTAAACGATTTCAGTGATCTCGACTTCGGGGGTACCCTGCAGGACTTCGTATTTCAGGTTTTTAAGTAATGCTGATAATTTCATCATATTACCTCCGTAATGCCAGAAAGGCATAATTTTCTCAATATATGCCAATAGCATAGCACATGTGAGGGGAAATCGCAATGTTTTGCGGGGAGGGAATTTGTGGGAGGACGCCGCAAGACCTGGCTCCCCCTGCACAGTGAAGTTCCCGGAGAAACGCGCTTTCGCTCCGCTTCAGGCGTAGCAGTACTAAGCTCGCGCTGCGCCTTGCGGCTTGCGTTCGCTAAGTGCCGACGCCTTCAGAGGGTTTCTCCGGGGACTTCACTGTGCAGGGGGAGCCAGGCCTTGCGGCTGGCTGTGATGGTATTAACTTTGCGGGTTATAATTTAGTTTTGCAGACATCTTCCCTTGCGATTCTAAGATTTCTGCATAAACGGGTTACCTTTGCAGATCATGATTTGGCTTTATAGACAGAAGTTTTGGCTTTCTGGGATGAGAGCTGATCCTGTGTAAGTCTTTCGAAAGTGGTCTCCTTTTCGGGGGAGCTTACGTAGATGGCCATTTCGTCGGAAGCTATATCTGTCTTTGTGTTGGTAGCGGTGTACAGATGGCCGTTGATGATGAGTTTTTCACCTTCTTTGGCTGTCTGTTCGCTGACGGCTACGGTGTTGCCTTCGATCAGTGGGGTGACAGCGGTTTTGGTGTCACCGGCTTTTTCAGTTTCGGTTTCCCCGGGGCTGTAATAGATGATCCTGTATTCACCCAGAAGCTTTCCCTGATCTTCTTTCTTTGTGTTGACCTTTTGCACATTGCTCTCTGTTACTGTTTTTTCATTTTCATCTTTGATCAGATGTACGGCCCAGACGGCATTTTTTCTGTTGGCTTTTAAGGAGCAGATGCCAAGTTTTTCGTTGGCTGCTTCGATGGTCTTTCCGTTGCCGGCATAGATGGCTACGTGGTAGACGCGGCCTTTTTTGGCATAAAAGATCAGATCTCCGGGACGGGCGTCTTCTACGGCGACTTTGGTACCGCAGTGGGACTGGGCGCGGGATGTCCGGGGCAGCTTGTAGCCGAATTTCTGATATACACGCATCGCAAAGCCGGAGCAGTCAGTACCGTGGGTCAGGCTGGAACCGCCCCATTTGTAGGGATTGCCGGCATACTGCGCCGCATATTTTAACAGATCACTGCGGATGCTGTCTGTCTGGTTGCCGGACCGGATGGATGTCAGGGTATAGTACAGGGCTTTGTTTTTGTCCGGATCCACGCTCTGGCTGGCAGTTTCATAGGTACTGCTGCCTTTTTGCAGGATCTGCATGGCCAGTCCGTTGCCGCTGCCAGCAATTTCAAGATCTTCTTTCTTAACAAATCCGCGGACATTGCCGGATTCTATGTAAACCCAGTCTTTCTCCTGATCTGCGATCACATAGCACAGGGCATCTTTGGCCATTTTGCCGACGATCTTTCCCTTTTTGCTCTGGCTGTCACGCACGGTTGTCTCTGTCGTGGCCAGTGCAAAAACCTTGTCGATCACTGTCTGTACAGTCGTTCCACGATACCAGGAAAAGGCATCGTTTTCGTCCCAGTCTACCAGTGCTCTGGCTTCTTTGGTCACACTGGTAATACCCTCGTATGCTTTACCACGACGCGCGGCAAGACTCTTTGCCTGCGTCTGGAAATCCTCGAGCATCTTCTGGGCCTCATCACCGGTATACAGACTGTCCTTTTTCACAAAACCGCGGACTTTGCCGGATTCTATATAATACCAGCCATCTTTTCCGGTCTTTAAGATATAGGCAAGGCCGTTTTTCTCCAGTTCGCCGACTTTTGTAGCTTTTTCACTGGTTTCTTCATAAATATAGAGCCTGTCCTTTGCAAAGCCATATACTCTGGCTACGGTGAAAAAGCGGAAGTCTTCTTCCAGATTGGGCAGATGGATGATGGTCTGATGTGAGATCAGCTCTTCATTACCCTGACCGTCATCGTCATCTTCTTCGTTGGCGATCTCTTCCTCTCGCTTTAATTCGTCTTCATCGGACAGATCTTCTTCCTGCTTTTCTTCTGTCTCTGTGGCAGAGGATGTTTCCCCTGAAGGTGTCTGCGCAGCTCCTGCGTTTTCTGAAAGGTTATCACCGGTACCACCTGTCTCCGGAAGTTTCGAAGAAGAAGAGGCGGATGGCTCCGTCTCCGGAAGCTTTGAAGAAGATGCCGGCGGCTTCGTCTCCTCTACGGAAGAAGAAGAATTGTTCTTTTCGCTGTTTTTGTCATCCCTTTTTTCTGTACCGGATGCTTCATCGACTTTGGATGAACCGGATGTATTGCCTTTGTCTGCACCTGAAGTATCACCCTTTGTGGATGTTTCGCCTTTGGCAGGTTCGTCTTTTTTATCTGCGGAATCCGACTTTGAAGAAGTATCTTCTTTCTTATCTGCAGATTCATCTTTTTTATCTGCAGACTCGTCTTTTTTGGATTCTTCCTGTTTATCGGAAGTGCCGTCCTTTGTATTGTCATCTTTTTTTTCGGCAGAATCCTTTTTGGACTCCTCTTTTTTATCGGAGGCATCATCCTTTTTCGGTTCTTCCTTTGTCTCGTTTACCTGGGAGGCTTTTGCTCCATCCCCGGCCTGTGGTTCTTCTGCCGCTGCATACACGGCTGTACTTAAAAAGGGAAGTGTCTCTCCTCCCAGCAGGCTGAGACTGAGCACACCTGTAAGTGCCGCGGTTTTAAGTTTTTGTGCTGCTTTTTTATTATGCACTGGTAAGTATCTCTTTTCTTTTGGTACTGCCTTACGCGTGCTGTTGCCGTACTGCAGTGTGGGCGATCAGCTCCGGCAATAGCTGTCAGATCTGACGTCAGTTAACAGTTCATCCATTCTATATACTCTACTATGATGGTATAGCAAAATCTGGAAAAGAAGTCAATTATGGAAAAGTTATGAAAATCTGAAAAGTGTGTGAACTGAGAGAATAGCTTTTGCTATTTTTCTTCTTTTTTCTTACGTTTTTTCCCAATCAGGAAAATCAGGGAACCAATCAGAACTGCCACAACAGCAACACTCGCAGCTACTGCGATCACATGCTGCTGTACCCATGCCATTGCACGTACAAATGCATTGGTAGATACAGTAAGTTCGTCATGGAATACATATGCACACCCTTCCTGATAACTTTCTGTTGATGTATCTGTGATGTTACCAGCCAGATCCTTAACTACGATCTGAACACGCTGTGCACCGTTCTGTTCATCAAGTGTAAAGCTGCCTGTGTAATTACTAAGATCCTCGGCAAAATCTGTAATTGTTTCTACAACATTGCCATTTACGATAATCTCAATAGAAGCCAGTCCTATTGTGTCATATGCATTATATGTTACTGTCAGGTTCTGAGCATTGACGATTGCATTTTCCAGACCGGTAACGCTCGTAAGCTCCGGTGCGGTTGCATCTACCCGGAATAAGATATTCTGATCTTCATAACTGGTTGTTTCCGGTGCATTACCTGTGGCATCTTTGGAAGACACGGAAATCTTATACACGCCGTCCGCAGCAAAATTGGATTTATCGATTGTGTACTGATACTGATACCATCCACTGCTGCCAACAGCCACTGTATCGTTAATTTCAGGTGTTACCGTGTATTTAACTTCATCCAGAGGCTTACCGTTTCTTGATACATCGATCCGAAGTGATCCGGCTACCAGCTTATCAGCATTATATTCTGTGATCACCAGATCTTCCTTTGTTTCCTGTATATAGGCTCCACCATCTTTAATCAGAGAATTCAGGTAGTCTCCGTATACATATACAGAGCCAAATCGGTTCACAGTAAATACTGTTGTCGATTCTGCCTGATGTCCGGCCTTGTCTGTCATGGAAACAGTCAGTGTGTAGATACCATCTGTATCCGCTGCTTTTTTAAACGTATCAAATGTTCCTGCGCCACCCTGACCATTTGTACGTACTGCATTACCAATATACGTAGCTGTAACATCTTCATCTTTTTTGTCGTACCGTGTTCTTGTCAGTTTTACCTGATAACTCTCGAAATTCGTATCAGAGAACGATACAGCCGGTACAACATCCTCTTTATATGCTTTACCGTTGCCGTCTTCACCATTAATGGTAATCACCGGAGCTTCCATCTTCGTATCAACGGTCAGCTGATCAGATGTATATGTGGTCATCTTATTTCCTGACTTATCGTTGTACTCAACGGTTACAAAGTAATCTCCGTCCTCCTTCAGAGAGAATGTACCGATATGTGTATCTGTACCTCTGTTACTCCATGCTGGTTTAATGTTGTATGCTTTTTTGTCTTTCTTTACAGAAACCTTAACGTCCTCAGCATAGAAATTAGCTTCATTTACATTGATCGTTGCATTGATTGTTCCGTCATAGCAGGCAATGCCATTGACCGTTTTTACCGGAGCATTGTATTCCACAGATGCTGTCGGCGCTATATTATCAACAACAATATTCTTTTTGGCTTTCATCTTATCTGACGTATTCTCTGCACGGTCAGTTGCTGTAAATTCCACAGTACCGTTAAACTGATTATGTTTTCCTAAAGCAGCTTTCGGAATATCAAATTTTGCTGTAGCTGTTTTTCCATCATTTGAAAAGGCTATCTGTGCTTCTTTGATCGCCTGATTAACCAGCTGGGCATTTACTGAACTTACACCGGCTGCTTTGAGATAACTGTAAGCAAAAGCATGTACACCCGATACAGCATCATCTGCACTGATCGTTACGCGCATTTTGGCATCATAAAAACCAAAAGTCACTTTTGACAGCACAGTGTCCAGTACACTTTTACTGTATTCCACTTTCAGATTCGTCGGTGCCGTCTGATCGACTGTAAAATAATCTTTTTTATAGTCTGCGGCCTGATTGGTTGCCAGATCCGTGTAAGCTACATCAAACACATAGTTTGCATCACCCGGATAAGTGATTGTCATCGTATGTACATCACCTTCTGTTACCCATGCAGATTTCCGGCATACTCTGTCAATGTCAATCGTCTTACCACTGACATCTTTTGCAGCAATATCAAAGTCAACATCTTCTGCAGCAAAATTATGTTCTGTCACCGTAATCGTTGCTGTCTGTGTCCGGTCGAAATACTCTCTGTCGTGACCCTGGGCATCTTTTAGCGTATTCTTCGGTGTTGTATTGGCATATTTCACCTGAATCACCGGTTGAATCGTATCGATAACCAGCAGATCAGATGTATACTCTGTCATTTGATTCTTACTGCGATCCATACACGTCACATGGAAGATATAGTCCCCGTCTCCACTGTGATCATCCGGAGCCGGTAAGGTCCATGACGCCCGGTACATATCATCCGATGTATTCTCCCAGTTCAGCTGTGCGGCTGTCAGCTGCTGCCATGTGCCATCCTTGCTGAAAGATACTTTTACATCCTCCGGGTAGAAGTTTGCTTCATCCACTGTAAACGTAGCTGTTACCGGCTTGTTATAATACGAAGTATTTCCTGTCGTATTTGAAGCTTTTGTATAAGCCACCTGCAGCTGTGGTGCAATGGTATCGACAACAATAACTGTGTTGTCATCACTTTTTCCACTGCTTGTATTCTCATATGTATCTGTTGCTGTGAACGCTATGCTTCCACGTAACTGCTCAGCCTGTTCTTTTGGCAATGTAACAGATGCTGTAAATCTGGATTTGTCTTTCGCATCCTGCACTGCCTGCAGTTTCTCATTATGTTCGTATTTTTCTGTATTTACAGCACTGCTGCCTTCTTCTTTCATGTACGTCCAGTCAAATTCCTTCACGCCGGAAACCGGATCTTTTGCTTCGAAAGTCACGGTTACATCCGGATTGTAGTATCCAAATGTAATACCGGAAAGCACGCTCTTTAATAACGGCAGCGAATAACTGATATGCATATCCTGCACATCCGGTGCAGTATGGTCTACAATAAATTCTCCTGTGTTGCATTCATCCGCAGCATTCCGCGCCAGATCCTTATAATTCAGAACGATCTTATAAACAGCATCGACAAACTGTGCGGATACTTTTATTCTGTGAACATCCGGATCTTTGGTATCTGTTTCCCATGAACTGCCATCATGCAGAAAATCTTTCAGCGTCTTCTGCATATCTTCATTTTTATCAATATCATTTCCATTGATATCTCTGACAGCACTTTCTACAACCAGATCAGATGGGCGGAAATTATGTTCCTTTACTGTAAATATGGCGGTCTGCGGATCTTGGGTATCTCTGAAATCTGCATAGGAAAACGCAAGTTCAGGTTTCGTCTTATCTACAGTGATCATATCTGAATAATATGCAGCCATCTCATTTCCGGATGGATCTGTATACTTCAGACTGATAACATAGTCGCCCTCTTCTGTCAGTGTCAATGCTTTTATATGCTGATCGCCTTCGCCGTCAGTCCAGTCTGTTTTTTCATTGATCTGTCCGGTTAATGCGGCATCCGGTTTTCCATCTTTTTCAACTGTTATCCATGCATCTTTTGTATTGTCAAAATTTGCTTCTGTTATTACAAACTTACAGTTTACATCTGTATTGTAATAGAACTGTCCATTGACCTCATGTGCATACTTATTTTCATCCGTTGATCCATGCATGAACTGGCTTTCAGGTGTAACCTGGTCAGCTACCACTGTTGGCTCGTTCTCATTTTTTTCCGTCTGGTTTCCTGCTATATCCGTTACCGTCACAGAAAACTTACCACGCATTAACTTAACATCTGCTTCCGGTAAAACTACGCATCCTGTCCAATATCCATCACTCTTTTCCAGTTCTGTGATCTCTCCGCTGGCACTTTCCAGATTCTGCCTGCTGGCATCATCATCCCTTTTATAGACCCATCTGAATTTTTCTATTCCGGAAACATCATCTGTAGCACGGAATGTAACCTTTACTTTTTTAAAAAACAGGGTTTTGATCTTTGCTGCCAGCGAAGTCTCCTCTTCATACTGGATTGAAATTGCATACGGGTTGGACGTATCCAGAGAAGCATCTGTTTTTACAGGAGTATATATATCTCCTGTCTGCTGATTACAGATATACATCGTATAGGAATTTGTACCCTCTGTTGTCAGTTCGATTTTTTCTGAAAAATCCAGGCTGCCATTCTGTGCAAATTCCCAGGCGACAGCATACATCTCTTTGTCTGTCACCGTAATCGTCGGGTTTGTTTTATACCAGCCATGGTTGCCATCCGCTTCGGATATTTCATATACATCCTGCGGCATATCCTGCGCATATTGTATTTTTATCTGGTATGTTGCTGTGGCCCTTGCAAAAATCACCCCGTCATCTCTGTCCGGCCACCAGTTCCACCAGCGTTTGGGTTTCTTTTTGCCTTCAGATTTCGTTGCTGTGACAGTTATACAGAGGTCTTCTTTATTTTCCAACAGTTTACATAATTTCTGGTAATTAACGACCCGAACTTCTCCAGTTGTGTCATTAATCTGAATAGCTTCCTCTATTCCCTGTACACTGTCGTTTCCTGTATGCAATGCATATGTTACTTCTCCATTGTCATACCTTTCGTCTGTTTTTTTTGCTTTCTGTAAAGATACTGTTGCATCCGTATTTACAGTGTATGTCACCTCAGATTTTTCAAAGAACAGCAAATTGGGGGTTCCATTTTGAATCTTTACACCGCATACAATCTCTGCTGCCTCATAGTTATCATTTCCTTCAGTTTTCGCAATTAAGCGGATATAGTGACCTCCACTTTTTATCGTCATTTTACCGGATGTATCAAGTGTAGCAATTTCATCTATCGGTGTTGTATCATCCTGTCCTTTTTCCAGAGAATATTCAACCGGATTACCTGCAAGATTTCCTTTTACACTAAAATCTTTCACAATATCCTGTCCGACATAAGTAACATCTACATATGTCTTATTCTCATAACTTTCCGTGAACTCCAGCAACTGTTCTGCCTTTTTAATTTCCACAACTGCCGGATCCAGCATTTCCACCGTTGTCACATTATAATTCGTACGTGTCACACGGATCTGAATCGTATATTTTCCGGCATCTTTGACAACCGGCTCTTTTTCGCTCCATTCCTCATCGTTTTTCTTATATTCAACGATATCGCCCGATTTAAGTCCTTTGATATTTTCGACAGCTTTATGCTCTTTCGCATCATAAGTTCCACTGTATAAAACAGCTGAAAGTCCGGTAATATCTGTTGCATTGATCTTTGCCTGATATGTTTTTTCAAAATCCTCATAGTTATCGTCACGATGGATTCTGATGGTAACCTCATAGCTTCCCGTATTCTTTGCCTTGGGAACCGTGTCCGAAAACTCCCCGTCTCCCAGTTTATATGTAATGCTATCTGTCCTTTGTACACCGCCTGTTATATTTACAAGATTCTGTTCAGCATCTGTGTAATCATGTTCTGACTCAACCGTGATCTCTATAAGCCCCTTTTTGATTTCAGAGGTAACCATCGTTTCAAACGGTTCGTACCCTTCTCTCTCAACTTTAACAGACACATCATACTGACCAACAGCAACTATCTTTGGCACTATATCCGTCCATGACTGGTTACCTGTTTTATACAAGACTTTATCTCCTGACTTATATCCGGTTACAGACACCGCCTCTTTTTCTGCTCCATCATAGCTTTCCTTTACAGGTGTCACGGTAATATCTTCCACCTGCAATACAGGAGGTATTTCCCCAGGATTTTCACTCTCAGCTGCCAGCTTGCATTCTTCCTGATCTTTCCCCCGGCTCTCTGCAGCATCCATATAGCCGACGTTTTTCGCCATAACTGCAACCGGCAGCATCTGCACAGTATTCCATCCTGTCAGAACTGCCAGCAGAATGGCCATTGTTTTTCTGACGATCATATGATTTCTCATCCGTATTTTTACTCCTTTTCCACGCATTCTTTTGAAATACAATGCTTGTTCTCTTATCTGTTGTATTTTCAGAAAAGCTATATATTTTCATCCGTATGGATATACACAATCTCCTCCATCACCTGTATTCCTTCCTGACTGCGAAGCAGCACGGTCTCTTCTGTCTCTGTATTCAACTGCTCTGTCTGTCGGCTTTTTTCATCGTCCATTTCCGATTTCCCCCGTTCAGATACTGCTGTATTTTCCCGCTGTTCATTTAATTTTCCCGGATAATATGCTATCGTACCTGTTTTTTTATCGTGTTTCTGCATCTGCCCAACAGTTCTTTTTACTCTTTTGCCTGAAAGATCATCTATTACGACCGGGATTTTCCATCTGATAAATAAAACTATTGCCAGGATAAACGCTGCTATGGCTACTACATAACAAACATTGGTTGCAACAAACAGGGTATCTGCCATATTTTCTCCGCCCATTTACGCCGTGCCTCCTGCTATATCTGCTGTTTTATTCTGGCTATTATCGTAAATTCTTTCTATAGCCTCCCTGTATTCCTCATAATGATCAAGTATTTCCTTCTGAAGTCTTATCGTCTGTTCCTTGTGGATTTTTATATCAGCTGTATTTTTATAAATAGTGTCCATAATCTGCAGAACTTTCTTCCTGTCCACACCAATCTGTGTCATATCCCTCCTCTGATCATACAGAAGCATAAACTCGCTGTTATAAACCACAAGCCTGTCATAGGCATTGGCATCCTGAATCGTATCCACTTCTGTCAGTATGTCAGAAACTTTCTGCAGCAATTCTGTATAATTTTCCGCAGAAGCCTCGTCTACTGTAGAAGACTGAAGAATATACTTTTTATAAAATGAACAAATGTAATAATAGCAGTCGGAAAGCTTTGCACAGGAAAACTCTTCTTTTAATGCGCTATTTTCTTTATTTGCTGCAAAAAACGAATAGGCTTTCTGCACTCTTGTCGAAAAATCAAAGCTTCCATCTTCATTTGTATAATAATTAAAATACATCATTCCCACTTTATAGTTCAGTTCTGCAACTGCTGCCGTCGATATATCAAATTTATCCTTATTGGCATTATATAAAGCCAGGAACTGGTCATTTTCGTTCTTTGAAAATCTTCCTTCCTCTTCAAAAGCATTCAACATTCCCATATACGCATCCGTTCGTTCCGGATAAATAGCTATGGCATTTTTATAGCTTGCTTCTTTGTCTTCCAGGGATGTTCCCGAAGACGGAGAAATATAGGCTTCGTATGTACTGTTATTCTGCTGCGTAGCCACTGTTTTGCAGATAAATCCTGAAGAAAGAGCTACCACCGCTACAGCAATCGAAGCAATAAACACTCCCAGCCTGCGTTTTTGCTGTTTTTTATACCCTTTTGTAATCAGTTCCGGATGATTCAGATCGTACAAAAGATCTTCACAGCTCTGATATCTGTTTTCCGGTGCCGGCTGTACACACCGGTCTATGATCAGTTCTATTCCTTCTGAAAGTTCCGGATTCCACATACGGACAGGCGCATAGGCTTCTCCACCTCTTGGGTCAACACCTGTCAGAAGGTGGTGCATCGTCATTCCCAGTGCAAATATATCCGATCGGGCATCCGTCTGACCACTGTATTGCTCCGGCGGAGCATATCCTCTGGTTCCTAAAACTGTTGTATCGGCCAGGCTCTGTTCTTTATATTCACGTGCAATACCAAAATCTATAATTTTGATATTGCCTTCCGGCTTTAACATAATATTGGCCGGTTTCATGTCACGGTAAATAATCGGAGGTTTTTGTGCATGCAGGTAGGATAAAGCATCACAGATCTGTTTTGCCCATTCTATAACCAGCTCTTCCGGCTGTGCACCATATTCCTTCAGGACCTTATCCAGAGATTCACCCTCAATATAATCCATTACAACATAGATTGTGACATTGTTGTCTATGATATCCACAATACGCGGCAGGGCCGGATGATCCAGTCTTTTCATCAGATTGGCTTCCGCAATAAGACTGTTGTATACAAATTCTTCCGTTTTGTTTTTACCTTTGCGGAAAATTTCTTTAACAGCCCACAGTTTATTCAGATGTTTATCTCTGGCAAGATATACACGGGACATACCACCCTTGCCAATTTCTTTCATTATCTCGTATTTACCCGCAATAACGGACCCTGTTTTGGCCATCCATCATTCCTCCTGCTCCGTTTTAATCAGTACAGTCGAAATATTATCGCGCTCCTGACGCTCTTTTACAGTTTCCATCAGATATCGGATATTACTGTGCATAGCGTCTTTGTTGAACAGATTTATAGGATTTAACGAATCATATATCTCTTTTTCGGATATCTGATGTCGAAATCCATCAGAGCAGAGCAGATATGCTCCGGGTTTAACAATGCCAGTTAAAACTTCAGGAAGAATTTTTGAAGAAGCTCCTACACATTGCAGCAGCATATTTCTTCTCTTATCTGTCTTTGCCTCAGCAGGTGTCATCGTACCACGGCTGATTTCCCGTGCTATATATGTCTGATCCGTCGTCAGCTGTCTTACTTCACTTCCCAGTACATAAAAACGGGTATCGCCTACATGGGTAACAGCATATTCATTTCCGTAAAAGAATACGGCTGTACATGTCGTCCCAAGTGAAATATGTGTCTTTTCCCCAAATCTGCCAATCTTACGATTCAGTTCTTTTAACATTTGTGACCATACCTCAGCCACTTTTTGCATAGAAATCGTTTTAATCTCATACGGAAGTTTCTGATCAAACCATGTCAGGAAAGCTCTGATCACAGTTGCACTTGCCAGCTCTCCTTTTGCAAGGCCACCCATCCCGTCACATAGCACGGCCATGACAATCTCTTTTCCGTCATAGACTGCATGCTTTACAAGCACACTGTCTTCATTCGTATATTTACTGATTCCTGTATCCGTATCTGCTGTAACTGTATATTTCATAAAATCTCCTCTTTCTCCTTCTTTTGCAAGGACATGAGCTTATCACTTGGTCAGAATGCCGGTTATATCAACAATATTGAAAACGGACACAACCGGCCTTCTATGACAGTGTTTTTTTATATTTGTGAATATCCTGGGATTACGCCAAAAGAATTTTTTGACTATGATAATGAATTGCCGGATACGACACGGCTGTTATTAGAATCGATACAAAAGCTGGACAGAGAAACACTGATTCATCTGACCGCAATTATAGTGGCACTGGCACAGAGAAAATAGGCCAGTGCCTTTTTATATGCTTTTATCTATTTTTCTTCAAAATAGATATGTAATTTCATCCCTAAACCATCTGCCAGTCTCTGCAAAACCTGTACAGATGGATTTGCTTTCTCATTTTCTATTCTGCTTATATCTCCCTGCGCTATTCCTGTCAGTTCTGATAATCGCTTCTGGGTCATATGTCTGCATTCTCTTGCTTCCGTCAATTCTACAGCAACCAGCTGTAAGGCAGACAAGTTATGGTATTTGCCCGTAGACACACCGCATTCCCATATTTCCTCAGCGTCCAGATCCAGTTCATCGTTCCAGGAAATACCGGCACCGCCGACATCTGTACGCACACTGTTAAACAGTGCTCTGTCTGTTTGCAGAATTTCGAATTGCGGAAACCGCTCACACAACTGCTGCATATCATACAGCTTTTCTTCTCCGTTTTGAAAAACTGCCTGAATAATCATGTTTTCCCGTGGACTTACTTTTTTTATTCTATGCAACATTTTTACCTCATACTATTCAACAGGAGGAAGCTTTTTATATTCCTGTGTATTCCACATGCTATATAGCTGCTCTCTGTTCTTTTCAATAAATATCTGTACAAGCTGCTGTCCTTTTTTAGGGAGATCACCCTCGAACATTTCTCCGTTTTCCAGAGAAAACACTCCCATATATTCATCATATATAGCATGAATATGTGGTGGATTATGTTCCTTTTGTCTCAAATACATTTTAATTACTATTCCGTAAAATCTTGCAATCACTGGCATGTATTCTCCTCCTATATTATATGATATATCCTATATTGTCAATACACAGGGAACCCGCTTTCGATCTGAAACTTTAATTTTCAGCAGTTGTGATTATATGTAAAGAAATGTAAAATTTTTAATCTTTGTACTTCAGATCTGGTGTTTGATGTGATTATTTTTATAGTAATTATTATAAAAGACACTTTTTCTTCTGTCAATAGCTTTTCCTGCATTTTCGCCCAAAAAAAGACCGGCGTTTTCACACCGGTCTTCCTGTTATACTCTTTTGTTTACTTAATGATCGTACCTGCTTTCTCCAGATACCCTTCCTTTGCCTTTTCAAGAGAAGTGATCACGGCCACGCGGCCCGGTCTCTTGTCGACGAATTCTACAGAAGCTTTGAGCTTCGGATAGACAGTCTTTTTGTCGAACTTCTCTTCTTTCATGTATTTGCGAGCATCGTTGGTGGAGATCAGGCCCAGCTTCTGCTCGTTGTCTGTGCCGAAGCCTACGGCCAGCTCATCTACGCCGGTCAGCAGTAACAGCTCGTCGGCATCGACCATGGAAGCCATCAGACCACATACGAGGTCTTTTTCGATAATGGCGCTGGCGCCCTTTAAGTTACGGTCCTGCTGCAGTACCGGGATACCGCCACCGCCGCAGGCGATCACAACGTGCCCTGCATCCAGCAGTGTACGGATGGAATCAATCTCGATGATACCCTGCGGAGCCGGTGCTGCTACGATACGTCTGTAGCCACCCTCAACCTTTGTTACGAAGTTTCCTTTTTCTTCTTCGGCTTTTGCTTCCTCTTCGGTCAGCACACGGCCGATGATCTTTGTCGGTTCATCAAAAGCATCGTCATACGGATCGACCGGAACCTGTGTCAGTACGGTACATACCGGTTTGTAGATACCTCTGTGCAGAAGCTCTGTACGGATCGCGTTCTGCAGATCGTAGCCGATATAGCCCTGGCTCATAGCGGAGCATACGGACATCGGTGCACCGGTATAATCGCTGTGATCACGGCCAAACTCATTCATGGCTGTATGGATCATACCAACCTGGTTGGAGTTACTGTGTGTGATGGCAACCTCTGCACCCTCTTCTACGAGGTCTGCGATGGCTTTTGCTGCCTTTTTCACGTTTTCTTTCTGCTCCGGCATGGTTTTACCAAGAGCTGTGTGTCCCAGAGCCACTACAACTTTCTTCTTTGTCATGTCAAAACCTCCCTTATCCGGTCACAGGCTTTATGCGGCGACCATGGATTTTACTGCAAAGTAAATCAGAACCAGTGCGCCCAGTACAATTCTGTACCAGCCAAACACTTTGAAATCATGTTTCTTAATATAGCCCATCAGGAAGCGGATCGCAAAGATGGAAACCACAAAGGAGACCACCATACCCACGAGCAGTAGCCCGATCTCATTTCCCTGAAAAGCGAAGCCAAATTTTACCAGCTTAAGAAGGCTCGCTCCGGCCATGACCGGAATGCCGAGGAAGAAGGTAAATTCGGCTGCCAGTTCACGACTGGTACCAAGAAGCATACCACCGATGATCGTGGAACCGGAACGGGATGTACCCGGGATCAGAGACAGTACCTGGAACAGGCCGATGCCGAAAGCGGTCTTAAAATCGATCTGTTTCAGCTTTGTCTTTGCCGGGGCAATGCCCTTGTTTCTGTTTTCCAGTACGATAAAGATCACACCATAGACAATCAGGGCGATCGCTACGACCACGTAATTATAAAAATGAGCGGTCATCCAGTCGTCAAACAAGAGGCCGAAGATCATGGCCGGGATGATGGCTGCTACGATCTTTAACCACAGCACGATCTTGCCCATATCGATATAATGGTCGGCAAACTGCTGCAGTTTCTGTCCTGCACCACCCTGACATGGGTTGGCAAACCAGCTTTCTTTTCTCTCCTGCTTCCGGTGAAACGGCCACAGCTTGTTCCAGTAAATAACAACGACTGCAAGGATCGCTCCCAGCTGGATCACGACTTCAAAGACTTTTTTAAATTCATCCCTGACGCCCAGCTTGATAAATTCATCGACAAGGATCATATGGCCGGTGCTGCTGATCGGCAGCCACTCGGTGATACCTTCCACGATCCCCAGGAGAATTACTTTTAAATATTCCAGCATATTTTATCCTTTTTTGTGTCAGTGTATGTCAGGCGATACAGCCGTTATACATACACTGACGTATCTTTTCCTATTGTATTTCCAGATTTAGCATTTTCCTCTTTTGGCGATCGTTGCAATATCGATCAGCTCCAGCTGGTTTAAGTCTGTATTTTCCAGACTGGCTACCAGGGCTTTGGCTGTATCGATAGCTGTCAGTACATTGACACCTGTCTCGATCGCATTACGGCGGATTACAAAACCGTCTTTGGCATGATCCACGCCCTTGGACGGGATATCGATTACCAGATCGATCTTATGACCAAGGATCAGATCCATCAGGTTCGGAGACGGCTGCTCGATCTTGTTGGTACGGATCGCATGTACACCATTCTCACGGTAGTAGTTGGCCGTTCCTCTGGTTGCATAGATCTTATATCCCAGTGCTTCGAAACGGCGGGCGATATCCAGAGATTCCTCTTTTTCATCGTCACGTACGGTCATGATCATATTTTTATACTTCGGCAGTCGCACACCGGCACCGATAAAAGCTTTATACAGAGCCTCGTTAAAGTTCTCTGCGATACCCAGGCACTCACCTGTGGACTTCATCTCCGGTCCAAGGCTGATATCTGCACCGCGGATCTTCTCAAAGGAGAATACCGGCATCTTAATGGCGATATGCTTTGCCTCCGACTGCAGTCCCGGCTCATATCCCATCTCGCGGATCGTATGACCAAGGATTGCTCTGGTTGCCAGCGGTACAATCGGAATACCTGTTACCTTGCTGATATACGGTACAGTACGGCTGGAACGCGGGTTAACCTCGATCACATAGACTTCCTCGTCCTCGTTGCTGACGATGAACTGGATATTGATCATACCCAGTACGTGCAGGGCACGTGCCAGTCTCTTTGTATACTCCTCGATCGTAGCTTTTGCCTTGTCACTGATGGTCTGGGCCGGATATACAGAGATACTGTCACCGGAATGGATACCGGCTCTCTCGATATGCTCCATGATACCCGGGATCAGGATATCCTTGCCGTCACATACGGCATCGACCTCGATCTCTTTACCGACGATGTATTTATCTACCAGGATCGGATGCTCCTGTGTGTAGCGGTTGATGATACCGATATATTCAGTAATATCCTTATCATTGATAGCGATCTGCATACCCTGGCCGCCAAGTACGTAGGACGGGCGAACCAGTACCGGATAACCGAGCTCATGTGCAGCGTCCAGTGCTTCCTCTACGGTAAATACGGTACGACCTGCCGCACGTTTGATACCGGTCTGTGCCAGGATCTGGTCAAAGAGCTCACGGTCTTCGGCTGCATCCACATCAGCTGCATCTGTACCGAGGATCTTGACACCCATCTTGATCAGTGCTTCTGTCAGCTTGATAGCGGTCTGTCCACCGAACTGTACGACAGCACCGTCCGGCTTCTCGATATTGACGATGTTTTCCACATCCTCCGGAGTCAGCGGCTCGAAATACAGCTTGTCAGCGATATCGAAGTCGGTACTTACGGTCTCCGGATTGTTATTTACAATAATGGTCTCATAGCCTTCTTTTGCAAATGCCCATGTACAGTGTACAGAACAGAAGTCAAACTCGATACCCTGTCCGATACGGATCGGTCCGGAACCAAGAACAAGAACCTTCTTTTTATCTGTATTACACTCAGCTTCATTCTCACCGCCGTATACGGAATAGTAATACGGTGTCGCAGCGGCAAACTCAGCGGCACAGGTATCTACCATCTTGTAAGCGGCTGTGATACCCCATTCTTTACGGAGAGATTTTATCTCGTCTTCTGTCTTTCCTGTCAGATCAGCGATCACGTAATCCGGGAATTCCATACGTTTGGCTTCGCGAAGTTTTTCCTCGGTAAGCTCGCCGTCTTTTAAGGCAGCTTCCATCTCTACGAGGATAGCGATCTTGTCGATGAACCACAGATCGATCTTTGTGATCGCATGGATGGTCTCGTAGTCGATACCCTTGCGGATAGCTTCTGCGATACGCCAGATACGCATATCATCTACGATCTTTAACTCTTCTGTCAGATCTTCAACAGTCAGATGGGAGAAGTCATAGGACATCAGGCTGTCTACATGCTGTTCCAGAGAACGGATAGCTTTCATCAGGGCACCTTCGAAGTTGTTACAGATACTCATAACCTCGCCGGTAGCCTTCATCTGTGTGG
>JAHZHB010000147.1:0-491 GCA_019420465.1 Lachnospiraceae bacterium
GTATTTCTCATAAGTATCAGATACAAGGCTGGCCGGGATAAATACTCTGGTCTCCTCAACGATCACGCTTAAGCCACCTGTCTTAACCTGATCAACTTTGGCTGTAAGAACTTCATGGTTCTCAAATGCCTCTTCCAGTCTCTTGTTGCCTCTCTCAGCAGCAAGTCTCTTGTAAGTCAGAAGAACCTGTCCCTCACCGTCATTGACTTTGAGAACTTTAACTTCCATCTTATCACCAACGTTAGCCACTGTAGTCAGGTCTACGCTGGAGTCATTGCTGTACTCATTTTTGGTAAGAACGCCATCTGCTTTATAACCGATATTTAAAATGATCTCTTCAGGCTTAACACCGATGACTGTGCCCTCAACCACGTCTCCATTTCTGATAGTTTTGAAAGAATCTTCCAACATTTGCTCAAAGCTTAATTCTGACATATCTTTGAACCTCCTCAATTATTTTGTTTGGGGTGGAAGCCCCTGCTGTAATACCT
>JAHZHB010000147.1:501-29037 GCA_019420465.1 Lachnospiraceae bacterium
ACGAAAAGATTGAAAAGGCTTAATGTCCAAATCAACAAGTGTCTGTATATAGTAAGTATTTTCACATGCATGCCTGCATATTTCAAATAGTTTCTGGGTGTTTGAGCTTGAACGTCCACCGATGACGATCATGGCATCTACCTTTGAAGCCAGTTCAACGGCTTCTGTCTGTCGTTCTTCTGTCGCACTGCAGATCGTATTTAAAACAAGTCTATCATAACGCTTTTTGTCAAGAATTTCAACTATATCTTTAAATTTGTTGTAATTAAATGTCGTCTGGGACACTACACAGATCGGTGTACCCTCCGGCAGTTCAAAATCTGCGGCCTCCTGCACAGAACTGATAACAAAAGGTGTCGTTTTGCTCCAGCCTTTGATTCCCTCTACTTCCGGATGATGATCATTGCCGACGATCACGATCGTACGTCCCGCTGCGCTGTGTTTCTCAACCAGCTTGTGGATTTTTCTCACATAAGGGCAGGTTGCATCGGCATAGCGGATATTTTTTTCTTCCAGCAGACGGTAGACCTTTTCCGGCACACCGTGAGAACGGATCACTACGATACCATCCCGTACATTTGAAAGCTCTTCCAGGGTATTTAAGACGGTTACCCCTTTCTTTTCCAGATCCTGCACCACTTCTTCGTTATGAATGATCGGACCATACGTATAGACCTTGTTTTCTGTGTCCGCCAGTTCATAGACTTTGTCCACGGCTCTCTTTACACCAAAGCAAAAGCCGGCTGTTTTTGCAAGTGTTACTTCCATACGGCTCCTTTCCGTTATTCTGCCTTTTTCACAATGGCAAGAATACAGTCTACGACTTCACTGATCGACAGATCAGAGGAATCCACCAGCACGGCATCCTCTGCCTGACACAGCGGTGAAACTTCACGGTGCATATCGCGGTAATCACGTTCCTCTATATCTGCCTCGATCTGCTCAAGGGATTTGCCGCTGACTCCCTTTTCCAGAAGCTCCTTATACCGGCGGCAGGCACGGGTATGCGCGCTGGCTGTCAGGTAGATCTTTACCTGTGCCTGTGGCAGCACACAGGTACCGATATCCCGTCCGTCCATCACAACATTTTCTCTGGCGGCCAGATCCTTTTGCAGCTGTGTGAGCTTTGCCCGCACTTCAGGTATCGGCGAACTTTTGGATGCCATATTGCCTACCTCTTCGCTGCGGATAAAAGGAGTGACATCGCTGCCGTTTAACATCACTTTCTGTTCTCCGTTTTCATAGCAGATGGATACATCCGCATGGGCAACAGCTTCTTTGATTTTCTCTGTATCTGTTTCTTTTAAGCCCAGCTGCAGGAAATAATATGCCATAGCTCTGTACATGGCACCGGTATCCACATAGATAAAAGAAAGCTCCCCGGCAACCTTTCTGGCGATCGTACTCTTTCCGGCTCCGGCCGGTCCGTCTATTGCGATTGAAAAACTCATGCTTCTTCCTCCATACTTCTGCTTTTTTCATTAATAGCTCTGGCTGCGGCATCCGCTGTAGACCAGGCGATCTGCAGGTTAAATCCGCCGGTGACGGCATCCAGATCCAGCATTTCCCCGACAGCGTACAGCCCCTGCACCTTTTTCACCGCCATCGTTTTCGGATCGACCTCCTTCACAGAAAGACCGCCTTTGGTGATGATCGCTTCTTCAAAGCCGCGAAGTCCGGTCACTGTAAAGCAGAAATTTTTCAGCTGTGCCGTGATCTTAGCTCTCTCGGCCTTCGAAACCTCGCAGACCATCTTTCTGCCATCCAGACCCAGTACAGTCAAAAACGGCTCGATCATCTTTGCCGGAAGCAGTCCGCCCATGATCGTGGCCAGCTGTTTTTTCGGTGCTTCCTGAAATTCACGGATCAGCCTGTGATCCAGCTGTTCTGCCGAAAGCGCAGGTTTCAGATCGATACTGGCCTGAAACGGTCCTTTTTCCAGTCTTTTTCCACACCTGGCGCTGGCTGTCAGGACCAGCGGGCCTGTGATACCAAAATGGGTAAACATCATCTCGCCAAACTCTTTGTACAGTATCTTCTTTTTCTGTGACAGTCTCAGCTCAACATTTTTCAGAGACAGGCCCTGCATCTGTGGTATATATGGTTCTTCTGTCACCATCGGCACCAGAGAAGGTGTCAGATCTGTCACTTTCAGTCCGGCTTCTTTTGCAAAACGAAGTCCGTCTCCCGAGGATCCTGTCACCGGATAGGATACCCCGCCGGTGGCCAGAATAACAACGTCCGCCGGAATATGACTGCCATTTTCCAGAAAGACACCCTTAACGGTATCCTCACAGATCTCCAGTGCTTTCACACGGCTGTTCAAGTGGATACATACCTTTCTGGCTTTGATCTTCTGTTCCAGCGCACGGATCACATCGGAAGAATGGTCAGACACGGGAAAAACACGGTTTCCACGCTCCGTCTTGATCTTTAGATGCAGATCATCCGAAAAATACCGCATCACCGCCTGATTGTCAAAAGCAGACAGTGCGCTGTACAGAAATTTGCTGTTGGACACCACAGATGCCAGCATCTGTTCCTGATCACAGGCATTGGTCAGATTGCAGCGTCCCTTACCTGTGATAAAAAGCTTTTTACCCAGCTTTTCATTGCGCTCAAAAATATGTATTCTTGCGTTTTCCACTTCCAGTCTGGCTGCCGCCATCATACCGGCAGCACCTCCGCCAACGATCACTATTTCCTGCATTATTTTTTCTCTCCATCGTCATCCATGATCCGTGCCTTTGGATCCAGATAATTGATCTCATCGTTACTGTATACCTGGTACTCATCCCAGATATGCTCCAGACTCTCCAGCGTATGTACCATCTCATCCTGTTTTTTCATGCACAGTGCCACGACCAGTGCATTGATGATACTGAGCGGTGCCACCAGGGAATCTACAATCGACGCCATATCACTTCTGGCGATCAGATTGCAGGAAGAATACAGATTGATCGGGGAATGTACACTGTCCGTCAGAGTGATCACCTTGGCATTTCTTTTGTTGGCAAACTCCAGAGCCTTTAATGTCAGCATCGAATATCGCGGGAAACTGATGCCAAAGATCACATCCTGCTCATTGATTCTTAACATCTGCTCGAAAATATCGCTGGTATTATGGGTAGTCAGCACATGGACATTGTCAAAAATATAATTCATATAAAAGGCAAGGAAGTTGGCCAGCGGTGCACAGCTTCTCAGACCGATGATATAGATACTGCGCGCCGAAGACAGCGTATCTACAGCCAGATTAAAAGCATCATGATTGATCGCCTCCATGGTCAGCTTGATCTTTTCTATGTCTGAATGCAGGATACGGTCAAGGATCTCTACCTGTGGTACATTGCCATAGGTAACTTTCATACGCTGTATGGAATTTAACTTGTTACGCACAAGCTCTTCAAGCGCTCTGTGAAATTCCGGATAGCCTTCAAATCCCAGCTGTGTGGCAAAACGTACCGTAGTAGACTCGCTGACTCCGGCCTCTTTGCCGAGTTTGGCTGCTGTCAGAAATACTGCAGCATCATAGTGTTCCAGAATATAGGAAGCCAGTCTTTTCTGGCCTTTGCTGAATGTTTTGTACTGGGCCTGTATCCGGCCAAGCAGATTATCTGTTGTTTCCATTTTCCCTCCAAAACGGTGGATTATTTTACATATCCATGATGTTCTCAATATCCAACCGATTACTCTCAACTTTTTCGATTATACACAATTTTGCAGGAAAAAGAAAGGGCAACTTGCAAAATCAGATACAAGACATCCGGACAGGTTTTTGATATGCACGCAAAGAAACGGTGGTGTCTGCACTGTGCAAACGCCACCGCCTCTTTATGGCAGATTTTTATCTGTTATACAGTTTATTGTAGTATTCCAGTGAATAATTATAGAGTTCATCATGCGCGATGGCGGACTGCTTCGGATCACTCATATCGGTCATGATACACGGCATGCATCTGCCTTTGGCACCATAATGATCAACAAAGTCACGGATGATCTTACGGATCTCTGTTTCATCGGCTTTCGGGTCGATATTCAGCCAGAACGCAAAGGTCATCTTGTCACCATACTTCTCATACAGCAGATCTGGATTATTGATCACCGCCTGCGGCGTCCACATATCAATACCCATCTCAATCATTTCCGGCACATACTGGATATTCTTGCCGCAGGAATGCAGCTCGATAAACTTGCCCTGCTCCTTGACATATTTCAGGAAACGGGATGTTGATGGCATGATCTGTTCTCTGAACATTTCGTTGGAGAAAAATCCGCTTCGCTGTGTACCCCAGTCATCGTGATACAAAATACCATCTCCCCTTCCGTAATTATCAAATATCTTCTGGCAGGATTCGATCTTGTAATCCGCCATTTTCTGGAAAAACTCTTCCAGAAGCTCCGGTTCCTCGTAGAAAGCCAGCAATGTCTCATCAAAAGGCATCATCTCATGCAGACGCTCAAAGATTCCCTCTACACACTCATAGATATGGACGCGGTCCGGATCGAGCATTTTCTGGATCTTTTCTCCATCTGTCTTAAAATCGACAACAGACAGATCCGGCCATTCTACTTCCTCTTTCCAGTTAGCAAAATCGGAGATCGTCCGGGTCCCCGGCTTTGTGATCATACCTCCGGCAGACTCTACCATAACCCAGTTTACACCCCACCAGTCGTATCCATCGACTTCCGGTACCGGATGTTCCTCCATGGCATCCGGCCAGATGATATTGCTCTCTGTCATATATGCCGGCATCCAGAACGGCTTTTCCCCTTTAACACAGCGGATATAGTTTTCCCTGACACTGTACGGTCTGCCGGTAATCGGCTCCTTCGGCCGCTGAAAGATCCACGGAAAACTGCCGGGTGCCTGCCATTCTTTGGAATAATCACGATTTGCAGCTGTTTGCATAAATTTACCAACACTCATTTTCACGTCCTCACTTTCTACTGCTTTATGATCTGCCGCCCGACTTTTTCAAGCGACAGTCTGTATTTTCATTTTCACATTTTCAAACATAGTTTCAACCAGTTCGCGTGCTTTTGTCTCGTCCAGAAACAGTACAATAGCTGCAAAACTTCCCTGCAATTCAGTCGTATTTCCGCAACGCACATCCGCTCTGTCCAGAGTCACAGAGATCACCGCTGTATCCTGGCATTCCACCGATGCCTTAATATGACCAACGATACCGCCATGGCTTTCTACATTTGAAGCAAGCTGTTCCATTTCCGTCTGCAGTGCTGCCATCATACATGCCTTTTCGCCCTGCAGATGAAAATCACAAGACACTACAACTGCTTCCTCCTGTGTGCGCACGGTGATATGCAGCTCTTTATCGTCTGCTGTACACCAGTTAAGACCCTGTGATCTTACCGGACGGATTTTTGGTATATTTGCTGACGGCGCGGGTGCTCCAACCATCATCCGAACCTTTTTCTTCATCATACAGCATCGCCTCCCAGTATCTGTTCCCATATCTCATCCTGCCCGGCATCTGCAGCACAACTGCGACAGCAGACAGCTTTTTCGTTCATCTGGCGCACCATATCTTCACATTTCTGTATGGTATGTTCGTCCACCAGATCGATCTTGTTGATCAGCACGATATCCGCACAGGAAATCTGGCCCTTTAAAAGCGCTTCCATCGGTTTAAAGATCCGTGTAAAACGCTGTGCATCCACCACAGTACATATCCTGCATGTTTTGTTCAGTGCAGCAAACAGATTGTCCCGGATCAGTCCCGGATAGGCCAGCCCTGTCGTTTCCAGAATCATCCAGTCCGGTGCATACTTTTCTTCGATGTAGCTTATCGACTGGATCAGCTCCGTTCCCACAGTACAACAGGCACATCCGGCAAACAGATTTTCAACTTCAAATCCACGGCTCCTTAGCAGGGCATCATCCACACCCTGTGCCCCTGCTTCATTTTCAAGGATGATCACCCGGGGAGGCTCCTGCTCTTTTGCCTCCCGGGCCAGAAAATGCGCCAGTCCCATCAGAAGGGAAGTCTTACCCGATCCCAGAAATCCACCAAGTATCAGAATGCGCATATTCCACTCACCTCTTATCCTGTTTTGTATTATTTGTAGAACTGATCGCCATACTTATATACTTCATCAAAAAGAATCGCGTTTTTACGAAGTACTTCTTTATCATCCACCGGTCCGAGATAGCCGCCGCACCAGCAGAAGCCGCCGCCTACAGCATAGGCATCCATCGTATCACGTACGGACTGACGGATCTCTTCTTCGGTAACATCCGGTGCCAGCAGTCTGTCGCGGGCATCCCAGCCACCGGTGATCACAAGGCTGTTGCCAAACTTCGCCTGAACAGCTTTCAGATCGTTACATGTCTGTGCCGGATCCCAGGAGTTCACACCGATGCTTCTGAGATCTTCCATAAACCCTTCGGCCTTGCCACAGTTGTGCATCGTGATCGGAATACCTGCATCACGGCCAAATTTCGCCTGTCTGTCGTGGAACGGCAATACCAGCTCTCGATACATTTCCGGAGAAATGAACGGTGCCGCCCAGGCAGCTGTATCATCCATCAGTGTCATTACATCCGGTTTTACATATGGCCAGATCTGTCTCGTTACTTCTGTATAGAAATCACACATATAATCAAACAGGGCCAGTACCTCTTCCGGCTCCTCATACATAGCGCAGAGACCTTCCGTAAATCCCATAAATGCCATCAGATTCTGAAAATAGCCGACATGCAGGTTCAGAGCGATTGCTGTATCTTCTCTGTTGACACCCATCTTGTAAAAGCCTTCCAGCTGATCCTTTGCCATCTTTTCCCAGTCTACACCTTCCAGCGACGGAGCCTTGATCACATCACGCCAGTGACGGATATCATCCAGAATAAACTCGCCCGGCTTCGGCAAAAGAGCGTTTCCTGTTTCATATGTTGGTACATATTCTACGCCCCAGCAGTCCTTGCCGCCGCCTTTAAAACGAAATTCACTTAAGATCATCGGTTCCAGCATACACGATGTACACGGTCTTTCCTGTCCCGGCATCGGCCCAAAGGAATATACCGGTACCCAGTCCGGCTGTTCTCCCCGCAACGTACGCAGATAGTTCTCTTTTTCTGTAATCTTTGTCATGTAACGTACCCTCCTGATTCTTTTTTATGCAGCGGCAAAAGCTTCCTCTCTTCTGCCGCTGTCTGTTGCCACATATTACATAGTTTCTTTAATTAAATTTAAGCCTTTGGTGCATATTTGGCTGCATTCTCAGCTGCATATCTGGCTGCGTCTTCATCGGTGATCTTGTAGCCAAACTGCATGATCAGGGCACCGATAAAGATCAGAACTGCCGGAATAATAGCCAGAAGAAGCATAAACTTCGTTGTAAATGCTGCATCTACGTCCATACCAGCCTGATAGCCGATAAAAGCCAGACCAAAGTTACCGATCGCACCGCCGAGTGCCATACCGATCTTCATCGGAACAGAATACATGGTAATCGCGATCATACGTGTATCCTTACCTGTCTTGTACAGGTGATACTCGCCACAGTCAATAAAGTAGTTGGCGCCGAAGGTAGTGAACATATACACAGCACCGCCGCCGATCGCACCACATACGGTATAGAGGATCCAGTTGCCGCCAACGAAGTATGCGCAGGCATAGGCAGCTGCATAGATCACCAGACCGGCTACGAAGGATTTCTTTTTGCCGAGCTTTCCGCCGAGTTTCGGCATTACCATGGAAGCCAGGAAACCGGTAACCATACATACGGTCATACTGTAGGACATTTTCATAAAATCACCTACGATATAGCTGAAATAGTATGTACCAAGACCTGCGATGAGGTCAGGCTCTTTTCTTGCATAGTGTTTCCTCCTTTTTTTCTTTCAAGGTCATATGTCGTGCCCCTTGATACTTTTTGATGATTCCATTATACATTTTCAGAATTTTCTTACTATGTACCAAACGTACAAGAAAAGTCTATTTTAAAATGTGACTTTTTGTAGATTGGAGCTCTACTTTTCTGACGTTTTTTTGTATAATATACTTATATACTAGTGGTACTTTGTGTTGCCTGCGGAGGAGAAAGAAACATGAAATTAAGTATGTGGATGATCGCCAACCGGCTGTATTCTCTGGATATGAAACTGGACATCCGGGAAGATGCCCCGGTCATTTTAAACAGTGCCAGACGTGTATACGCTACCAACTGCGTTCATGTCTATGCGGAAAATAATGATGTGATATGTAACGGTGAGGGGGACAGTATCCGTTTTGAAAATACTGACCTGACTCTGGGCTTTGAGATCGTTGCCAGCGTGTTTGATTATTTTCAGGACTGGATGGACCGGCTGATCCGGCTTTCCAGAGAACACGATTACCAGGGGGTTGTGGATCTGGCCTATGAAGTCTTTAAGAATCCAATCGTCCTTCTGGTCGGCAACAACCGTGTTCTCGGCATCACCAGGCAGTACGGCACTGATGCTCTGGATGACGAATGGTCCTATCTGTCCCAATACGGCTACTCTTCCTTAAATGCCGTACAGCAGATGCGCTACGATTACAACACGTTTGATTACTGGTATCACGGCCCGAAGAAATTCCGCTTTTCCGGCAGCAATCTCCTGGATTATGACGGCCTGACATACTGTATGTCCTGCAACGATTCGATCTGCGGCCGTATCAATGTCCTTGCCAAGGAACGCGAGTTAAACACCGGTGATTCCCAGCTTCTGGACCAGATTGCCATGATCCTGGAGCCTGTGCTCGGACAGACATATTACGAAAGTGTCAGTAATCATACAAATGTTTTCCATAATATTATCTTTGGCCTGCCCTATGACAAAAGGGAGCTGGACAAGCAGCTGGCCTATCAGCAGTGGAAAGCCGACGACAATTATTATCTGACTGTGATCGAGGTGCTTTCTGTGACAAATCACCCGGCATCAGATGCTAATGTGGAACAGCTGTTACAGGTACTGGCCCGTCAGGCGACCAACTGTACTGCCATGAAAAAAGATTCCTGCATTTTACTTCTCGGTACGTCAAACCTCATACCGGATGCCTCGATGACTCCAGTGTTTAACACACTGACGGCACGCAACCCGATCCGGATCTCATTCAGTCTTCCTGTACACGGCATTGAAAACGCAGGCACCCTCTATGAGCAGTGTGCCTATGCCCTCCGAGAAGGCAAGAAGCGGCATCTGGAAGGTAAATATTACGACTTTTTTGATTATGCGATCGACTATATTCTGGAATCCGGCTCACTGCTCTCTTCTGTCCGCGCCTGCATGCCGGCTGTTACCGAACTCTGGAACAAATATCAGCAGAGTGGTGATGAGCTGTTTCACACACTGAAATGTTTTCTGGAAAATGAGCGTTCGATCTCACGTACTTCCGAGGCACTGTACACCCACCGAAACACGGTTCTCTACCGCATCCGCAAGATTCAGGCGATGTTAGATCATGATCTCAACGAACCCTATACCAGAGAATACTGTTCTCTTTCTATAAAGGTACTCGAACTCTACGATCGAAAGAAATAAAACGCCTGTAATCAAACCCGATCCACTGAATCAGGTATTGATATGCATGACATACGTAAAAAGCTTCCTGCACATATCAGCAGGAAGCTTTTTTATATACCAAAAGAGACTGCCACATCCGGACAGTCTCTTCTCTCATAACCGTTTTTACAGAAAGCAGATCTGCTTAAACCGGATATGCCTTATTCTCAGTATCTGCTACAGTAGCATCTACTTTTGTTTTCTGTGCATCTCTGTACTTGAAGTACTCAGTAGCTACCTGCGGGAACAGAGCGTATGTGAGTACATCCTCTTCCTGCTCTGCGTACGGAGCAACTTCCTCTTTCAGCTTATCCAGCTGCGGCGGGATCAGATCTGCCGGACGGCAGGTGATCGGTTCTACATCGCCGATGCATTTCTTCTGTACTTCTTTGTTGAACGGTTTAACAGTAGCACCGTATTTTCCGCTTAAAACATCCTTTGTCTGCTGCGGAACCATCTTATAGCGCTCACCCTGAATAACGTTCATAACTGCCTGTGTACCAACGATCTGGGAAGACGGTGTTACCAGCGGGCACTCACCGAGGTCTTCACGTACACGCGGAACCTCTTCCAGTACCTGATAGTATTTGTCTTCTGCACCGAGGTCTTTGAGCTGGCTTGTCAGGTTGGACAGCATACCGCCCGGTACCTGATACAGCAGAGTCTTGATGTTTACACCAAGGTTCTTCGGATTTAACAGACCGCTCTCCAGAGCCTCGTCACGAATCGGACGGAAGTAATCTGCGATCTCAGCCAGCAGATTCTGATCAAATCCTGTATCGTACGGAGTGCCTTTGAATGTTTCTACCATAACCTCTGTTGCCGGCTGGGATGTTCCCAGAGCAAACGGAGACATAGCTGTATCGATCACGTCCACACCAGCCTCAACTGCTTTCAGGTATGTCATGGAAGCCACACCGGAAGTATAGTGTGTATGCAGCTGAATCGGGATGCTGACTGTCTCTTTGAGTGCCTGTACAAGCTCTGTAGCCTTGTACGGCAGAAGGAGACCTGCCATATCCTTGATACAGATGGAGTTTGCACCCATATCCTCGATCTTTTTAGCCATCTCTGTCCAGTATTCCAGCGTATACGGCTCACCTAATGTGTAGGAAAGAGCTACCTGTGCATGTCCTTTTTCTTTATTTGCAGCTGTAACAGCTGTCTGCAGGTTACGGATATCGTTCAGACAGTCAAAGATACGGATGATATCAATACCGTTGGCGATGGATTTCTGTACGAAATACTCAACGACATCATCTGCATACTGGCTGTAACCCAGGATATTCTGGCCTCTGAACAGCATCTGCAGCTTGGTATTTTTAAAGCCGTCACGGAACTTACGAAGTCTGTCCCACGGATCTTCCTTCAGGAAACGAAGGGATGCATCGAATGTAGCACCACCCCAGCACTCTACGGAATGATAGCCGACTTTATCAAGTTTATCAACGATCGGGAGCATCTGCTCTGTCGTCATACGGGTAGCGATCAGAGACTGATGTGCGTCACGCAGAATGGTTTCTGTAATTTTAATTGGCTTTTTAGCGATTTCTGCCATGATTAAACCTCCATATTATTTGAAATTAAACTCCGAAGATAGCCATGAATGTACCGGCTGCTACTGCAGTACCGATAACACCGGCTACGTTCGGTCCCATTGCATGCATCAGAAGGAAGTTTGTCGGATCTGCTTCAGCACCGACTTTCTGGGATACACGGGCTGCCATAGGAACGGCAGAAACACCGGCGGAACCGATCAGCGGATTGATCTTGCCGCCTGTAGCCTTGCACAGGATCTTACCGAACAGTACACCACCGGCAGTACCGATAGCGAATGCGATCAGACCAAGGATAACGATCTTGATGGTATCCAGGTTCAGGAAAGCCTCGGCACTTGTTGTAGCACCTACAGATGTTCCCAGAAGGATAACAACGATATACATCAGGGCATTGGAAGCTGTCTCCTGCAGCTGCTTAACAACACCGCTCTCACGGAACAGGTTACCAAGCATCAGCATACCAACCAGCGGAGCTGTGGTCGGAAGCAGCATACATACAACGATCGTGATAACGATCGGGAAAAGGATCTTCTCCAGTTTGGATACCGGACGAAGCTGTTCCATCTTGATCTTACGCTCTTTTTCTGTAGTGAAGAGTTTCATGATCGGCGGCTGGATGATCGGAACAAGAGCCATGTAGGAGTACGCCGCAACAGCGATCGGTCCCATCAGACCCGTCTGCCCCAGCTTACCTGCCAGGAAGATGGATGTCGGTCCATCGGCACCACCGATAATGGAAATAGCTGCAGCAGCTTTTCCGCCGAATCCCATAAAGATAGCAAAGAAGTAAGCCGCATAGATACCCAGCTGGGCAGCTGCACCAAGCAGGAAGCTCTTCGGGTTGGCGATCAGCGGACCAAAGTCAGTCATCGCACCGACACCCATGAAGATCAGGGACGGCAGGATACTGTACTCATCCAGAATATAGAAATAATGCAGTAAGCCGGCTGCATGCTCGATACCGTTGGCATCTACATATGCTTCTGCCATGATATCCGGATAGATATTAACAAGAAGCATACCAAAAGCGATCGGTACCAGAAGCAGAGGCTCAAATCCTTTTTTGATTGCCAGATACAGGAAGACACAGGCTACGGCGATCATGATGTAGTTACCTACAGTCAGATTCATAAAAGCAGTCTGCGCTAACAGATTTGACAAAGTGTTAGTCACATAAGACATTTTTGTACCTCCATAGTAGTTTCAAGCAAATGCATCGATTAGTTCAGTGTAGCCAGTGTATCGCCGTTTTCTACTGCGTCACCAACTGCAACATTGATGCTTGCTACGGTACCATCCTGCGGAGCAACAACCGGGATCTCCATCTTCATGGATTCCAGAACAACGATGCTGTCACCGGCTTTTACGCTCTGTCCTACGCTTGCTTCTACCTTGAATACCTTGCCCGGTACGGAAGCTGCTACTGTTACGGAACCGGCATTAGCTGCTGCAGCCGGAGCTGCTGCTGCTTTCGGAGCTGCCTTCGGAGCCTGAACCGGTGCACCGGATGTCTGGCCTTCTTCAACGGTTACATCATATACATTACCATTTACTGTGATTGTATAGGTTTTCATTCTTAAATCCTCCTGTGATTAGGCATTGCGCCATTTGCTCTTATTGACTTTCTTAATAGAACGAACTACGAAGCTGTCTGTCGATGTATTCTCAGCTGCGGCAATAGCAGCTGCAATAACAGCAACAAGCTCCAGATCATCTGTCTCCTCAACAACCGGTGCTGCTGTCTGTACAGCCGGTGCCGGTGCTTTTTTCTCCTCTTTCTTACCTTCGCCGGAAAGCTTTCCAACGTACTTGAACAGAGAGATCAAGAAGCTTAAGAAGATCAGGATAATAAATACGATGCCGACACCCATCAGCGTGTTTAATCCGGCACGTTCCAGAGACTCTGCCAGGCTGTACTGTGCCTCAAAGGTAATGGAATGCGGTACAAAGCTCTGGGACTCCATATTCAGTTTCAGGGTAACGATCGCTGTTCTCTGCTCGAACTGTGCAACAGAAGTAACCGTGTACTCTTTGTCATTTACTTCGATATCTGTGCTGTTTAATCCCTTGTATGCGCCAAGCTCATCCATAACGCCTTCAAAGTTGGTAACAGCAGCTACCGTAAAGGTATCATCTACCTGCTCGTACTGTTTAAGCTCGTCAGCGGACATGCCACCCAGAGTGGAAAGCAGTGAATCCATCTGCTGTTCCATATAGCTCTGTGTAGTCTCGTCAACGGACGCTACCTCAACAGAAGAACCACAGGCTGCCAGTGATACCATGCATACGAGTGCAAGAACAACTGTCAGTAATTTTTTTGTTATCTTTTTCATCTGCTTCACCTCGCTTAAATCGTGCCGTGTTTCTTAGCCGGGCGATTTTCTCTCTTTGCGTAAAGCATCTCAAAAGCACCGATCACATACTTTCTGGTATCTTCGGGCTCAATGATCGTATCAACGTATCCACGTTTTGCAGCGGAAACAACATTGGACTGCAGTGCCTCATACTCTGCTGCCTTTTCGTTTAATGTCTGTGCGTCTGCACCGGCATACATGATCTTGGCTGCAGCTTTTGCATCCATCATACCGATCTTTGCATCCGGCCATGCATAAACCATATCCGCACCGATGGATTTGCTGTTCATGGCAACATAAGCGCTTCCGAAAGCATCACCGATGATCACGTTTACCTTCGGTACAGTAGCCTCAGCAAAAGCATAAGTCAGAGCTGCAACGGATTTGGCAATATTGTGCTCGGAGCACTTGGTAGCCATAAAGCCCTTGACATTTGTCAGTGTCAGTACCGGGATATTGAAAGCATCACAGAATTTAACAAACTCAGCTGCCTTTTTAGCTCCGCGAACGGAAAGTACAGCGTCAAACTTCTCTGCGATCTCACCATCATCACCAAACACGGCTGTTCTGTTGGCTACAGCACCGACTGTCGTGCCGTTAAGCTTCATGAAGCCTGTGACCATATTGGTACCGTAATCAGCTTTTGTCTCAAAGAAGATCTGGTCATCTGCGATACGGGACAGTGCTACAGCTGTATCTGCTGCACAGTCTTTGATATCTGCACATACGCGGTTCAGATCATCCTCACAGCCGTCAAATGTATCATCGTCTACATTGTTGGCCGGAAGCAGGGATACGAGTACGCGGATCTGGGAAAGGATATCTTCCTGGGAACCAACATAATCGATCAGACCTGTCTCTTTGCTCTGGTAAGCGGCGCTTGCTGTATCACATTTGGATACTTCGTTGCCGTCAAGAGCATTCGGAGAGTTGACAAATAACTTTGCGTCTTTCTCTTCCATAAATGTAAAGTCCGTCATGCCCGGTACTAAAGCAAGTCCGCCGCCGCATGTACCAAATACTGCGGTGATCTGCGGGATCACACCGGATGCTGCTGCCTGTTTCTGGTAGATTTCGCCGAGTGCATTCAATGCATCAGTAGCCTCCTGCAGACGAATACCTGCACAGTCGATCAGTCCAATCACCGGTGCTCCGGTTTTCATAGCGAAATCATACAGTCTGGCGATCTTTTTTGCATGCATCTCGCCGACCGTTCCGCCTAATACGGAAGCGTCCTGGCTGTAAACATAGACGAGATTGCCGTCGATCACACCGTAACCTGTGATAACGCCGTCAGAAGGAGTTTCCTTCTCAGACATATTGAAATCTGTGGCTCTGGCTGTAACCTGACCGCCGATTTCAACAAAACTGTTGTCGTCAAGCAGAGAAGCAATTCTCAGGCTTGCTGCGCTTTGTGCTGTGTTACTCATTAATTCAGCCCTCCATTTTTATTAGAATATATTTATTACAATTTCAGCCGAGTTTATTATAAGGGAACAAACCATTTTTTTCAATGGGCATTACGGCGAAATACACAAAAAAATTCTCACTTTTCCGTGCAAAAAGGCTATCCGGGCAACAATTTGTCACCCAGACAGCCTTTTTCATCTTATATTCAGACATCTTTTGCCAGACCGAAACTCTTTCCTACCGCCTGCTTCCAGCCATGGATCAGAAGACTCATCTTTTTCACATCCATCTGTGGTGTGAATTCACGGCCAAGCTGCCAGTTGGCTTTGATCTCCTCTATATCTTTATAGTATCCTGTCGCCAGTCCGGCAAGATAGGCAGCACCCAGTGCCGTCGTCTCATACGTCTGCGGTCGCAGTACTGGGGCCTGCAGGATATCGGACTGGAACTGCATCAGGAAATTGTTGGCACTGGCTCCGCCGTCTGCTTTTAAAGCACGGATCTGTATGCCGGATACCTCCTCCATGACAGCCACCAGATCACTGACCTGATAAGCCAGGGATTCTACAGTTGCACGGATCACATGGTCTTTATTGGTTCCTCTGGTGAGGCCGACCAGAACACCTCTGGCATAGGGATCCCAGTAGGGTGCACCAAGACCGGTAAAGGCCGGTACAAGGTATACGCCGTTGGTATCTTCTACGGCCAGACAGTGTTTTTCACTCTCTGCAGCGGTCTGGATCAGTCCCATCTCATCTCTGAGCCACTGGATCGCCGCACCGGCGACAAATACACTGCCTTCGAGGGCATACTGGATCTCCCCTCCCACGCTGGCGGCGATCGTGGTCAGCAGACCGTCCCTGGCTTCTACGGCACGGTTGCCGGTATTCATCAGAAGGAAGCAGCCTGTGCCATAGGTGTTTTTAACTTCGCCCGGTTCAAAGCAGCACTGGCCGAAAAGTGCCGACTGCTGGTCACCGGCGGCTCCGGCGATCGGGATTGCGCCGCCGAGGATATTTTCTCTCGTATAACCGTAAATACAGCTGGACGGCTTTACCTCCGGGAGCATGGACGCCGGGATATGCAGCTCGTCGAGGATCTTCTGATCCCAGCACAGCTTGTGAATATCAAACAGCATCGTGCGGGAAGCGTTGGTATAATCGGTCACATGTACCGTGCCGCCGGTCAGCTTCCAGATCAGCCAGGTATCTACTGTCCCGAATAAGAGATCGCCTTTCTCAGCTTTTTCTCTCGCGCCTTCGACATGATCCAGAATCCAGGCAATCTTTGTTGCTGAAAAATACGGATCCGGAATCAGACCGGTCGTTTTCTGTATATATTCGCCCAGTGCACTGTTTTTTAACTTTTCTGCCTGTGACGCTGTACGACGGCACTGCCATACGATTGCATTATATACCGGCTTACCGCTCAGACGGTCCCAGACAATCGTCGTCTCTCTCTGGTTCGTAATACCGATGGCAGCCACATTATCAGCAGTCACACCGATCTTGCTCATGGACTCTACTGCCACCGTCAGCTGGGAAGACCAGATCTCCATCGGATCATGCTCCACCCATCCAGCCTTCGGATAAATCTGCTGGTATTCCTTCTGGGCACTGCTGCACACTTTTCCCGCCTTATCAAAAAGAATGGCTCTGGAACTTGTCGTACCCTGATCCAGAGACAGTATGTATTCCCACATAAGATATTCCTCCCATACTTTAAATCTTTCCCTCTTTTTTTGCATAGGCCAGTATTTCCCGCAAGCCTTCTGCATATTCTCCGAGAGACTCTATATTCAAAGTATATATCACCTTATTGCACTTGTCTATCCATTTTTTGGCCCGTAAAACAGCCTCCTTACTTATCGGTTCAAACGGTGCTGTACTGATCGTTTCTTCCGCAAGTGCCATTGCCGAAGGATAATCCAGATCATTTTCCCACAATATCCCTGTCACAAAAGGAATATTGTCTCTTTGCAATCTTCGATAGATGGGTGTAGCGCTGCCATTACCGGCGATCACAAACACCCTGGGTGTCCCCTGTACCCGCGCAAGCTCCAGATTTCCTGTTCTTTCTTCATACGAACCGGTTGTCATCTGATACAACCTGGGGATATATCCTGCTGTAAAAATTTCTTCCGGAGTACCGAAACGATCAATATGATCTCCTTTTACACACGCAATCTTATCAGAAATTCTGCCGGCCAGATCAAGCTCATGCAAAGACATGATCACAGACAGATTTCTTTTTCGTGACATGCTCTGTATGATAGAGAGAAACTCCAGCTTGTAACGGATATCCAGAAAGGAGGTAGGTTCATCCAGACGATACTCTTGTCACTCTCTGTCAGGACACCGAATTTGCCGGTATACGGATAACGTCCGGTAGCCACAACCTCACGACACGTCATCATTTCCGGATGTATCCTTTCTGTCAATACAACCGACAGATGTTTTGAAAGCTCTTGTCCTTCATACGTATCCATCGACCGACCATCGAGCACAGCCACTCCTCCCAATGGCTTTAGCTGCCGGATAATACTTCTGAGAATGGTTGTCTTTCCCGCACCGTTAGGGCCGATAAGTGTCAGGATCTCGCCTCTTTTTATCCGAAGGCAGATATTCTGGATCAACGGTTTTCCATGATACCCCACAGTGAATCCTTCTGTATAAAAATAAAATTCGTCTTTCATAGGCTTATGCTTCCTTTTCTTTTCTGCGATGTACCATGATATATATAACAACCGGTGCACCAAATACAGCGGTCACTGTACTGATGGACAGCTCCGTTGGTGAAAAAAGGGTGCGTGCCAAAAGATCACAAAAAAGGCAAAATACCGAACCGCCTAGAAAGCAGGCAGGAATCATCAGAATCGGTTTCGCCGTTTTAAACAGATTTTTGACCAGATGCGGCACTGCAATACCCACAAAGGAGACCGGCCCGGCAAATGCTGTCACACAGGCAGACAAAATACTTGACAAAAGCACCAAAAGCACTCTGAAGCGCTGTACATTCAATCCCATGTTTCTTGCATAGGCTTCTCCCATCTGATAGGCGCTCAACGGCTTTGACATCAAAAACACCCCAACCGACGTTACCAGAATCACGATCGCCATAACAGATACATTCTGCCATGTAATCCCGGAAAAGCTTCCCTTTGACCAGTTATGCAGATTTACAATATCCGCATCATCCGCAAAAGTCACCACAAAATCTGTAATTGCCGAACAAATATAGCCGATCATGACACCACTTACGATCAGCATAGCCATCTGATCCATCACTCTTGACATCAGAATCACAAAGCCCATGCAAAACATGGCACCGGCAAAAGCCGCCAGGATCATAGCCCATGAGCTCAGTGTAAGGGCATTCCCCAGTGCAGCTACCATGACAAGCGCTACAACAAGCTTTGCCCCTGAAGAAATACCCAGCGTAAACGGGCCCGCAATCGGATTATGAAAAAATGTCTGTAAAAGATATCCTGACAAAGCCAGTCCACCACCAAGGATTGCTGCCGCAAGTGCTCTGGGATATCTAATCTGCATCACAATGTCAGTATATGTTTCATCCTGTCCGGTACCAAGTAAAATGGACGGGATATCTTTAAGTGGCACATTAACACTACCAATGCAGATATTTAACAGAATCAGGGACACCAAAAGTATGCAAAGTAAAGTATAGGCCGCAAAATATCTGTGTTTTTTCATGTTTTACTCCAGTCTGTATAAATACACCAGATCCGCATCATCGTTTTCCAGCATACGGTGGATGTCACCGGTAATAGTCCCCAGCGACATCGTGGACTGATAGAGGTTTTTTGCTGTACAGTACACATGCCTTTCCTGCACGGCTTTACACTTCTGTAAAAGTGGGCTTTTTGCCAAAAAATCCTCCAGCGTATCCAGTTCTTTGTCTATTGTACTGTTGTAGATCATATAATCCGCATCTTTGGCTTTTGCATAAAATTCTTCCATCTGCATGGAAATCGTAGACGTTTTCTCTGTATCTTTACCCAGATCCGCAAAGATATACTTTCCGCCGGCATCTTCGATCATCTTTGGCAGATAGTCCGATGATTTGCGTACATTTACTTCTCCATTGCTTGTAACATAGAAAAAGGCTACCGTCTTGCCTGTTTTATCCGCATTTCCTACTTTTGCAAAAGCTTCTTCTTCTCTTTCAAAGGCTTTTTCAGCTTCCTTCTCACGATCCGTCAAAAGTCCATACAGCTTCACCCATTCCGTTCTTCCAAGCGGTTCCGGCTCATAGCTGGATCTGTCCACCAGGACGGCGATATTAAAGCGTTCCAGCTGTTCCTGCACCTCCGGGCTGTGACCGATCATTGTGTTTTCTATTGCCAGGCTGCAGTTTTCTGCACGAATCATTTCATAATCCGGTGCAGAATACTTTCCGGCATACAAAATATCCCCTCTTTGCATAGCTTCTCTGGCCTCCGGTATGTACCAGCTGTCTGCCTGAAGCCCGCTGAACCGTATCGTATCAAGAGCATCCAGCGAAACAAACATATCCATAACCGCGGAAGCTACCAGGTACATATTTTTGAGAGGCTTTTGCAGCACTGTAATATCTTCTAAAAGATCTTTTGGCGCCTTTTTCCCCTCTGGAACCACCAGATACCGGCTGCCATCTGCAATTGTTATAAGAGCATACCCGTCTTCGTAATAATCCACAGCAAACTCTTTTGCATAGGATGTTTCCAGACTGCTTGTATACATCAGGCAGCTGCTTATGGCAGTATCCCTGTTTTCAATGGTTTTGTCTTCTTTGGCACCACAGGCAGTCAAAAGCCCCACCAATATAACTGCCAGTAAGACTATTCTCTTTTTCTTCATGCTTTCTTTTTCCTTTTATTTTTTCCTATCACAACCGCTGCGGTCACTACAGCACACACAAGGAAAATCCCTCCAAACAGTATTCCTGTATTCTTATCCGACGCTTGTGCAGGTCTTACAGAGGCAGAGGCAAATGTAAGTGTATATTCGATCTCATGTGGAATACTCATCGCTGTAGTATCTGCTGTAATAGGGATAGCCTCGTCAAACACCGAAACCGGCACCTCGAACACAGAATTCCCCTCGGTATTTACAGGCAGCAGCTTTTCATCCTGCACCACCATATAATCATAGTGAGAGCTACTCCATTCAATCCGCGCGATTTTTTTTCCTGACTGTACTGTAAGCTCTGCCGGTGATGTGATGCTGGCTCTGCCGGATCCTCCCTCAAGCTGTACATCTACTGTATATAAGCCATCTTCAAGCTGCAGATTTTCACTTTCCATAGTCCTTCTCCTATTCGTCCGGATAAGCTTCCGGATCAATGTATCCTCTCTTAGTAGTAAAGGCTGCTGCAAAACATGTCCTCATGTTGCAGCAGCCTTTGTTGATTCTGTATTTTAGTCTTCAAGCGGCACAGGATTCGATACAGAAACCTTATGATCATACCAGGTGCCCTTGGTTCCTATAAGTGCCAGATCAAACTCTTCACCCAATGCCGGAACCGGCACATCAAATCCATATACTTCTTCTGTTGTACCATCCTCGTATGTCACTGTATCCGTCGTCGGCTCCAGTAGCTGTGCGCCATCCTTTTTCGCATCCTCGGCAAGACCGGCATACAGATTCACGATTTTTTTTGAAGGCAGTGAGATATGTATCGTCATCTGTCCATCCTTTACCGTCAATCTCCCCACACCGTCACATGCTTCATTTACATGGAACATGCTGCTGTCTGTATCAAATTCTGCAGAATATACACCATCCTCCAGTGCGGCTGCTGTATTATCCGTCGGTGCACTCTCATCAACAAGATCTACGTCACTTGTTACGCCGGAGGACTCTGCCTCTGTTGGCTGAGAACCTGTCGCCTTAGATGCTTCTGCCTGTGTTTTGTTCTGCTGTCCGCCACAACCAGCCAGCACGGTCAGACCCAAGGTTGCTGCAGTCATCAGTATAGCTATCCTTTTTCTCATAAAATACAAGTCCGTCCTTTACTTTATTTCATTGCCTCAGCTGTGTGAGCAACATAGATATCCTGAATAGCCTTGATCTGTCCAAGACCTTCGATCTGCACATCTACATTTTCAAACTTACCGGAAGCTTTGAACTGGCTTAACCAAGAATCATCGTCATCGCCAGCCATATCGTTGTTTGCATGATCACCGGCAACAACCATCAGCGGACGAAGGATAACCTTTGTATAACCGGCTTCGGCTACTTTTTCGATAACAGCTTCACAAGCTGTGTCTTCCGGCTCGCCCTCTACTGTACCGATAAATACATTATCATAGCCAAGCTCCTGCATCTGTGTCTGCATCTGGCTGTATGTAATCTTTGCTGTATGAGATGTACCATGTCCCATAAATACAAAAGCTGTCTTGTCTTCCTTAACAGCATCCAGAGAATCATAACCGGCTGTCTTTACAGCTTCTGCTGTGATAGCCTCTGCTGCGGCTTTCTTGTCTTCGTTGATTGCTGAAGCGTCAGCCCCAACCTCACCAAGGAGCGGCTCAGCTACTTTTACAGACTCAAATTTGTCTTTATAAGAATCCACAGCCTCCATCAGTTCATCATACTCTGCACCATGCATCAGATGTGTCGGCTGTACAACCAGATTTTTTACACCATTTGCTACTGCACGCTCAAGTGCCTGATCCATATTATCGATATGCTCATCGTCTCTTGCCTGTACATGGTTAATGATGATCTGTGCTGTAAATGCACGTCTGACAGACCAGTCCGGATAAGCTGCCTGCAGCGCATCCTCAACACCCTTGATATCCTCTACACGGCTATCGTTAAAGGATGTACCAAAGCTTACGACCAGAAGTTCATTTTCCCCGATATCATCCCCGTTACGCAGATCATCCTTGGAAGCATCGCCGGTATCTCTGCCAAAATAATCCGGATCTGCCTCTTCTCCTTCAACCATCTCTTTCTGCGCATCTGTCAGTGCATCCCATGCTTCTTTAGCTTCCTTACACTGCGCATCTGTGTTCTCGGTTCTTTCCTGTACATAGATCGCATCGATCAGCTCTGCCACATGATCAGCTGCGGCTTTGTCTGCATCTTCCTCAGTTGCAGAAGCTTCAGTGGCTGCAGATGCTGAATCTGAGGCTGCAGTGCTTGACTCAGCTGCAACAGAAGCAGCCTCTGACTGTGCTGCACTCTCAGCCGGTGCCGAAGATACTGCACTGCTTGAAGAAGCATTGCCTCCACAGCCAACGATCATGGATGCTGTCAAAACACCTACACACAATACTGTTGCAAATTTTCTCTTCATCATTTTCTTATCCTCCCGAAAAATGATTAATGTATTATGCATACATAAACTACACATAGACGGGAGTCAATGAAATGTGACAACTATGAGAAACACTCTGTGCGATTTTCGCAAGTTATCGCGGCAGTCGCCAAGGTCTCGTGCAAGCACGGACTTTGGATCGTTGCTCGCATAAAAAAATCCAACGCAAAAAAGCGCTGGATTGAGTGTATCTGTCCTCATTCGGTACAATCAATCCTCGTGATTCGGAATATCGCATTCCCCGTACCACAGTCTGGCAGGTCTCCTGGCTCACAGCTACGCATACAACCGCCTTCCCGATAGAATCAGTGACATATATGGCCGTATACTTCTGCTTACAGTGACGAGATCGCGCAGGATTCTCACCTGCTTCCCTATTCTCCGCCTTATACAGGCGGCACCAGCTGTTTCTTATGCAATTTTATGTATCCATTAGTTGCATTATAGCACTCTTTGTTAAAAATTCAACGTATTTGCCAGACAATTTACAATATATTGACGATTTTTTTATATTTTGCTTATACAGTTACAATAAGCTGAACAAAATGTCGAAAAACCTGCCGGAAACACCACAAAAGCGAAACCCTATACACATCCTGCCTAAGTTGTATTCTGCTTTTTTTTATGCATTGCCCACCAAGCCAGTACCTTACCTCACCGCAGTCCATACCCGCAGCTGCAGGCGCTTCCAAAGTGCTGACATAACGATACGTGGCGCGTATGGTTTCTTCCTTTCCCAGCAATACTGTGGTCACTGACTTTTCCGGTACTTCTGTAAGCCAAACCTTCGGATTCCTTTTTTCTCCCCATCCATACACTGCACCTTCGGCCGGTATCTCTGCCTCAAATTGTAGGGGCACAATCGTATGCAATCTATAATTCTCTTTGCCATATTGCAAAAGTGTCAGTGCATCCTTCCATTTCCATGTCTTGTTTCCCGGCCATCCACAGCCAAGCAGCGCGATAATAAAGGTTCTGCCCTCACTTTCCACAGCACAGACATAGCAATATCCGGCATCGTTCGTAAAACCAGTCTTTCCGCTGATCACGCCCTCTGTCATATGAAACAGCTGGTTGTGATTTGCACAGCTGTAGCTTTTGGGGGTATACAGCTCACCACCGGATGTCTGGGAAACATTCCGTTTTCGGCCCTGATCAGAAAAACTGTGCTGTTTTGTCCTGGTAACACGGATAAATTCCTCAGCGTTCGGAGATTCGCGGACACAGTAGCGCATAATCATTGCCAGATCTTTTGCTGTAGTATGATGTGTCCCTCCCTGGTCTGTACCATCCAGCCCGTTTGGCGTAACAAAATGCGTCTGCTCACAGCCCAAAAGCTCTGCTTTTTCGTTCATCCGGGCAGCAAAAGCTTCCACCGTGCCGTCCAGATGCTCCGCAAGCATAACCGCGGCATCATTATACGATTCCAGCATCAGCGCATACAGAAGATCCTCCAGCAGAAACTGTTCTCCCTCATAAACGCCCAGCCGGACCTTTGGCTGTCTGGCTGCATTTTCCGATGCTGTCACGATCTCTGTCAGTTCACAGTTTTCCAGAAGCAGAATACAGGTCATAATCTTTGTCGTACTCGCCATAGCCATTTCCTGTGTTTCATTTTTTCCATATAAAATACGCCCGCTGTTACCATCCATCAGACAGGCACCGCGGGCGTACAGCCGGCCGGGATCCGTCTGGGCAGCCCGGCAGTTTATACATACCATATACTCGAGAAAAACCAGGACGCACAGCGCTGTTACCAGTTTTTTCATGGTTTTTCCTTTCACCTTTTATTGCAGCTATATAGCCTTATTCTTTACAACTCATCTTCTTCTGAAATGCTTTCGCTGTGTGCTTCACTTTCGCCTTCAGCAGCTTTTTGGGGCTTTTCAGCAAACATTTCCTCTGTATCCAGAATTTCCTCCGGGAACTCAATCTGCAGACCGTCCCCCTGGATTTCTTCTTTGTTTTCCTCCTCCGGCTTTTCATCCTTGAAGATCTCGGCCTCAGCCTCGGCCTTGAAATCCTCCATCTTTACCGTACTTACCTCAGGCAGATCGGAAATCGCAGAAACACCGAATTTGCGTAGAAATTCCTGCGTCGTTCCAAAAAGGATCGGACGGCCCGGTGCATCCAGACGACCAAGCTCGGTAACCAGGTTATATTCAACCAGACGATTTACCGCATGATCGGATTTGACACCACGGATCTTTTCGATCTCGGACTTTGTGATTGGCTGCTTATAGGCAATAATAGACAGTGTTTCCAGCATAACGTCCGTCAGCACAGCCTTTTTCGGCTGCGAAGCCAGACGGATCAGCACCTCATAGTATTCCTTTTTCGTACAGAGCTGCCACGCATCCTCCAGTTCAAGAAGCCGGATTCCCCTGTTTTCTTCATCATAACGGATACGCAGACCATCAATCAGTTTTCTTGTTGTCTCTTTATCCTGTTCTACTGCTTTTGCGATACTCATTGTGTCCACAGGCTCACCCATGGTAAACAGGATCGCCTCAATCGCTGCTTCCAGCTGTGGAATCGTCATGCGCCGCTTCCTCCTTTTCTTTCGTATCTATATAAATCTCACCAAACGTCTCTTCCTGCGTCAGCGTGATCTCCCCGCTCTTCATCAGCTCCAGAATAGCCAGAAACGTCACGATCACCTGTGTTTTTGACGACTGCGCATGCAAAAGTGAGCGGAACGTAAAGTGTCCATGGTTTTTTGCATATACTTTGACGTATTCCAGTTTATCCGGAAGCGATACCTCTTCCTTCTGGATCTTGCCAAAAGCGCTTCGGATCGGGTCCTTTTTATTCTCCTGTCGTTTGATCACGTCCTTAAAGATCTCATGCAGCTTCTGCAACGTCATATCATCGAGAAGATGCGACGTATCCACCGGCGCCTTATATTCGGCCACCTCCTTCGGCAGCTGCCCGGTATGGTACATCTGCTGCCCGGCATCCTCCATGCGGTCGCGAAGTTCATACGACATATATTTATACATTTTGTATTCCAGCAGTCGCTCAACCAGTTCGGCACGCGGATCCTCTTCCTCGCCCTCCTCATTGACCTCCTTAGGCAGAAGCATACGACACTTGATATCCAGAAGCGTCGCTGCCATGACCATAAACTCGCTCATGAGGTTCAGATCCTCTTTCTGCATCTGACGGACATAGTCCAGATACTGATCTGTGATCATTACGATCGGAATATCATAGATATCTATTTTATTTTTATCGATCAGGTGCAACAAAAGATCCAGCGGACCTTCAAACACCGGTAATTTTACTGAAAGTTCCATATATACCTCAATGTATTTTTCTTACACTTCATTGATCAGCCGCACTGTCACAAGCTCCCGTGGATTAAACAACCGCAGAGGAACCGTATGTTCCCCCAGACCGGCGCTGACGATCATCGTCTGTTCTCCGCGCACGATCCGGCCATAGCCATAGGAAGGAAACAGACGCCCATCCGTCCCGATCACCGGTCTGCCAAACAGCCGCACGATCCCGCCATGCATATGCCCTGCCAGAACGAGGTCAGCGCCCCAGTCAAAATATGTATCCACATAGAGCGGATTGTGCGCCAGCAGAATACGAACAGACGTTGGATCCGGTGTTCCGACCAAATCTTTCATCGCACTGACAGAAAATGGGACTTTGCGCCATTTTTTATAATTTTTAGCCGGAATCTCCAGACCGGTCAGACAGATCTGCATGCCTTGATGCGTTATGGTCATGCTGTCATTTCTGAGCAGCGTGAGCGGAAGTTTTAAAAGCTCCTTTTCGTACGCCTCACCGGCGCCTTTATAGGTATCCGGATAGATACACATCCGGTATTCGTGATTTCCATAAGCATAAACAAGAGGATACGCTGATGCCACTCTTTTTACCAGTGCAAGTGCCAGAGCATAGGACACTTCCGGCAGTCCAACCAGCATATCTCCGCCGATCACGACCAGATCCGGCCGGATGTTCTGCAGAGCGGTCATGATCTCATCTGCCGTTTTCTGCCTGCCATTGTGAAAATCCGAAAGGAAAGCCAGCGTCATCTCCCCGGCAGCCAATTCCGGCTTATGTACCGTATGCATATATGATTTTACAGTGATTGCCGCCATATAAGAGACTCCTTATCCTTTCTAAATGTAATATAACCCATTTTATAAAACAATCTTCACCGAGTATACACCACTTTTTGCGATACTTCAAGGAAGAATGCCTGATGATGTTCACATAACATATGCTTTCAGATGCAAATAAAATGTACTCTTCATCCTGCCACAGACCTGACCTTTGTCGCATCTTTCTGTAAAAGCTTCTCCCATAGCTCTTTCATACAGTCACTCCAGTTTTTCTTTTCCACATCCTCTGTCAGGATCAGCTCTGTCTGGCCGATTGTTTCTCCCTGCAGGGTATATGTCACTTTACCCACGCTGTCCCCCTGTTTCAAAGGTGCCTGCAAATTTTCCTGAAACACTGTGTTTTTCTCAACGGCCGTCAGATCCTGTTTCCTGGTATCCAGCCAGACAAAATCCTGTGCCATCTGTACTGTATAATTCTCCTTTTTCGCACCCCCGATCTTTGGGCATTCCATCTGCTGCACCGGATCTGTATACAGCTGACACTGCCCGAAACCGTACGTCAGAAGCGTTGCCGCGTCCGCAAACCGCTCCTTTGACGTCTCTCCGCCCAGGATCACCGCTATCATGGTCAGATCATCCCTTTTGGCCACCTCACTGACACAGTACCCCGCCCGGGATGTACTGCCTGTTTTCAGTCCGATACAGCCCTCATAGCTTCTTAACAGCTTATTCGTATTTGTCAGCGTAAACGCAGAGTCTCCCCGCCGGGTATGATGTGTGATATCCTCCATCCATACCGTAGAATAGGAAAACAGCTCCGGAAATCTGAGTACCAGTTCCCTCGATACGACAGCGATATCCTCCGCCGACATATAATGTGCCTCATCATCTGTCAGCCCGCAGCAGTCCACAAAATGGGAATGCTGCAGCGACAGCTGGGCCGCCCTCTGATTCATCCGTTCCACAAAAGCAGGTTCACTTCCTGCGATATGCTCTGCCATAGCCACTGAAGCATCGTTCCCCGAAGCGATCACAATACACTTGATCAGCGTTTCCACCGTCTGCTGTTCCCCCTCTTCGAGAAACACCTGTGATCCGCCCATACTCTGCGCATGTGCGCTGACCGTCACCGTATCTGAAAGCCCGATACGGCCACTTTCTATTTCCTCAAAGATCAGAAGCAGCGTCATCAGCTTCGTTACACTCGCCGGTGTACGCTCTTCATCTGCACCCTTTGTATACAGAATCTTTCCTGTAGAAGCCTCCATCAGCACCGCACAGGGTGCCTTTACCTGTACAGTCACGGTCTGGTCTTCTGTCTGTATTTCAGTTTCTTCTGCATATATGTACACCACATTTCCCATAAGCAATATTGCACATAAAGTAACACTTACGCATATGCGCCTCAGCTTTTCCACGCCAGCATCCGCACTCTTTTTTTACATGTATATCGCCCACCCGGAAAGAATATGAGTATAATCAACATTCAGTTGCCGGATCACTTTTTATATTCCTAATCCGCGAAAATCAAAAAGCCATCAAGCGCCGTCCTCCCGGACCACTGCAATACCTGTTATATAAAACAGTAAAAAACACAGTGTCGACCAACGTTCTGGCCTGCACTGTGTTTTAACTCTTCGACTTTTCAGTTTTTATGTTCAGCTATCAGTTTTTCTTTTTTTCAGCATCTTACTGATCACTTTCAGCATTTTGTCGATCTGGATCGGCTTCGCAAGATAATCATTCCGCAGTCTGTACACTTTGCATTCTTTATCCTCCACAATCATGATCCGGACAGCTGTTCCGAATCTACGCATATCTGTCATCTGCGTATATCTGTCACGATTTCTCTATTTCTAATTTATCTCACAAAAATTAACCTGTATAGATATAACACATTGCAGGGCATTTGTCGATTTATTTTTTGGAAATGTCACAAAAAAGTACCTGGCTCCGGAATTTCTTCTTTATTATATTTCCGATGCCTTTCTCACTCATACGACATAAAAAGTCTCAGAATGCGCCTCCCTCATAAACACAAAAGTCCCGGAATATTTCTCCGGTGCCTGTTGTCCATTCCGGATCATTATAGTTTAATGGTCTTTGAATGGCCAGGATTCTTTAAAATAACTTTTGTTTCACTTTTCTGCAATTCTGTAAACCAGAAACTGTCTTAGTGATACTTTAGAATTATGATAATGTCAAAGGGGCACAGAATCTTTTGACGTATACTCGCAAACCAAGCTGTCACTCATTGC
>JAHZHB010000148.1 GCA_019420465.1 Lachnospiraceae bacterium
CAGTCCTTTTGCCTCTTTCATCAGACTCAGAAGGATACAGCCGCTTCCGGTACACATATCCAGCAACTGCCTTTTCCCCTCAGGATCTGCCGGTATCTGGGGTATTCTCTGCAATATCGCATCCACCAGAACTTCTGTATCCAGTCTGGGGATGAGCACATTTTCATTTACCTTAAAAGGATATCCAAAAAACCAGGCTTCTCCTGTGATCTGCTGTACCGGGATATGCTGCAGACGTTTTTTCAGTGCAGCCGACAGCTGCTTTTCTTCTGTCTCTGTCAGCGTTTTTTCTCTCTCCATCGTATAGCCGATCCGCGAAAGGCCGGTCACATGGCTGAGTAAAAGCCATGCGTCCTCCCCTGTATCTGCAATACCGGCTTCTTTCATGGTTTTTTCTGCGTACAACAGCCATTTCTGCCTGGTCATTTTGTATCTACCTCAATTCCATTTTCCTTAAGATATGTCCGCCAGTCAAATACAGCCTCCACAGCGGCTATGGCTACTTCCACCATAGAAGCATCCGGCTCTGCCGTTGTCAGACGCTGCAGCAGAAGTCCCGGCTTGCTAAGCAGGCTGACCACAGGATTTTCGCTGTTTCCTGCCAGACGGATGATCTCGAAAGAGACACCGGCGATCACCGGGATCAGAAGCAGGCGGATCACGATCCGCCCAAGCGGCGATTCTACATGAATAAATAAAAAGAAGATCACACTGACGATCACAACAAAAAACAGAAAGCTCGTACCGCAGCGTTTATGCTCGCGGGAACTTTTGAGAACATTTTCCACATTCAGCTCCATGCCGTGTTCGATACAGTTGATACATTTATGCTCCGCGCCGTGATACATAAAGGTGCGCTGGATATCCTTCATCCGTGAGATCAGAAGAATATAGCCAAAAAAGATCACAAGCCGGATACAGGCTTCGAGGATCGTGATCATCGTCTCTGACGTCGTCACGAGTCTTAACAGCCGTGATGCAAAATAGGGAAGCATGATGAACAGTCCCACACACAAAAGAAGCGACATGACGATCGCACCGGTCATCAAAGCCCTGTCTTCCTTTTCTTTCTTTTTACGGAAGGCCTCCTCTTCCCGGGCATTTTGTGGTCTGGGAGCATCTTCTTCCTCATAAAAAGTAGAAGAATACATCAGACATTTCGTTCCCACCACCAGTGATTCAAGAAAGCTGAACACGCCGCGGATGATCGGAATCTTATATGCCCCTTTCCATGGCACGAGCGGTTTGTATGGTTCGACCTTTACCTCGATCTCGCCATCCGGTTTTCTGACCGCTACAGAATATTTGTCTTTGTGGCGCATCATAATGCCTTCAAGAACAGCCTGACCGCCAATATTGGATGATTTCATATCTGCCTCACAAATTTCTCCATGTATGAAAATAGGTTGAGATCATGCCGACCTCAACCTAATCACATCAACTCTGTTATGGATACTTATTTCATACCATATTTCTTGTTGAATCTCTCGATACGTCCGCGAGCGGATGTAGCCTTCTGCTGTCCTGTGTAGAACGGATGGCACTTGGAGCAGATCTCAACGTGCAGATCCTCTTTTGTGGAACCTGTTACGAATGTGTTACCGCAGTTGCAGGTAACTGTTGCCTGATAATATGTCGGCTGGATAGCTTCTCTCATGTTATTCACCTCTTAATTTTTCATAATTCTTGAAATCTGTATATTTCAACTTGATTCTTAATTCAAACAGCTTTGCCATTGTAACATACCTGATTTGAAAAAGCAATAGAAAACACAGCTTTTTCTGCGTTTTTATGAAATTTTATACGCGCGTTTACCGTGTCTTTAAAAACCGCAGACGGTTTTATACCAGCTTCTGCTTTTTCATCATCTGTACAAACTCTGCATTTGTGCGCGTACGGGAGAACATATTCAGAATATTCTCTACAGCCTCCTCGGCCTTGAGCCCGTTTAAGGCTTTGCGCATCGCATATACGGCTTCCTGTTCCTCGACACTTAAAAGCAGATCCTCTCTTCTGGTACCGGATTTCTGGATGTCCATAGCCGGGAATACCCTCTTTTCCTGCAGCTTGCGGTCCAGTACCAGCTCCATGTTACCGGTACCCTTGAACTCCTCGTAGACAACGTCGTCCATCTTGCTTCCGGTATCTACCAGTGCTGTGGCAAGGATCGTCAGGCTGCCGCCCTCACGCATATTACGGGCTGCACCAAAGAATCGCTTTGGCATATGCAGAGCCGCCGGATCCAGACCACCGGACAGTGTACGTCCACTCGGCGGAACCGTCAGATTGTATGCTCTGGTCAGTCGGGTGATACTGTCCAGAAGGATTGTAACGTCTTTTTTATGCTCTACCAAGCGTTTGGCACGCTCGATAACCATTTCGGATACTCTTTTGTGATGTTCCGGCAGTTCATCAAATGTCGAATAGATCACCTCGACATTGGCACCGCGGATCGACTCTTTGATATCTGTAACCTCCTCCGGACGTTCATCGATCAGCAGAATGATCAGATGCATTTCCGGATTGTTCTGCAGGATGGATTTGGCACAGTCTTTTAACAGGGTCGTCTTACCTGCTTTCGGCGGAGATACGATCATACCACGCTGTCCCTTGCCCACAGGGCTGATCAGATCCATGATACGCATGGCCATACTGCCGCCCTGACGTTCCAGACGCAGCCTGCGGTCCGGAAAGATCGGTGTCATATCTTCGAAATTAAAGCGGTGCATATTCTCCGTAGGCGGCATACCATTGATTGCTGTCACGTATAACAGCGCAGAATACTTTTCTCCCTGGCTCTTGATGCGGGTATTACCGCGCACGATATCGCCTGTTTTCATATTGAAACGGCGGATCTGGGACGGAGATACATACACATCATTGTCGCCCGGCATAAAGTTGTCAGAGCGGATAAAACCAAAGCCTCCATCCTGTACTACCTCCAGGATACCTTCGGCGATCTGACCGCTGTCCAGCTGTCTGTGCTCTGTACGGATATCCTCCAGCTGCTCCTCGTCGCTGCGCTCATCGATCGTCTCCGTATGTTCCCTCGTATAGGAACGCTCACGGTTATACGGCTTTTCGCTGTTGCGGTCCCTGCCCGGTGTTCTTACATACTCCCGGGACGGTGCAGCTGCAGGGCGTGCGCTCTCAGGCTCCTGTGCCTGCGGCTCAGACTGCGGTTTTTCCTGTTTTTCTTTTTCATCCGCCTCCAGCATACGTTCGATCAGCTGTTCCTTGCGGAGTGTGGAAATTCCTTTTAAACCTCTGTGTCTGGCAAGATCACGTAATGTGGTTGCAGGCAGAGATTCATACTTTTCTCTCATCAATGTTCAGTTACCTCTGTTTGGGAAATTAATACGACTTGATACTTTTTAGATATAAACAAATATATCATACACTATAAATTCCATTTTTTCAAGAATTAAAATGGATTATACTGCGGAAAAAGGGACTTGAACCCTCACGCCTTGCGGCACAGGAACCTAAATCCTGCACGTCTGCCAATTCCGTCATTTCCGCAAAAGACTGCCGTCATGTAAATAACAGCAGTCTTATTATACGCATCGGGAAGCCGATCTGTCAAGTTTCACTGTGCATCACACAGCGGATGTATGATCGTTGCCTTAAATGTTTCGCCATCGCGTTCCGTCTTAAAACTGCCCTTCATATCCAGAACGATCTTCTGGCAGGTTTTGAGTCCTACACCGGTACTGCCCTCCAGCGTCTCTCCCTGCAGCACTGTATTGGCCAGAGAAAGCCTGAAGCAATGATCCTTCACGGATGCACTGAATATAAGCGGTTTTGTCTTGTCGGCATATTTGCGGATATTTGACACCAGATTATCCAGTACTCGACAGTAAAAGTCCATATCCACTTCGATATAATGCTCTATATCCTCCGGCTCACCCTGCTTGATGATCTGCCAGCCGTTAGAAGCCAGATCAGCGATCTGTGTATCCTCGATACTGACCAGAATATCGGCAATACTGATCTTTTCCAGCTGATAGGTTTCTTCTGTTTTGCCGGACACCAGAGAATATTCAAACAGCGTATCCGTCATCTCTTTCAGCTGGAACGCTTTCTGTCTGGCGCTTTCCAGATATTTCAGTTCCTGCGACTCAAGTTTATCCTTATGCATAAACAAAATCTCCAGATAACCGATCAGAGATGTCATCGGTGTCCGCACATCATGCGACAGTGCCGTGATCAGATCACGGTTTAACCGCACGTTTTTACGTTCCTCCTGTTCCCTGAAAAGGACCGCTTTTCGCATATTATTGATACCCGCAGCCAGCTCTGACAGCTCATCCTCTCCACGGATCGTGATCTCATAGTTCAGATCGCCGCCCTCCAGAATCTTCAGCTCATCTGCCAGCTGCTTGATATACTGGATCTTACGGTTGATAAACATGAGGAAAATGATCAGATAGCAGATGCCGGCAAAGATCAGACCCCCGACATAGGCAACATTGTACATCTGGTATACCTTGTCGTAGATCATCTGCACATTGCGCTGTTCACCATCGGAAAACGTCACTACGCCTACCGCATCAGCACTTTTTCTGGCCGACGCATAATCTTCATCTGTTACCGCCAGATTCAACGGCTGTTCATCGGAAAACAAGTAAAAATAGGTGATCTCCTTTTTCTGTGCATCATATAAAGAAAACGAGATCTTTTCGTATTTCTGCCACGACATTAATCTGGCCGTATCCGTAGAGCGCAGCCCGCTCTCATTGATATACTCCTGTAAAAAATCGATCAGCTGAAGACTTTTCTGTTCCAGATACTCCTTTGACGAAGCGCGCTTGTCCACCCAGGCCACACCTGTATAATACGTCAGCTGGGATATGCCAAACGCCATCACCAGTGCGATCAGCGCGGCCGCGATCAGTTCCACGCGAAGACGTATGAATAACTTTTTCTTATTCAATACGGTACCCCCTGCCCCATACTGTTTTTATGTATTCCGGTTTCTGGACATCATCTTCTATCTTTTTGCGGATATTCCGGATATGTACAGTCACGGTATTGTTAGACGCTATGTAATATGTTTCTTTCCATACAGTCTCATAGATCGCCTGTACGCTGAACACCTTTTTCCGGTTGGATGCCAGAAGGCACAGGATCTGATACTCTGTATCCGTAAACAGGATCTCTTTGCCTTTCAGATAAACGCTGCTCTTATCCGTGTCGATCACCAGATCTTTGATCCGTATCAGATGCGTATCTTCATCATTCTCTGTTCCTGCGCCGGTATTGTAAGCATAATACCGCCGGATCAGCGCCTTTACCCTGGATAAAAGCTCTGCATAGGAAAACGGTTTAACCAGATAATCATCACCTCCGGCGGTAAATCCGGCGATTTTGTCCGCATCTGTAGATTTCGCTGTCAGAAACAAAATCGGTACCATGGATTTTTTACGGATCTCACTGCAGGCTGTGATACCCGAACACTCCGGCATCATCACATCCAGGATCACCAGATCAAAGGAATCATCCAGTCTGTCGATAGCCTCCTGTCCATTTGAGGCAGTCACTACTTCATAATATTCGCCCTCAAGCATAATTTTTATCACTTCAAGGATAGATGCATCATCGTCTGCTACAAGTATTCTTCTTTTTTCTTTCATGGCTCGCACCTCCATCAGATAGCGTTATCGTAACACAATATGTTTATTTTTACATCCCATACTGTTTATATTTCAGATTTTTTCATTTTTTTACTATATCTGATCCTCGCAGACACAGCCATCTTTTTCCGACAGACCGCAGCATACAGCCTGCTGTGTTTTAGTATATGGAAATCAAAATTGGTCCACCGGACCAGTTATTGATATGTATGGTAACACAAAAAACCTGCCAGAGGCAGGTTTTTATCACAATGGGTCCGTCAGGGAATCCCAGTCAAAGCTGGGCTAGTTGGATTTGAACCAACGAATGCAGCAGTCAAAGTGCTGTGCCTTACCCCTTGGCGATAGCCCAATAAAAAAAGGGTGGATACAGGGATTCGAACCCTGGGCCTCCAGAGCCACAATCTGGCGC
>JAHZHB010000149.1 GCA_019420465.1 Lachnospiraceae bacterium
GGATCAGTACGGTCTTACCTACACCGGCACCACCGAACAGACCGATCTTACCACCCTTTGCATACGGAGCCAGCAGGTCGATGACCTTGATACCTGTCTCCAGGATCTCTACAACCGGACTCTGTTCCTCAAAGGACGGCGGATCTCTGTGGATGACCCACTTTTCACAATCTGTGATCTCTTCTTTTTTATCGATCGTTTCACCAAGTACGTTAAACAGACGGCCCAGAGTTTTCGGACCGACCGGCACCTTGATACCTGCTCCTGTTGCTGTGACCTCCATATCTTTATGGAGACCCTCACTGGAAGCCAGCATGATACAGCGCACCTTGTTGTCACCCAGATGCTGGGCAACCTCCATGACGCATTTTTTGTTACCATTCATAACTTCCAGAGCATCTTTGATCATAGGCAGGTCGCCGTTTTCGAATGCAACGTCGATTACAGGTCCCATGACCTGTACGATTCTACCTTTGTTCATACTTGTTACTCCTGTTTCTTTTTCTGTGCCTTGGCACCGGCAATGACTTCCGTGATCTCCTGCGTGATGGCTGCCTGACGAATACGGTTAAACTCGATATTCAGATCATGCAGCATCTCTTTGGCATTGTTTGTCGCAGACTGCATCGCCATCATACGGGAATTCTGTTCACTGCAGAAAGATTCAACCAAAGCACCGTAGATAACACCATGAATATAATTGGGAACTACACTGTCAAGCACAGCGGCCGGAGACGGCACCAGACTGATCTGGGAACCTGCCGGTTTGTTGCCATGTACATCCATAAAGCTCTCATCATCGATTGGCAGAAGACGCTTGATCTCCGGCTCGCAGGCCATCGGTGTGACCATACGGCTGTATACGATATACAGCTCATCGATCTTGCCGTCTTTGTAGTCATCGATCACTCGCTGGGTCATGTAACGGGCTCTGTCCATAGACGGTTCCTGCACGATATAATGGAAATCATGCATAACATTTGCACCCGTTTTTCGGTAATAATGACGACCCATACGACCGGCAACATACAGATTGTTCTGCTTGGGATGTTTATCGAACTCCGGCTGTACCAGCTTGACAATATTATGATTATACGCACCCGACAGACCTTTATCTGCGGTAAGGATCAGATAGCCATATCGTTTCAGGCTGTCTGATTTCTTACGTCCCAGATAGATATGGGACAGATCGTACGGGATGCTTTTTTCAATAGAAGCCATGGCCTGACGGATCGCAAAGAAATACGGTTCCGTCTTGTCCGCCTCACTCTTGGCTTTTCGAAGCTTTGAAGAAGCGATCATATACATGGCATTGGTGATCTTCATGGTGTCCTTAATACTCTTGATTCTGTTCTGAATCTCCTTTGAACTAGCCATTCTTTAACACCTTGCTCTTATATTCTTCGGCGGCTCTTAAGATCTCATCTTTCAGATCATCGCTTAAGACTTTTCCTGTTTCCAGTTCTTCAATGATCTCGTTATGGTCTTCTTTGACAAATTTCAGAAGTCCCATCTGTGTCTCTTTGATCTTCTTTGCCTCAACATCCAGAAATACCTTGTTGGTAGCGGCAACCAGTGTGATAACCTGCTCCGGCATGGACAGCGGCTGGCAGAGCGGCTGTTTTAAGAGAACTGGGTAAAGACTGCCATCTCACGGTACTGCGCCAGGTCGATACGGATACTACCACTGGCCTTTTTCATAGCTTTGGACTGTGCGGCACCACCTACACGGGATACAGACAGACCGACATTGACGGCCGGACGCTGACCGGAGAAGAACAGATCACTCTCCAAAAAGATCTGACCATCGGTGATGGAAATAACGTTTGTCGGGATGTATGCAGATACATCACCGGCCTGAGTTTCGATGATCGGCAGAGCGGTGATCGAACCTCCACCATGCTCATCATTCAGACGGCAGGAGCGCTCCAGCAGTCTGGAATGCAGATAGAATACGTCACCAGGATATGCCTCACGTCCCGGAGAACGCTCCAGCAGAAGAGACAGTGCACGATATGCTACCGCATGTTTGCTTAAGTCATCGTATACGATCAGGACATCCTTACCCTGCTGCATGAAAAACTCTGCCATGGATGTACCGGCATACGGTGCAATATACTGTAACGGTGCCGGATCGCTGGCTGTGGCAGCCACAAGGATCGTATAGTCCATAGCACCGTTCTTGGTCAGTGTATTTACGATTTTTGCGATTGTAGATGCTTTCTGACCAATAGCGACATAGATACAGATGACATCCTTGTCCTTCTGGTTGATGATCGTATCTGTAGCGATCGCTGTCTTACCTGTCTGACGGTCACCAATGATCAGCTCACGCTGGCCACGGCCGATCGGGAACATGGAGTCGATCGCCAGAATACCGGTCTCCATCGGGACATTGACGGATTTACGCTCGGCAATACCCGGAGCCGGTCTTTCGATCGGCAGGTAATCCTCAACCTCCATATCGCCTTTACCATCGATAGGCTCACCCAGAGCATTGACAACACGGCCAAGCAGCTCGTGGGATACCGGAACACCGGCTTTTCTGCCTGTACAGGTTACACGGGTACCGGCTTTGATGCCTTTGTCAGAACCTAAAAGGATACAACCGATGCTGTCCTCGCGGATATCCTGTACCATACCTTTGACACCTGTATCAAAAACAACAACCTCACCATACATCGCATGGCTCATGCCATAGATCGTGGCGATACCGTCACCGATACGGATAACTGTACCGTTTTCCTGATTGTTGTTATCAAAACTAAAATGAGAGATCTCCTCTTTTAATACGGAGATAACCTTGTCCGAATCATCATCTGCAGTCAGGGAACGGGCTTTTTTGCTCATGGACTGCTGCAGCTCCTTCATACGGCCGTTTAAACTCCAGTCGTAATTCTGGTCTTTTACCTGCAGTTTGAAACCACCGATCAGGGATGCATCCTTCTCGATCCTAATCTCAACTTCTTTGCAGTTGTATCTGGTTCTGATGAATGTACGGATCTTTTCCAGCTGTTCTTCTGCAGGTTCATTGACACAGGTCAGAACAGCTTTGATAATCTGATTTCTTTCATCCCGCAGCTTTAAAAACTCATCACAGATCTCACCGATCTTTCCGATGCCGTCCCTTGCTGCCAGATCTGACAGGAATGCTCGAAATTCCTGTGGAAACAGACGGTTGATAATGCCCTCTTTTTCCTTCTGTGCTACAGTCGGATCCATCAGGGCTGCCTGCATCAACGGGTTTTCCACAAAGACATCGCGCATCTGCTGTACCATCTCCTCCGTTACCGGAAGGTCGCAGAGTCTGCGGGCGTAATTACTCGTTTTTTGCATTGTCAACATCTCCTGCTTCATTTATAAACGCGTCGTAGATTGCTTTGTCAGTTTCCTGACTGGCTTTATCTGCCATGATCTTACCGGCTGCCTCAACGGCCAGATCCATGATCTGTACATGCAGCTCATCCATCTGTTTTTCACGCTCTGTGGCAATGGCTTTCTGTGCACCGGCCTTCATAGCCTCAGCATCTACAGCCGCACGGGCAAGAATCTTATTGTACTCTGCACGTGCTTTATCCTTTGCCTCTCTGACGATCTGTACAGATGTCTCATTGGCATTCTCAAGGCTCTTCTCATATTCTTTCTTGAGAGCTTCTGCTTCCTGCTGTGTTTTGTCTGCAGCGGCATTTTTCTCCTCGATCATTGCCTGTCTTGCATCAATGATCTTTGTCACGCGGCCAAACACAAACTTTTTCATCAGAACATACAGAACCAGTAAGTTGATAACGACGCAAACAAAGTTCACTAAGTCGAACTTTAACATTGTCTATACCACCTTTCTATTTGTTATGCTCCCAGGAAAAGAATGATCAGAACGGCAACAACGAAACCGTAAACGGCAGTTGCCTCTGCCAGGGCTGCACCGATCAGCATCGTTGAACGGATATCTCCCAGAGCCTCCGGCTGACGCGCGATAGCTTCTACTGCTTTACCTGTGGCAATACCAATACCAATACCTGCACCAATACCTGCAAGAGCGGCAATACCTGCACCAATTGCTGTAAACATACGTTTAAATCTCCTTTTCTTCTTATTAATGTAAACATTGAATTATTCTATTGCTTCCAGAATATACATAGAAGACAACAGTGTAAATACATATACCTGAATCAGTCCGTCAAAGAAGTCAAAATACAATGAGAACGGAATCGGTAAAATGACACGTACCAGACCCTCGATCAGACACATGATGATAAAGGCGCCAAGCACATTACCAAACAGTCGCATACACAGGGATACCGGTTTAATAAACAGTTCCAGAATGTTCATCGGAAGCATTGCCGGTGTCGGTTCTACAAAGCTATGCATCCAACCCTTCACGCCCTTTGCCCGGATACCTGCGGCCTGTACGAGTACGATCGTCATAACGGCCAGAGCAGCGGTAATAGTGATATCCTTTGTCGGCGGCTTGATTCCTATTACATAGGAAAGGTTTGCCACACCAACATAACAGGCGATCGTTACCATATACGGTGCGTAGCGCTTACCCTTCGGACCGAGCGCACCTTCGTATACACGCATCAGCCATGAGATGAAGGACTCTACGGCAAGCTGTCGCCTGGATGGATTCTCTACCCTGAATCCACTGGTCAGGATCAGTCCTAAAATCAGTAAGAAAATACTGACAAAGAACGTAACCAGCACAGATTCATGAATGCCTACGCCGCCGATGTTGACGACTACACATTCCAGCTCTTCCTGAATCTTTGAAATATAGGCTTCCAAAATATGTCACTTCCTTTCCAGCCAGAATATTCGGTACGTCTGCCTGTTACAGTCCGTGAAGTAAACTTCTCGTCATAACGTTTATTTATAGACATTCGTCCGAATCTGGTATTATCATACACTTTTTTACAGAAAAATCCATAGTGAATTTGCTGTAAAAAGTTGTTTTTTTCGGGATTATTTCTATTTTTTTTGCCCTGTTTTGAGCATTCTGCACAATTCCATACATAATGCAACATATTGCCCTCTAATGTCGACTTTTTTATCCCTTTCTTTTTCCCTGTTTCTTGTGCAATTTTCTGAAAGGACCAAATTGTATCTTTTTTTCAGACAATTCGTGCACTTTTTATATGCTTTCTGAATTCAAAAATGTCAACACACATTTTTATCTTTCTGCCGATTTATGACATTTATACAGAACATCCGTTTGCAAATCACATTATGTAAATTAGTTGAAAATGGGGATTTTTTTGTGGATAATGTGGATAACTCTGTGTATAACCGATTTTATCGCATTTTTTATCCCTTTTTTCTGTGGAAAAACCATGCTGTTTTCCACACCTGTCGACACTGCCATTTTCTCTTCGACATATTTTTTGTGCAACTTCCACAATATGCCATTTTTCGCAGCTGCTTTCTGCCCCGCACGGGCGGGTCATAGGTCCCTGTTTTCTGTCATACACTGCTATCAGAATCATTTTTGGAAAGGAAATCGTTTTGCTGTCTGTACCCAAACCTTCAAAAAAGTTGCTTTTTCTTATCCTGCCGCTTTTTGCCGCCCTTCTTTGCAGTATTTTCGTACTACGCTTTCTTTTTTCTGACAGCCGGCTTTTCGACCGGTACTGTGCCATGTACAGCCGGGAACTTCTGTACGAAGATACACTTTCTCTTCATTATGCACTGGCTGACCCGAAAAGCCAGGGCCTTGGTGATCTGCCGGTATCCCTGGGGGAGATCACGCTGCCCGATGCAGCCACAGAAACAGCCATTTATGAAAACCGTCAAACCGTGCTCCATGCCTTTGAGGGAAAGCATCTGACAGACAGCCAGAAGCTTACACTGACCATCCTGCAGGATGTCCTGGAAAAGGAACAGGCACTTTTGCCTTACACCATGCTGTGGGATATGCCAAGCTCCTCCCTCGGACTTCCCGCGCAGCTGCCTGTGCTCTTTGCAGAATATACCTTCCGTTCAGTCGAAGATATTGAGACCTATCTGCTGCTTCTTTCCGATACCCGCCGCTATCTGGCCCAGTACCAGTCTCTGCTTCTTAAAAAAGCAAAAGCCGGCTACGCACCGGCTGCCGAAACGATCGACGGCATTTTACAGCAGTGTCAGGAATTTCTCGGGCAGGAGGATCAGACGCATTTTCTGCAGACTGCTTTTATCCGGAAGTGTGAAAATCTTTCTTTTCTTTCTGCAAAAACCCTGGAGGAATTGAAGCAGACCCATTTTAAGCTGCTTTCTACCTGTCTTTTTGCCGCCTATCATGCACTGATGGACGAACTGGAAACTCTCTACCCACTGGCCCATGAACGCTGTGGCCTGTCCGGCTACCCGGATGGCAGAGCCTACTACGAAAACAGCATCCGCTATCTGTGCGGTACCGATCTTTCCATCGAAGAAATCCGAAAACGCCTGTACGATCAGCTTATGCTGGACATCGAAGCAGCTAAAAAGTTGCCATCAGATGCTTTTTCAGCCAAAGACCCGTATCTGTCTCTTTCTCCCGAACAGATGTTGTCGCAGCTGTCCGCACAGATCACCTCCTGCTTTTTCCGGCTGCCTGACACACAGATCACAGTAAAAGAGGTCCAGCCGGAGCTGCAGTCTTTTTCCAGTCCCGCCTACTATATGATTCCTCCCGTGGATGACTGGACCAGTCACTGTATCTATATCAATCCGGCAGAAGCGCTTGACGGCTTTTCCCTCTATACAACGCTGGCTCATGAGGGATTTCCCGGTCATCTGTACCAGACGGTCTTTTTTTATCGTACAGATCCGCCGCTGCTTCGTCGGCTTTTATCCTTTGGCGGCTATACGGAAGGATGGGCTACCTATGCCGAATCTCTGATCTGCGAACTTTGTCGAAACGACTATGCCGGTGCCCGTGCAGCCTGGCTGGACCGTTCCCTGACACTTTGCCTTTCTTCGCTTCTTGATATTGGTATCCATGCTGACGGCTGGGGTCTGGAAAAGGTGATATCTTTTCTTTCTGATTTTGGTATCACAGACAGATCTGCTGCAGAAACACTTTTTCAGTACATTATTGAAAATCCCGGCAATTACCTGCGCTACTATCTGGGCTGCCTTTCTTTCCTTGATCTGCGCGCTACAGTGAAAGCAGCTCTTGGCGATACATTTTCCCTGCCGGACTTTCATAACAGTGTCCTTTCCACAGGCCCCTGCTCTTTTCCGCTTCTGACCAGACAGGTATTTGCCCGGCTCAAAGCATCCTGAAAAAGGAACGATACCTGTTTTTATCAGAAACCATACTGTAAACAGTCCAGGACACCGACCACTTATTGATATGCATGGCAAAAAGAAAACCCTGCAGGATATTTACTCCCGCAGGGTTTATGTTTGCTGTGTTTTATACGGTTTATTTATGTGTATCAAAAAAATCATGGACATTCTGCAAAGCCTTTACAAGTACATTGGCTTCCTCTTCCGAAAGATTATGAACAATGGCCTCGACCATGTCCTCATGAAACTTCCGGTGATGGGCATAGGCCCGGCGTCCCTTTTCTGTCAGCACCAGATTGACCACACGTCTGTCTTTTTCACCGCGGGCACGGTCGATATAGCCCTTTTTTACCAGACCGTTGACGGCTGTGGTCAGTGTTCCGACAGTAACCATCATTTTGGCAGCCACAGTAGACATGTTGCGGGGCTCATTGATCCCTACAGCTTCAATAATATGCATATCGTTGTTGGTAATATCCGAAAACTCCTCTGTGATCAGCTTACGACCTTCTATGGTCATGATCTCCTGAAACAGATTTGATAAAATATCATTAAACGTTCCGTAATGGTCCATGCCGCACCTCCGATTTCTGCATTTTATCATACCCGATTTTTCCGGAAAAAGCAACGCTTTTACATAAAACCGGCCAGCCACAGACTCGCCATGACTCCGGCTGCTGTCGCCACCAGCGCTCCCGGTAAAATGCAGCGGCTTTTTCGGATTCCCACATGCATCAGATATAAAGACATCGTATAAAAAACAGTCTCCGTACAGCACATCAGAAGAGAGGCACTGTAACCTGTAAAAGAGTCTGTACCATATCTGGCATACAGATCTGTCAGAAGCCCCACCGCGGCACTGTAGGAAAATGTCCGCACAAAGATCAGCGGTACCAGCTGTGCCGGCAGAGAAAGCTTTTCTGTCAGTATCCCCAGATGCTCTGCCAGAAACTGCAGAAATCCACTGCTTCGAAGTACCGCCACCGCACCGAGCAGACCGATCAGCGTGGGCAGGATCTGTACAGCTGTCTTCAATCCTTCCCTTGCGCCATGTGAAAATATCTCATAGCAGTCTTTTTTCTGAAAGAGCCCATAGCCGAGCACATAAAAGCACACCAGCGGTATCATTCCCGCCGAAAGAAACGACAACAGTTTCACACACCGGCCTCCTTTCCCCGGACAAAGATCCGGCAAAACAGGACAGCCGCCAGTGTACTGCACGCAGTAGCTATAAGTCCGGGACCTACGATAGCCGCCGGTGCGGTACTGCCATACTGGCTGCGATAGGCAATGGTACTGACAGGGATCAGCTGCAGAGAAGAAATATTCAGAAGCAGAAGAACACACATCGCATTGGATGCGGTCTTTTCTTCGGACTTCTTTTTTTGTGAGATTTTCTCTCTTTCTGTATTCAGCTTATCCAGTTCTTCCATCGCCTGCAGTCCGGCCGCTGTAGCTGCCCAGCCAAGACCCAGAATATTTGCCGCCAGATTTACAGAAACCGCTTCCAGTGCTTTTTCCTGTCCCTTAAGCTCCGGCATCAGCCACAAAAGAACAGGACGCATCACGTTCGCCATCTGCTTTAACAGCCCTGTTTCCCTGGCGATCGTCATCAGTCCTGTCCAGAATGCCACCACGCCGGCTATGGCAAAGACCAGTTCCACAGCCTCTCTGGCTCCCTGTAAAATCCCCTCTGTGATCTGTCCGAGTGTACCGGCAAAAGCACCATAGAGAATTCCGGTCAGAAACATCCCCGTCCAAAGATAGTTCAGCATATCCTGCCTGTCTCTTTTTCTTTCAATATATGGACGAAAGGCCCTGTCCTATACCGTTTTTTCCTGTGTATTTTGCAGTTTCCTGGCTTCCTTTAGCAGTGCCTGCCTTTCATCCTCAAGGATCAGTCGTGGCAGGGCATTTTCATAGAGCGGTTCTTTTGTCTCCTTAAGAAACATCACACTTGCCTCATGCTGCGTGAGATTTTCGATCAGACGCAGATACTGTGCCTCATCACTTTCTTTCCATGCATCGGCAAATATCTGCAGCAGCTCATGCACCGTCTGACTGGTATATGCTTTCTGGCTTTCCTGCTCTTTTTTCTGTTCCTGTATGCAGGCATCCACAGCCCGCTTCCACGCCGGTATATCCCCTGCACTCTGACTCTTCCCCAAAGTATAGAGTTTTTCAAGGCACCGGATGGCATCCTCTTCTTTTTCGAGAAGCTCACCGGACAGTATCCCCGCCTGCTGTTTGATCTGCAGTGCTTTTTTCTGTTTTTCCACGAACTCTCCCGGAGATATCTTTTTTGAGATTTTTTCTCCCTGTGTCAGACTGTCGATAAAAAACTGTCCTGTCTTTTGGGTGTCTTTTATTTCCCGGTCTGTATCATACCAGGCCTGTGTGGCTTCTGCGATCCTGGAAAAAGCGTACTGTGTCATACCACACTTTTCTTCCCAGTCCGCTGCCACGGCCCGCTGCAAAAAACAGTTCTTATCTTTTTGGGGTCCCTTCATCAGGAGGTCGAAATCCGCACAATAGCGAGTATACAGTCTGTACCAGCTGTAGAATTCTCCGGCGATCGTTTCACACTGCAGATACTGAAAGATCAGTTCTTCATCCACATCAATCTTCAGGCATTCATATTCTTTCAGAATATCCGACAGATCCTCCCAGCCTCTGGCTGTGACAAACTGCAGCTTTTTTCCTTCCCTTTTCGCATAATAAAACCGGTCTTTTCTGCTCTCCAGAAAGAAAAGCACGGCACCGTGCATCTGCCGGCTTATGGCATACCTGCGCCATACCGGATAATCCGGTTCTACATCCAGGCGTTTGACGCGGTCCAGCGTTACCATATCAAACTCACGGACTGATGTATTGTACACGTAAGGGTTTCCCGCTGTCACGATCACCCATCCTTCCGGTACGGCATATTCGCCAAAGGTCTTTCCCTGTAACAGCTGCAGCATCGCAGGCATCAGAGTTTCGGATACACAGTTGATCTCATCAATAAACAGGATGCCTTCTTTTTTCCCCGTTTCCTCCATGCAGCGATACAGTGCACCGATGATCTCACTCATCGTGTAATGTGTCACCTCGTACTCTGTTCCCGCAAAGCTTTCTGTCGTGATCACCGGAAGTCCTACGGCACTCTGCCTGGTGTGGTGTGTGATCGTATAGGCAACAAAACCGACATCACAAAAGTCCGCCGCCTGCCGTACGATCTCTGTCTTTCCGATCCCCGGCGGTCCGATCAGGAGGATCGGCCGCTGACGTGGCACCGGAATCTTAAACCGGCCGTTTGGGGTTCTGGCCGTATATGCTTTTACAGTATGTATGATCTCCTGCTTTGCCCTCTCTATATTCATTACCCTTCTCCTGTATCGTTGTATGTTATTCCCTGTTGTTCCTGTTTGTATATGTTGGCAAATTCCCGGTTGATATGCAGATTCAGCGTCCGTACATAGGCAGGCGCCTTTCCTTTATCGAGCTGATCGTTCAGATAGACAAAAGCGGTCTCATAGTCCGGTGCACTGCGCGGATAGATCCCGTCACCATCGGTAAAGTAGATCAGTCCCTTCATGTCTTTTATGGTCCCGTCTGCCCTCTTTTTTTCGATCCAGTCAAATACCGGCCGAAAATCAGTATTTCCAAAACCCGTGATGCGACACTCTTTCTGATATTCCAGAAATGCCTCTTCCGATTCGATCAGACGATACGCCTGGATCATGGAATCACATTGCAGGATATGGATCCGCATATGCCGGAAAAAGAGCTCTTTCTTTTCCAGTATGGAAAACGTCTCCTTTAAAAACTGCTGCACGATCTCACCAGAGCAGGATCCCGAAGTATCTATGGCGATCACGATCTCCTGCAGCCGCCTGACCTCGGATGTCTCCGGCGGTTCTAAAAGCACGGCTTTTTCATAGTGCTGCCGGCTGTAGGTATACAGCTGCATATCGAACGAAGACAGATCCAGTTTTCTTTCCTCCCTGTACACCATAAACTGTTCCAGAAATCTGTGATAGTCATACTCCGATGCCTGTGGTGGTCTGTACTTCAGACTGCTGCCCATGCTTTCCCCGTTGATGCCGCCTCTGGCACCGTCAAATCCTCCGGCTGACTGTCTTTTTATACTTCCCAGCCGTTTATGCCACTGTTCGGGACTGTATTTTTTTGTATACCAGAGGCTGTGATCATCCACCAGGAACCAGGAAGCAAAGATCTTTACACTCTCCTCACCGGCCATCTTCATCCGCTCATAAAGAGCGCCTGTGGTCACAATACCTTCACGTTTCATCCAGTCATAGACTTTTTTTCTCTGCCTGCGAAGCCCGTCTGAAAGTGAAAGAGGGCATTTAAGCTTTTCCTCCAGCGTCCATTCCACTATACAGTCACAGCAGGCCTCCCACCGGCTGTCTGCCCGAGCCTCTCCTGCCATGAGCGGATGACACCACATCCCGTGAAGCAGGCTGTGTGCGATTTTTGCTGTCATCTGTACACTGTCTGCAAGGAACTGTTCCTGTAGTGCTTTCTCTTCAATATACAAAGCAAAGCCATCCGTTCCGCAAAAGCGGATATCATCCTTTTGCCGACAGGTCATCAGATGCATGGCCTGTCCCAGATACGGATATTCCCGGTCCAGATAACGCCCGGCAAACGAAAGGATCCTCTGCCATAGCGAAGCGCTGCTCTGCAGTATTCCGTGGCCTCCTTTCACCGTATCCGCACCGGCCAGGATTCCCACACAATCCGTCTTTTTTTCCTGCACCGCTTTTTGAAGAAGCTTCTTTTTTTCTTCCTCCGAGAGCCACTCTTCCTGCAACAGACGACGAAGCCCGGCACTGTCGCCTTTTTCAGTAAGAAGATCTGCTGCCACACGGTATCTTTTGTGCAGATACGATCTGCAGGCCTCCTGATGAACGATATCCGGGTCCTTCTGATGACAGAAAATGCGGATGGCCATATCCAGACGGATCTTTTCCTGACGACTTGTCAAAAACTGTTCATACTCCGTACTGCTGATACGATCACCCGCTTTCTTTTTTGTATATGCTGCATTTGGGGCACTGTCTGTTTTTTGACATTGCCTCTTTTATTTATGTTCCAGCAGATACTGGTAGATTTCCCTTTTGGTCGTTCCCCTGTCTGCTGCCACCAGTTTCATGGCTTCCTTTCTTGCTATTCCCTGACTCTCATAGTGCTGCATATGCTCCTCAATGGAGATTTCCTGCCAGGAGCTTTGTTTTTCCTGTTCAATACTTTCTCTGCTCTTTCCTTCAATGACCAGCACGCACTCACCCTT
>JAHZHB010000150.1 GCA_019420465.1 Lachnospiraceae bacterium
GAATTGATCTCTATACATTTACGGGCAACTTCTTCAGCAGCACCTTTCGGGATTGCTTTTACTTTATGCAGGATACCTGCACAGGCATTATAAGACTGCGCTTCATGTTTTGATGATTTAAGGAGTCTGTCAATCAGTTCTGACATTGCAGGACCAATGGCAGAAGCCAAGCGACGGTAATAACTACCATCCTTTGAGTTGACTTCTTTATAATAAAGGTGTTCTGGCGGCATATGTTCATCTACTGTGATATACAGCGGAAACTCTCTATAAGACCGCTTATGTGTACAGATCAGCCGATTATACTGATCACAGATTCTGATCTCTGAAGCGGTTGCCTTCAGGATTGCAGGCTTGCCACAGTAAGAGTACAATACGGAGTAGTAGTGGCCGTCATACTCGATGTGGTAGTTGTTGGGAACTTTTAGGACCGCTTTATAGTCGCAAGCCGTGTAACATCCGCCTGGCAGTGGTTTCATACATGGTTTGTCATACTTTTCGAAAGCATACAGTCTTGAGAAATCCTTTCCTTGAAAAGATCGTTTATTGAGGACCGCTACTATTTTTTTTACAGGATGAAATCAGAACAGAAAGGTCATGTGGAAAAAGTGCAGGCGAACAGTTTGGCCAGTCTGCACTTTTCCTCTTGCCAAAAGAAAAAGAGAATGGTACTATACATATGGTACTACAAATTTATATCTTGCCGTTCGGCAAATCATAAGACCATGAGTTCTCATGGCATATTTCCAAAAAGTACAACATCATAGCATCGATTCTTTTCGCTCTGTAATAAGAGTGTTTTCAGGCATACGTTCTGTTTACAGATGCGGGGATCGCAGACTGCAAAAAGGAGGAACATGATGCAGGAAACGAATAAACTGTATATCCGCACCTGCGATACACAGTTTCCGCAAAAACTTAAAAATATTCACAGAGTTCCGCAAAAGCTCTATGTCCGCGGGGCACTGCCGGATCCAAAGCTGCCGTCCGTGGCGATCGTGGGGGCCAGGATGTGCTCATCTTACGGAAAGGCGCAGGCCTACCGTTTTGCCGCGGAGCTGGCCAGGTGTGGTGTACAGATCATCAGCGGACTGGCCATGGGGATTGACAGTATGGCGCATGAGGGAGCCTTAAGTGTGTCAGGCGGCCGGACCTTCGGGATTCTCGGCTGTGGGATAGATACCGTCTATCCCCGGCAAAACAGAAGGCTGTACCAGCTGGTGGAGGCCAACGGTGGTCTGATCAGCGAATTCCCGGCCAATACACCGCCAAAGGCCAATCATTTCCCACAGAGAAACCGTCTGATCAGCGCACTGGCCGATATCGTACTGGTGATCGAAGCCAAAGAAAAGAGCGGTTCTCTGATCACGGTGGAGTATGCCCTTGAACAGGGACGCAGTGTCTATGCCCTGCCGGGCCGGGTAGACGATGCCCTGTCCCAGGGATGCAATCGTCTGATCTCCCAGGGGGCCGGTATCGCCTGTTCACCGGCTATGCTTTTAGAGGAGCTTCGCATCGAAAAAAACCGTGCCGGCAATATTCAGCCGGATACGACAGCGCTTCCGGCCAACGATCTGGAGCTGGTTTACCGCTGCCTGGACAGAGAGCCGCGCAGCGTCAGACAGATCCAGGAGCTTTGCGGGATTCCGGCACTCAAGCTGATGCAGCTCTTACTTGAGCTCGAATTAAAGGGTCTGGCCCGCGAAGTGATGAAGAGTTATTACGTAAAAGAGTCCTGAAAACAGGCACTGCCACCTCCTGCTTTATCCGCAGAATCCGGGGATTTGAAAAGTTTGGTCTTGCATCGTATTTCGAATTGGTGTATAGTGGTCTCGATTTTAGCTAAAAACAGGCATAAAAGCAGGCTATTATATATAAGTAGAAAAATACCGAAATGATCTGAAAATAAAAAGGAGAACGGCAGTGGCAAAATATCTAGTGATCGTCGAATCACCAGCAAAAGTAAAAACCGTCAAAAAATTTCTTGGCACAAACTATGAAGTCTTAGCCTCCAACGGTCATGTCAGAGATCTTCCCAAAAGCTCTCTGGGCATAGATGTGGAGCATGATTACGAACCGCATTATATTACGATCCGTGGCAAGGGTGAACTTCTGGCAGCTTTAAGAAAAGCGGCGAAAAAAGCAGATAAGATTTACCTCGCGACTGACCCTGACCGCGAGGGAGAGGCTATTTCCTGGCATCTGTCCAAAGCGTTAAATGTAGACGAAAAGAAGCTGCGCAGGATCACATTCAATGAGATCACCAAAGCAGCGGTCAAAGATTCCCTCAAAAATGCCAGGGATATCGATATGGATCTGGTCAATGCCCAGCAGGTGCGCCGTATTCTGGACCGTATGGTAGGTTACAAGATCAGCCCTCTTTTGTGGGCAAAGATCAAAAGAGGCCTGTCTGCAGGTCGTGTACAGTCCGTAGCACTGCGTCTGATCGCAGACCGTGAGGATGAGATCAATGCCTTCCTTCCGGAGGAATACTGGACGCTCGGCGCGGATCTTTCCGTAGCCGGTACAAAGAAGCTGTGTGAGGCACATCTGCACAGCAAAAACGGAGAAAAGATCGAGATCCACTCCGAAAAAGAGATGGACCAGATCTTAAAAGAGCTGGAGGACGCTGTATATACCGTTTCCGATGTCAAGAAGTCAGAACGCCAGAAAAAGGCACCGCTGCCGTTTACCACGAGTACACTGCAGCAGGAGGCTTCCAAACAGTTAAACTTTGCCACTCAGAAGACTATGCGTATTGCCCAGCAGCTGTACGAGGGCGTGGAGATCAAAGGTTCCGGTACGGTCGGTCTGATCTCTTATCTGCGTACGGATTCCACCCGTATCTCCGATGAGGCGGATGCGGCAGCCAGAAGCTACATCGGTGCGACATATGGCGAACAGTATCTGGGACAGGCACAGGATCGAAAAAAGGACAATCACAAGATCCAGGATGCCCACGAGGCGATCCGACCGACCGATATCACACGGACACCGGTAAAGGTCAAGGAGTCTTTAAGCCGTGACCAGTTCCGTCTGTATCAGCTGATCTGGAATCGTTTTGCAGCGAGCCGTATGGCTGGTGCCGTTTCCGAGACGACAACAGCGCATATCACTGCCGGGGCGTATATGTTTACCGCATCGACTTCCCGTACGGTTTTTGAAGGTTTTATGGCCGTATACAAGATGGCTGACGAGGAAAAGGAAGCGGACAGCAAGGCAGTAAACGGCATGGAGCCGGGTGCTGTGCTTCCGTTAAAGGAAATGAAGCCGCAGCAGCATTTTACGCAGCCGCCGGCACATTATACCGAGGCTTCTCTGGTCAAGACCATGGAGGAACTTGGCATCGGACGACCGAGTACCTATGCGCCTACGATCACGACGATCCTGGCCAGACGGTATGTGACTAAGGAAAACAAAAATCTGTATCTGACCGAGCTTGGCGATGTGGTCAACCGCATGATGAAGGAGGCTTTTCCGAGTATCGTGGATGTCAATTTCACGGCAACGATGGAAGGACTTCTCGATGAGGTCGGTGAGGGCAAGGTCGAGTGGAAAACGATCGTGCGTAACTTCTATCCGGATCTGGACGCTGCTGTGCAGGCAGCCGAAAAGGATCTGGAGCAGGTGAAGATCGAGGATGAGGTGACCGATGTGATCTGTGAGAACTGTGGCAGACACATGGTGATCAAATACGGTCCGCACGGTAAATTCCTGGCATGTCCGGGCTTCCCGGAATGCCGTAATACAAAGCCGTATCTCGAAAAGATCGGTGTGCCCTGTCCGAAGTGTGGCAAAGATGTGGTGCTGCGCCGGACCAAGAAGGGCCGTATGTACTACGGCTGTGAGAACAATCCGGACTGTGACTTTATGTCCTGGCAGCGTCCCGTAGCACAGAAGTGTCCGCAGTGCGGAGGCTATATGGTCGTAAAGGGAAATAAGATCGCGTGTGCGGATGCTAACTGCGGATACGTTGAACTGAATAAGAAAGAAGACGAGTGATCATCTTTTGCATGTGTGAAGACTGCCACCTGGCCCGGCCAGACGGCAGTCTTTACATATTTCTGAAACCAAATGCATAAAGAAATTTAAGAAAAGTCTGAATTTTTTGAAAAATTCCTTGATTATACAAAAAATTTATTTTAATATAGAGAATATAGTAAAAACAGACCGGTATGCGTGGAGGGAGGCCTTAGATGAGCGTTCAGTTACTGGATAAGACAAGAAAGATCAATAAACTTTTACACAATAATAATTCTACCAAGGTTGTGTTCAATGATATCTGTGAGGTTCTGGTTGAAACGCTGTCCTCCAATATCCTTGTGATCAGCCGGAAAGGCAAAGTGCTTGGTGTCGGGCTTTGTGATGGTGTACATGAGATCACAGAGTTGATTGTGGACAAGGTTGGCGGGTATGTGGATCCGCTGTTGAATGACCGATTTTTAAGCGTCTTATCAACAAAGGAAAATGTCAATCTGGAAACACTGGGATTTGAAGTGGAAAATGTGCATGATTACGATGCCATCATCAGTCCGATCGATATCGCCGGAGAGCGATTGGGTACGCTGTTTATGTACCGGAGCAGCCAGCCGTACGATATCGACGATATCATCGTCAGCGAATATGGCACGACTGTTGTAGGACTCGAAATGATGCGTTCGGTCAACGAAGAAAACCAGGAAGAGGCCCGCAAGGTACAGGTAGTCAAATCCGCTTTCAATACGCTGTCGTTTTCGGAGATGGAGGCGATCGTGCATATTTTTGAGGAGCTTGATGGCAATGAGGGTATTCTGGTCGCCAGCAAGATCGCAGATCGTGTGGGGATTACCCGTTCGGTGATCGTCAATGCGCTGCGCAAGTTTGAGAGCGCCGGTATCATCGAGTCCCGGTCGAGCGGTATGCGAGGTACCTATATTAAAGTGCTCAACGACGTAATCTTTGATGAATTGAAAAAGATGAAAGAAAAGAAATAAAGACGGAAAAAGAAGGCGTAATAGTGATAAGGTACTATTTAGCTTTGCGAGGGGCAGAGAACGGTGTGACCGTAATGGTCACGCCGTTTTTCTGCG
>JAHZHB010000015.1:0-6158 GCA_019420465.1 Lachnospiraceae bacterium
AGATCGGACCGGTAAAATAATTTTCCAACGGTTTAAACGGACATTGAGGACTGTCCCAAAAGTAATCGCGATTACATTTACAAACGATGTTTAAGTTTAATAATACTTTGCAAATATGAAAGAGAGGAAGTCATATGAGAACCAAAGAAACTGAAATTGCACGTGATCAGGAAATCGTTGAGCTGATTCATCATAATACATTAAAAATTCTGGAAGAGATAGGTATAGCTTTTTTAAGTGAAGAAGCACTGGATCTTCTTCGCAGCAATGGTGTTAAAGTCGAGGGAAACAGAGCATATTTTACACCGGAACAGGTGATGCATGCACTGGATGTGGCAAAAAAAGAATTTACCGTGTATGCCCGCAATCCAAAATATAATGTGCATATGAATACCGTAGATCTGTATATGACACCGGGTTACGGAAGCCCGACTGTCTGCGAAGCGGATGGCACACTCAGACCGGCCATGTTTGATGATTTTCTGAAGCTAGCCACGATCGTGCAGGAAAGCGAAGAATTTTCCATCAACGGTGGTATCCTTGCGCAGCCTTCTGATATTGAAGCTGAGATCTCCGCAGAAGTTATGGTATATGCAACGCTTTGCCGTTCAGATAAGGCACTGTTTTCTGTCTGTGGTGGAAAAGAGCAGGCAGAGAACATCATGAAGATGATGAAAATTATCTTTGGCGAAGATTTAACAGAAACACCGTGTACCTTCAATTTAATTTCTCCGTTAAGCCCACTTGGGGTGACAAAAAATACGATTGATACGATGGATGTCTGTGCCAGAAATGGTCAGCCTTTAGTCATTGCCCCCGGAAATATGGCCGGAGCGACAGGACCGATCTCCGTGGCCGGTAACGTTTCAGAAGCAAATGCGGAATTCCTTGGACTGAATGTTTATGCACAGATGGTACGTCCGGGTACACCGATCATCTATGGATTTGCCTCCACTGTCAGTGATATGCGCAATATGCAGGCATCCAATGCCAGCCCGGGCTTCGTAAAACAGGCGAAATATGGTTCACTGCTTGCGAAGAAATATGGCGTTCCCTGCAGAAGCGGCGGCGGTATGTCAGATGCAAACGGTCTGACAGCACAGGCCGGTGTGGAAAGCGCCATGAGTTTCTTTGAATCTTTCCAGGAAAGAGCAAACCTGATGATGCATGCGACAGGGTCCCTGCATTCTTTTAACACAGTCAGCATCGAAAAATTCCTTCTGGATATTGAGACATACACCAGGATGAAATATTATTTTGACGATATTCCGACGGATGAAGAGGCTATGGCTTTTGATGCAATCAAAGAAGCTATTGAGGAAGAAAACGGAACGTTCGTAACATTGGACCATACGTTTGACAGATGCCGTATCGATCCATGGTACAGTCAGGTCGCTATCCACAAAGTGACAAAGGGCGATCCGAACAAAGCCCTGTATGAATCCATTCAGAAAAGAATCCAGAAACTGCTGGATGAATATGAACGTCCGGAACTGGAAGAAGATAAACGACAGGCACTGGATGAACTGATGAGAGGTCTTGGAATGAAAGATGAGGATATCGCAAGAACCTGATACAGTTCATGCGTCTAAACAGACAGAAAGGTTGGAAAGAGTATGACGAAAGAGACAATCAAAAAGTATGGTACATTGCTGCTGTTAGCCTGTGGTGCAGGTTTCATTTTCCAGCTGCCATATATCCGTGAAACATTTTATATCCCGATCCAGAATGCCATGGGGCTGACAAATGCACAAATGGGATCTTTAAACGGATGGTATGCCATTCTGGCGACACCGGCATATTTTCTGGGTGGCATCGTTGCAGATAAATTTTCACCAAAGATTATGCTGACATTTTCCTTTATCAGTACGGGACTTCTTGGTATCTGGTTTTCCATGTTTCCGGGATATCAGGCCAGTCAGCTGATTTTTGCCCTGATGGGTATCACGACAGTACTCACCTATTGGAGCTCTGTCATTAAAGCGGTGCGTATGCTGGGCAGCTCAGATGAACAGGGACGGCTGTTCGGTCTTCAGGAGGGTTTACGTGGATTTTTGAATGCTTTGCTGGTGTTTGTGATGGCGGCTGTATATGCCAGATTTGCAGACAATGTTGTGGGAGCCGCCATGGCGATCCGTTTATGTGCGATCCTTTTACTGGTGATCGGTGTCCTTTGCTGGTTCGTGATAGACGATGGAAACCAGGCGGGTCAGACAGAATCGTTAAAAGACATATTTGCAGGTATGTGGAAATGTCTGAAACTGCCTAGAGTCTGGATGCTGGTAGGTATCGTATTTACGGCATACAGTGTCTACGGTCTGATGAGCTATATCAATACATATCTGGTATCCCATTATGGCATGTCAGAGACGATGGCAGCCAATCTTGGTGGTATCCGTTATCTGATGCAGGGTATCGGAGGTGTAGCCGGTGGTTTCCTGGCAGATAAGATCCATTCCAGATTAAAGATGATCTCTGGAACCGCTTTACTTCTTGCCATCAGCTGGGCCGTCTTTTTACTGATTCCGGTACAGACGTCGATGTTGATGCCGGTAGTTGCCAATTTCTTTATCGGTGTACTTCTGGTATATGCAATTCGCAGCCAGTATTTTGCAGATATTGACGATGCCGGTATTGATGTAAATGTGACTGGACGTGTATCCGGAATTCTTTCAACATTCGGATATCTGCCAGATGTGTTCATGTTTACGATGGTTGGTCATTGGCTGGATAGCGGAACCGGTACAGAAGGATATAACAAAGTCTTTATCTATGCAACAGTCATGGGTATCTGCTGTATGCTGTTATCCGGTATACTGGCAAAAATCTGCAGCAAGAAAGCTAAAGCCTGAAATGCAGGCAAAGGTGATGCCAGTATAAAACAGAAGTAAAATAGAAAACCTGCCGCAAAATCTAAACACTGGATTTTGCGGCAGGTTTTGTTTGACCTGAAACTATCAGAACTGTTTGGCAGGGTCAAAATTGATATATACCAAATAAGCTGCGTGTGTGATTACATATATTAATCAGCAATCCTGTTGACCAGCAACGCATCGGGCATGTAACGCCCTTTGCCGGATACGGAACTGGATTTGGTGATCTGACGGCCATCATAGTACATGACAGCGGAGCTGCCGCCATCCAGGTTCATGCCCTGGTAGGCTTTGTAGCGGAGCATGATCTTGGTACAGGTGGATACAGAGCAGCCCAGGCTGTAGCCGGGCTGGCGGCCGTCGATGACGAGCATCAGGAGGGAACCGTCTTTTTCCTGTCCGAGGGTGGTACGGGGCTGGATACCCATGCAGTAGCCTTCGTTGACGGCTTCGACACCGTCTACGATGAGGGCGGGATAAAATTCAAGGCCCCAGCGGTAGTCGCTGATGTCGGTGTTTTTATAGTTTACAACGTAGAGTTTGTTCTTTTTATCAAGGCCGACAAATTTCCAGGCGGGAGCCATTTTGTGTTCGCCGTATTCGACGCCGTTTACGACGAGAGAGCCGTTGACCTGACCGCCGTTGCCGACGCCTTTGGGATCGATAAAGCCGCTGGCGTTGATGCCGAGGATGGCGTCATTGTCTGAGCAGAAGGTAGCGATCTTGTCACCGTGTGTGCCGATCTTTTTGGCTTTGACGAGATCGACCTGGGAGGGCTCTTTGGCGATGGCCAGTTTGCCTTTGTAGTTGGTACCATCGGTTTCGATGATAAGCAGATTGTTGGGGGCATTGATCACAAGAATTGGATCGCCTTCTACGGTTTTAAGACCGAGCTTCTGGTCAAAATCTTCGATGTGCAGGGATTCGTAACCTTCAGTCAGAAGATCTGGATTTTCTTCGAGATACTGGTGAACGGTATCACTGTCGATCTCCCAGTATTTCTCGTAAAATTCCTGTGCGCCGGTATCGTCTGTGATCGCTTCGCCCTGGATCAGCAGACCGGGTTCGGTGATCCATTCTTCATCATTCCCCCAGGTAGTATTCAGATCGGCGGAATGGTTCAGAGCATCCTGCTGTGCCTGGATCGCCCGATCGATCACGCTGCGGGGAATAAACATCGTAGCCAGCCACTGATGACTGTTGGTCGTCATGGCGGTCAGGATGTAGATCGTGCGCCATTTGGCAATAAAGGGAATGTTGGAAAATACCGCGGTCAGGTACAGCACGACAAGTACCACTACGGTAATAATCGCCCGCCGTATGCGGCGACGGCGGCGTTTTCTCCTGGACAGTTTCTTCTTCCTTGGTTTTTCGTAGACTTCAGGAGTGATTTCCTGATAGCCCTGTGCTTTCTTCTTTTTTTTGGAAGCCATTTTTATCTCCTGTATGTTCGGGTAGCTGTATGTCTGTATGAAACTGCCTGTTGCGGCTTTTGCAGGCATATACCCATAATATGCATAATTTTATCATAGAAAAGGAAGAAGTACAATTGGGGCAGGGTTTACAATTCTTTTAAGAATATGAAGAATTCTTAACATGACTGATGCGGCACAGATCGTGCGCAAATTATTATTGGAGAAAATATGGAACTGGATGGATTATGTTTGATTAACACAGAGTATTGACAAAGGGAAAGAAATTGTGTATTATATTATCAGACGAAGAAAATAGTTAAATAAGCTTATTAAATTATCATTTCCGATATATTCGTCAGTTTTATCATTTCAAGTTTAACATTCGTTAATGAATTTCAGAGAAAGGCAACAGAATAGGGAATTTTTTATGGGACAGAAGGATTTGAGCGAAAAGCTTCTTGTGGCATTTGACGATGTCTTTGCGGATATTGTCAATGTACTTTTATTTGGTGGCAGATGTGTGATTCGCCCGGAGGAGCTCGAGGACAAAGGATCTGGATCCGTTTATAAAGACGGAGATATGCTCCGGGAGATGGACCGTGATGTAGTGAAGCGCTGGAGAAAAGGCGAAGTAAGATTTGCCTGCATCGGTGTCGAAAACCAGACGACAGTGGATCAGGATATGTCACTCAGAGTTATTGGTTATGATGGAGCTGCATACAGGGCGCAGTTAGCTGAACAGGGGAATGGGAAAGAGCGGTATCCTGTTATTACTCTGGTTTTATATTTTGGCTATGGAAAACGATGGGATAAGGCGAAAACTTTACTGGAAAGAGTGGCAGTTCCGGAAGGACTGGATCCTTACGTGAATGATTACAGAGTCAATTTGTTTGAGATCGCATATCTGAGCGAAGAACAGGTGGCCATGTTTCAGTCAGATTTCAAGATCGTGGCAGATTATTTCGTGCAAAAGCGAAATAATCATACGTATACGCCACCGAAGACAGAAATCCGGCATGTGGAAGCTGTGCTGCAGCTGCTAGCTGCGATGGAACAGGATAATCGGTTTGAAAAGGCAGTTTATAAAGCAAACGGAAGGAAGGTTGAAAATATGTGTGATGTGTTGGATATGGCAGAAGAGCGTGGAGAAAAGCGAGGAATAGAGAAAGGAATAGAGAAAACCCGTCGTGAAACCGCTGCAACATTGGCAGAAATGGGATTTCCTGTAGAACAGATTGCGGAAGTGGTGAAAATGAATGTGGGTGTTGTGAAAATCTGGCTGGATGAAAATCTGGATTTGAAGCAGATGCAATAAATAAAAAACAAGGTATACATGTACGATAACTTGTAAACTACTTATAAATCCAATAAAAAAGGCGGTGGACAGGGTGGAAGAAATGACCGAGAAAGAACTTATATCCATTCTTATTGACAAATATACAGATTTACAGCGTATAAAAAAAGCTATGCAGCCGGATGTAATAAATAACGAGCTGGAATATCAGATTAAGGTTACCACAGCAAAGCTGTCTTCTATGGGTGTTAATGTGGAAAATCTGACGTTATAATCTAAAAAAATGGTTCTAAAGTTACGAAAATATCTTTAGAACCATTTTTTATAGCCAATCATATGTTGTCCTCTTTTTCTCTTGCAGTCCCCTTAAAAATCCAGTATACTAGTACGGATTATGAGATACTATACATATTTCACGTTAGTTGGAAAGGATAAGTATGAGAAAATTAGCGTTAAGCGATGAAATATTATTAAAGATTGAAAAGCCGGCCCGTTATATCGGTAATGAAGTCAATGCTGTCATGAAGGATAAAGAGGCGGTATCTACCCGATTCTGCATGTGCTTCCCGGATGTAT
>JAHZHB010000015.1:6168-6898 GCA_019420465.1 Lachnospiraceae bacterium
GATTGGTATGTCCCATCTGGGTATCCAGATCCTGTACGACATGTTTAACCAGAAGGAGGATGTCTGGTGCGAGCGCGTGTATTCTCCGTGGCCGGATCTGGCTGAGGTGATGAAGGAGAAACAGATCCCGCTTTTTGCCCTGGAATCGCAGGACCCGATCCGGGATTTTGATTTCCTTGGTATCACGATCCAGTACGAGATGTGCTATACCAATATTTTACAGGTGCTGGATCTGTCCGGTATTCCGCTCAGGGCCACAGACCGTGACTGGGGTGTACCGATCGTGATCGGTGGCGGCCCGTGTACGTACAATCCAGAGCCAATCGCACCGTTTTTTGACCTTTTCTATATCGGTGAGGGCGAGACGGTTTACTTTGATCTGCTGGCACTGTATCAGAAAGCAAAAAAAGAGGGATTGAGCAGGAGAGAATTTCTCATGGAAGCCGGTAAGATTCCGGGTATCTATGCACCGTCTCTGTACGATGTAACGTATAAGGAAGACGGCACGATCGACAGTTTCACTCCTGTAGATTCGTCTCTGCCGACAACGATCGAAAAACAGGTCGTGCTGGATATGAGCGATACGTATTATCCGACAGCGCCTGTCGTACCGTTTATCAAGGCGACGCAGGACCGTGTGGTTCTGGAGATCCAGAGAGGCTGTATCCGTGGCTGCCGTTTCTGCCAGGCGGGTATGATCTACCGTCCGCTCAGGGAGCGCAGTCTTGAG
>JAHZHB010000151.1:0-36724 GCA_019420465.1 Lachnospiraceae bacterium
GGGCATTCGCACCGTTTTCTGATGAAAACGCTGCTCAAAGCCCCCTTTGCTGCCGCCTGGTATGGCGTCAGCAACCCCTGTACATACCCGCGCTGCGCACTAAGAACCATCATGCCCTCGCTTTAGGCAATCTGCCCGCCGCACGGTATGGAAGGCTGCTGCTGCACGGTCTGTCTTTGAGGTACGGATGGGTGATTGACGGACGCATCGCTTGCGCTCGCTGACATTTAAACAGATTTCGCCACAGAATGCCCCGGGGCATTCTGTGGCGAAATCGTCCGTCGCACAAAAGCATCCTTTTTACTGCTCTTCCAGATGTTTCATGCTCATCTCTTCAAGCAGATCACTCTTGATCTTATACAACTTTGCGGAGAGGTCTACATATACCTCATGCGGATTTACCAGTCGTCTGGTCTCGTCCCACAGGGTTTCCTGTTCTTTTTTGCAGATAGCCTGAATTTCCATGACACTCGGAGATTCGTAGCAGGGTTCTCCTTTGTCGATGACCTTGACAAGCAGCTCACGTAAAGTATAGGTTCCTGCTTTCAGCTTTGTCTTTTTCCAGGTTTCGATCGGATCGAAGATGATCAGATCCTTGTTTTCATCGTAAGTCTCACCGTCGAGACAGATCAGATCGGCACGGATCTTACCGGTCTTTTTATCGTAGATACGATAAATGATCTTATTGCCCGGGTTGGTTACTTTTTCTGTGTTTTCGGACAGTTTGATCTTTGGTGTAAATTCCTTTTCTTCCGGAGTTTTTACACCGGCCAGTTTATAGACACCGCCAAAGGCCGGGCAGTCTTTGGAGGTGATCATGTTTGTACCGACACCCCAGGAATTGATCTTGGCTCCCTGGGCCTTTAAGCTGTCGATCAGGTACTCGTCCAGATCGCTGGATGCGGAGATGATCGCGTCACCGAAACCGGCGGCATCGAGCATTTCGTAGGCTTTCTTTGACAGATATGCCAGGTCGCCGCTGTCGATACGGATACCGTAGCCCTTCATCGGCAGACCGGCGGCTTTCATTTCTTTAAATACGCGGATCGCGTTCGGCACACCGGAACCGAGGACATCGTAGGTGTCCACGAGAAGGATACAGGCGTTCGGATACATGTCGGCATATGTTTTAAATGCCGTATACTCATCCGGGAAGCTCATGATCCAGCTGTGGGCATGGGTACCTTTGACCGGAACACCGAACATCTGGCCGGTCAGCACGTTGGACGTACCGATGCATCCGGCGATCACGGCTGCTCTCGCACCGTAGATACCGGCATCCGGTCCCTGCGCACGACGCAGACCAAACTCCATGATGCCATCACCCTTGGCCGCATAAACGACACGGGCAGCCTTCGTTGCGATCAGGCTCTGATGATTTAAGATATTTAAGATCGCCGTCTCCACCAGCTGCGCCTCCATCACCGGCGCGATAACCTTGACAAGCGGCTCTCTCGGGAATACGACCGTACCCTCCGGAATCGCATAGATATCTCCTGTAAAATGGAAACCACGCAGATACTCCAGGAACTCCGGATCAAACAGATTCAGACTGCGCAGATAGCAGATATCATCCGGTGTAAAGTGCAGATCCCTGATATATTCAATAATCTGTTCCAGACCAGCCGCGATAGCAAAACCGCCATCACACGGGTTCTTTCTGTAAAACGCATCAAAGACCACGATCTGGTCCGTAGGATTCTTAAAATAACCCTGCATCATCGTCAGCTCATACAAGTCCGTCAGCAGAGTAAGATTCATTGCTCTCATGAAAAGCTCCTTTCGAATTAACCAACATATCCCTTTGTGTCTTGTCACAAAGTTTTCCCTATTATACCACCTCTCAGAAAAATTACATCAAAAACTTACAAAAAAATCTCAAAAACCATAAATTTCTCGATTTTAAAATTTTTTCAAAAAAATTAAATTCCCCCTTGACTTTTCTTCCGGCATCCCATATAATACATCGTGTTGCGACACAAAACAACACATTGGGCTATCGCCAAATGGTAAGGCAACGGACTCTGACTCCGTCATTTTCAAGGTTCGAATCCTTGTAGCCCAGCTAGCGACTCATAAATGTGAGTCGCTTTTTTTATCATCATTTTTTCGTTACATACTTATATATCAATAAATTCTCTATCTTTCTATCATCACATAAAGGCATTAAATTTCATCAAACTTTAAATATTCTTCTGCCCTTTCATCTATATCATTTAGAATTCATAAATTATTTCTACAACAATTGCAACTTTTTCTTTTTTTATTACGTATAGATAAATAAGAACATGTTCTTGCTGCAAAGGAGGTGATATATTGACGGATGAAAAAATTGCTGTTGGTCTAAAAAAGCAGGATACAGAAGCTCTGGTCTGTCTAATGGAACGCTACAGCAACTATATTTCCAGTATTATCGGACAACTTTTAAAAAATTATGGAACTGTCCAAGATACAGAAGAACTAATGGCAGATGTTTTTCTTACGATATGGAACACTGCTGATAAATTGAATATGGACGCATATTCTAGTTTAAAAGGCTACATCGGTACCATCGCCCGAAACAAAGCAAAAGATTTCTTACGCAAGAAAAGATTTGTCACGCTGGCATTAGATGATGATATTCTTCTTTTATCGGAGAATATAGAAAAAGAATTTCTTCAACGCGAACAGCAAGAAATAATCCGTAAAGCATTAAATCAATTATCTATACCTACCAAAGATATTTTTATTCGATATTATTATCGATATGAAAAAATCTCTGATATAGCACTGGCATTAGACATGAATGTCCAAACTGTCAAAAGTCATTTATCAAGAGGGCGTAAATTTTTAAAGAAGGTGCTTGTGGAAGAATACCATATAAATAGGAGGTAAATTATGCAGATTAAAATTACAGAAATGCTCGATCAGGCTACAGAATATATCGAATCTTCCGAATATATTTTAACTGAAACAGATATAGAAAAAGTCAAAAAATCTGTTCTGGATACCATAGCTTCCAAACGTCGTTGCAAAAAAATTCCTTTTTCCTATATTCGTACAGCTGTAGCCGTACTTGCTATTACACTTATTGTCTCTGGAAGCACGGTTATCGCAAAAGGCCTATTGCCGGCAGCCGGAAAAATCACTTCCAAAAATGCGGCTGAAATCACACAGAAAGAATTTGCTCATTCTTATACGGATGAAAACAGTGATGAGACAGAAGAACCTGCTAAGTCTTTAAATCTTACTTCTCTGGATAAAGAAAGTGAATTTAATCCCTATCAGGAATTGGATGCAAAAAGGCAATATACCATTACCTGTGAAAAAAAATCAAGCACATATGCAGCAGATGATTTTTATCTTGGCAATGGCTATTACGCTAAATTGTCATCCCACGAAAACAATGGTCTACCTCTTACAAAAGGTCAAAAAATTTATATTAAATTTACACAAAGTGCATCCTCCACTGATTTTTCACCAATCACCTACATCGGTGTCAAATATAACGATACCTACATAGATCTTGGAAAATTCACAGAGAAAAATGCAGGCGTAATTTTTGAAGTTCCTGAAACAGGCTCTTACGAATTTAGCATCACAAATTTAAGCGACGAACGTGTTTTCTACACGAATACTACAATTTATCAGGAGGTATCTTCTAATGAAGAAAAAACACAAAAGTAACCTTTAAAGTTAATTTAAAAAGCAAAGCAAAAGTAACTCTTGGTTATCAGAAAAAAGGTGGTTCGTTAAAATATACATATTCAGGAACCTCATCTAATCCAAGTGCAACATTTACATTATCAGAAGCCGGATCCTATAGATTTTATATAAGGAATTACTCATCAAGCGCCGATAAAAAACTGCCGCCACTGTGTCCGTTGCCGGGAGGCTGTGTCCGTGTGGGGAAAATCGTAAAGCGAGCATTACTGGTTCTTAGTGCGCAAAAAAGGGAAAAACAGGGGCATCGGCCGCTTACCAGGCGGACGATGAGGCGAGCCTGAGCCGGATTTGCATCAGCAAATCCGGCGAATCTCGCCGATACCCTGTTTTTCCCTTTTTTGCACACTATAGAACCAGTTTGCGAACGTCCGATTTTTCCCACACGGACACAGCCTCCCGGCAGCGGACACAGTGGCGGCAGTTTTTTATCCAGCCTACCCCCTATCTCGCCAACGCATCATACAACGCCCGGATAGCCTTCTCAAAATCCTCATTCGCCACCCCGATCGTACAGTTAATCTCATTCGACCCCATATCGATCATCTTAATATTAACGCCGGCATCCCCCAGCGCCCCAAAAAACCGCGAAGCAATCCCGCTCACAGACCGCATCCCCTTGCCTACAACCGTGACAAGCGCCAGATCCGTATCCAGCGTGATACGGTCCGGATTCAGCCGTCTCCTGAGCGACTCCATGATCCCGTCTTCTTTCTTCACATACTCATCCTTCGCCATGATCACACTGATCGTATCAATTCCCGATGGCATATGCTCAAACGAAATCCCGTTCTCATCAAACGCTTCCAGAAGCTTCTTGCAGAAGCCCACCTGCGCATTCATCCTGTGCTTCGCAATACTGATCGCCACAAAATCCTTGCGTCCCGCAATGCCCGTGATCGGCGTCTCCTCCTCCGGCCGGATCCGGCGGCAGATCAGCGTACCATTCTCATCCGGCTCATTCGTATTGCGGATATGGATCGGTATCCCCTCACGGCGCACCGGGTACACCGCATCCTCATGCAGCACCGTAGCCCCGCGGTAAGCCAGCTCCCGAAGCTCCGAAAATGTCATCACATCGATCTTCTTCGGGTTCTCCACAATATGCGGATCCGTCAGAAGAAATCCCGTCACATCGGTCCAGTTCTCATAAATCTCTGCCTTGACAGCCCGGGCTACCAGGGCACCCGTCACATCCGAACCGCCACGGGAAAATGTATGGATCCGTCCCGACTCATCCGCTCCGTAAAATCCCGGAATCACCGCCGCTGAGCAGCGTCCCAAACGCTCCTTTAACAGCGTATTTGTCATCTCCGCATCCAGCGTACCGTCCTTATGAAACCGAATCACACTTGCCGCATCCACAAATTCATAATCCAGATACGCCGCCAGCAGAATACCGTTTAAATATTCCCCACGGGATGCCGCATATTCACTGCCGATGCCGCGGACAAACGATGTTTCCAGTACCTTCAACTCATCCTTCAGGGACAGATGCAGCCCCAGATCCTCGATAATCTCCTGATACCGGCCACGGATTTTCTCCAGAGCCTCCGTATAATCCTCCCCGTGCTTTGCCTTATCATAGCAGGCATACAAAAGATCCGTAACCTTTACATCGTCCGGATTTCTCTTACCCGGTGCGGACGGCACGATATATCTCCTGTTCGGATTCTGCTCTATAATATAGCGGATTTTCTTAAACTGTCCGGCATCAGCCAGAGAGCTTCCGCCAAACTTGGATACCACTGGTTTTGTCATTGTCATGTTCTATTTCTCTCATCTTCTTTATTGTAGGTGACACATTCGTCGTTTTTACTGCTGTTTACATATTATCATCTGGTCAACAGCGTTTTTACTATAGCATACAAACCGCCGGACAGCAACCTGTCCGGCAGTTTTTAAGACTGTCCTTTTTCACGCAGACATGCCCTGTACAGCACATGCCTGTATGCCACACCTGTTTTTCATACTCTCTGAAAAACGTTATCTGCGCTTTTTCAATGCCTCTGTCATTCTCGTAAGTGCCTCTCTCAGCTGTTCTTCCGGGCATCCATAATTGAACCGAGCACTCTGCTGGTCACCGTACATTTCGCCTTCAGACAACATCACCTTTGCCTCCTTCAGGAAGAAATCCGCCGGATTTTCCAGTTCCAGACCACGGCAGTCCAGAAACGCCAGATAAGTCGCTTCATTATGCGGCATCTCGATACCATCCGTCTCTTTGACCCAGTTTTCCACGATATCACGGTTCTTACGCAAATGCTCTCTCAAGCCTTCTTTCCACGCATCACAACTGCCATCATACAGTTTTCTGTAAGCAGCCAGTGTCAGCACATTGAAACTGGCGCAGGTACCCAGAAGTTCATGTTCAAACCGGTTGCGAAGTTCCTCATTCGGAATAATGGCAAAGCCCAGCGGCAGTCCCGGTACATTGCCAATCTTTCCTTGGCTACCCAGCGTAATACTGTGTTCCTTTGTCCATTCGCTTGCCATAAAGGCCGGTGTATGCTGTCCCTCCAGCACCAGCTCACAGTGGATCTCGTCGCTGATCAGTAACAGGCCATGTTTTTCGCAGAATGCTGCTGCTTCAAGAATCTCTTCTTTTGTATAGCAGCGGCCGATCGGATTGTGCGGATTACACATGACAAAGGTCTTTACCTCAGGTGTCATCTTTTCTTCCATAGCTGCAAAATCCATCGCAAACTGTGTGCCGTTCTTCTTCAACGGTACTTCAATCACCGGACGTTTGGATTCCAGATATACTTCCCGGATATGATTGTACATCGGGATAAAATAGGTAAAGCTGCCGCCCTGCATTTTGACTGCATTGGTCATGCCGGGCATAACACTGGGGATCCAGACGATCCAGTCCTCTTTTACATCTGCGCCATACAGTTTTTTGTAATGCGCTGCCACCAGCGTTTTCAGCTGTTCTTCTTTAAAATCAGAATAGCCGAACAGCGGATGGGCCACACGCTCTTTTAACGCCTCCTGCACGGCCTCCGCCACCGGAATATCCATATCGGCCACCCACATCGGCAGCACACCTTCTCCTGCAGCGTCCCATTTGATACTGTCCGTATGTCTTCTGTCCGGACAATGATTGTAATCGTACATCTCTTCTCCTTTCAAAGCAGACCGGATATTCCTGTTTACGAAAAACAGGCTTTTCATCCGCTGTACTTCTGGTTTTTCCTTACCCGCAAAGGCTGCCACCGGCAGCTTCTTTCGGATACCTGTAATCAGACTGGATCCACCGGACCACGTATTGATATGCACTGGCAACTAAAGGCTGCTGCAACATACATTACAACAGCCTTTTATGCTTTTTCACAGACGACAGGTGTTCAGAGCATCAACACGCTCAGCTTACCTGTCTGTTTTTCTGTATCACATCCAGAGCCTCTTTATCCAGCCGGGCGATGGTGTAATACGCTTCTCTGGCTTTGGCTGTGTCATGCTCCACGATCGCGGTATACAGCGTCCGGTGATATGGCACCGTCGAAAACCAGTGTTTGTTAAATTCATCCGTACCAAGACCATAGGCATCCAGTGTCTGTAACAGATTGTCGATCAGCTGCACCATCGTGGTGTTGGTACTGCATGCCCGGATTCTTTTATGAAACAGTGTGTCTGCGGCCTGGTCATAATACCCCTGGTCATATCCCTGTTCCAGCTTTTTTAAGGCTGTTTCGATCGCAAGAAGCTCTGCCGGTCCGATGTAATGGCACAGCCCTTCAATAATATGAAACTCCAGTACGGTTTTGATATCCAGCACTTCCATATAGTCGATCTTCCACAGCTCGATCTTGCAGGCCTCATCCGAAAGAGATTCTTTCAGATACATACCGTTGCCTACCTGGATATCAATAATTCTTTTATTGTGCAGAATGCGCACCGCCTCCCGCACCGAAGCACGGCTGGTGTGAAACATCTCTGCCAGCTTACGTTCAGAGGGTATACGCATCCCCGGACGGATTCCGGTCTCTCTTACATAGGAAAGAATATCATCCGCCAGGCGCATATACAAAGCCCCGCCCTGCGCCGCCGTATACGTTGTCGTGATCAGTTCCGCGCCGGTCATCGGAAGTTAACCTTTGACAGCGCCGGCTGTCAGACCTTCTACGATATATTTCTGTACAAAGACAAACATGATCGCTGTCGGCAGAAGTGCCAGCACACCACCGGCCATCATGGAACCCCAGTCAACATTGTACTTACCGACCAGTGCTTTCAGACCAATCGGAATTGTCCACATTTTCTGTGTGTTAAGGAAGATCGTACCGGCGATCAGCTCGTTCCATGCACCGATGAAAGCAAATACGAAAACAGCCACGATACCCGGGAACATAACCGGCATAACGATTTTCCACAGTGTCTGTCCTCTGGAGCAGCCATCCACGTAAGCGGATTCCTCCAGCGCATATGGGATACGCTCAAAAAAGCTTCGCATCGTGATTGCACAGAAGGGCAGGTTGGTGATCGTGTAGAACACGAACAGAGATACGTAGGTGTCAATCAGATTAAATTTTGCAAACATAACGTACAGCGGGATGATAACGAGGATACTCGGGATCATCTGGGTAACCAGGAAGAATACCAGAGCCGCTGTTTTTCCTTTGAATTTAAAACGTGCCATACCGTAACCACCGTAAATGGAAAGGAAGGTTACGACAACTGCCGTAGACAGTGTGACGATCAGACTGTTCTTTAAATATGTGCCGTAGTGCATTGTCTGGAACAGCCCCTTATAGTTTTCCAATGTGAATACTTTCGGCCAGTAGGTGATCGTCTGTGTGTTGATGATCTCTGCATTTGTCTTAAAGGACGTAACGATCATCCAGTAGATCGGCAGGACAACGAGGAGCAGATAAAAGGCCAGAACTACAAGCCGCAGAACCTTTACCCATGTCTTTTTCTTACGTGTATTCATTAGAAATCACCTGCCTTATCATATTGCGTAATCTTCATGAAAATCAGTGCGTAGGCTGTCAGAACAACCATCAGCAGTACACCGAATGCACCGGCCAGACCAAAGTCATAGGATGAGAATGCCTGGCTGTACATATAGGACGGCAACGTCTGTGAGTAGTTGGCCGGTCCACCTTCTGTAACGATAACCACCAGATCGAAGGAGTTAAAGATCCAGATCGTACGAAGGAGCAGTGTCATAATGATCGTTGGTTTGATATACGGTACCGTCAGTGAAAAGAACTTACGGAATGTACCGCAGCCATCCATATCTGCCGCCTCATAAATCTCCGCAGGTACAGACTGTAACGCTGCCAGGATATTGATGGCAAAGAACGGAATACCGATCCAGATCATGGCAATGACAACGATGGCCAGTGACAGGCCAGGTGTACCCAGCCAGGAAATACCTTTGTCGATCAATCCAAGTTTTTTAAGAATGTCATTTACGACACCATATTCTCCGTTAAAGGACCATCTGAACAGAAGACCTACAACGAAGGCTGAAAATGCCCATGGTAAAAATACGATTGACTGATAAATACCACGGCCTTTGAATTTTCCATTTAAAGCCAGTGCCAGACCGAGACCAAGTAAAAACTGTCCCAGTACAGCGGCAACAACATAAATCAGAGAGTTCTTTACCAACAGCCAGAAATTCTTGTCGGTAAACATTTTTACATAGTTCTGGAAATCATTCCAGGCGATTGCGTTTGGTTTGGAGAGCTTGTAGCTCTGGAAAGACATGATAATACTATCGATCAGCGGATAGCCAAACATCAGAACAAGGAGCAGAAGTACCGGTCCCACATACAGATACGGCTGGATCTTTCTTCTTGTCTGCAGCGACATGCCGCCGGATTTCTTTTTGTTTTTCATCGGAATCTCTTCCTTTCGGGAATGTGCCTTAAGGACCTGCCTTAAGGGCAGTCCCTTTGGATGTTTAACGATTTTTAAGGATACCGGCACATATGCTGTGCCGGTATCGGAATATACATTTTATTATGTAGGTTCTTTAACGATTAGTTCATGCGCAGTGCTGTCTCTACCTGTGTATCCGGATTCTCTGCCATGTACTCATCCATTCTCTCCTGCAGCGCGTTGCAGATATTGTTGAGAGCGGTCTTGGCATCTTCATCACCTAACAGATAGCTCTGGATTTCTTCGTGGAACAGACCCTGATGCAGCTCTGTGTAGTCGAACGGTCCAAAGGTTGCCGGAACAGCTACGTTCGGGTCATTCATCTGCTGCAGGAAAGCACCATAAACACCGTCTTCGCTGTACAGATCCATCTCAGCAGCATCTTTCTTGATCGGGATCTCACCTGTCATCTGGCAGTACTCAGCCTGGTTCTCAGAAGCTGTCATGTACTGGATCAGTTTCCATGCAGCATCCTTGTGGCCCTGCTGATCAGAAACAGCATATGCATACGGAGCGTTCATGGTATTGTAGATCACACCGTCTTTGGTGGATTTCGGCATCGGCATTACCATCCATGTGCCATCTTCCATACCATCGATCAGGGACGGAGCTACCTCGGAGTCGTTGATCAGTGTACCGGTCAGACCACCTTTGAAGTTATCGACCATCTCTGTGAATCCCCAGTTGATGGAGTCTTCCGGAGCATAACCGTTTTTGTACAGATCAGTCCATTTTGTAAAGGCCTGCAGACACTCATCAGAATTGATCAGGATCTTGCCCTCAGCATCGTATGTAGCACCGCCTGTGAAGCTCTGCAAATACACAAGAAGCGGATCAAGTGCGCCACGTGCACCACGGTAGGATACACCGTAACGGCCTTTTTCTTTATCTGTCAGTTTGGCTACCGTATCAAAGTACTCATCATATGTCCATCCGGCTTTCGGATCCAGCTTGATACCGGCCTCATCGCACCAGTCTTTGCGGACATATACACCTTTAACCATCAGACCATCCGGTACGGTGTAATAGTGACCGTAACGTGTCTGCTCGGATTTCCAGATGATGTTTACAACAGCGTCTGTGTACTCATCCTCTGTACCTGTGATATAGTCATCCAGCGGCTCTACCCAGCCTGCCTGTGACAGCTGTCCCAGCCATCCTGACCAGCAGGTGATGACATCCGGCATCTGGCCTGCATTACCAAGAGCCATGATCTTGTTGGCTGCATCATCCCACGGAACGGACTGATATTCTACATGAATGCCTGTCTCTTCCTCGTATTTTGCGAACAGGCTTTCGAAGTAACTTGTTCTGCTGTCGCTCGGGGATACATCCAGGAAGCTTAATTCCTTTACATCTCCACTGTCAGCTGTTCCTGCTTCAGAACCTGCGGCTGAAGTTTCAGATCCTGCTGTACTTCCTGCTGTGCTTCCTCCTGCATTTCCGGAATTACCGCCGCAACCGGTAAACAGTGTGGCTGCCATAGCTGCTGCCATGACAAGACTAACTACTTTTCTCTTCATGTTTTCCTCCTTCTCATGAAATGTTTTCATGTCTCTTTATCATTAAAACCTGCAGCACTTCGGCCTACAGCTGTTTTAATCCCTGTTCAAGATCAGCGATCAGATTGTCGCTGCCTTCCAGTCCGCAGTAAATGCGGATCAGTCCTCGTTTACCACCGATCAGTTCAAGTGCCTCATCCGGTTCCTTTAATAGAGGAAGGATCACAAGGCTTTCATGACCGCCCCAGGAACAGCCTTTCAGGAAAAGCTTCAGGCTGTTGGCCAGACGGATCGCCGTCTCTGGATCATCGTCCACCAGTTCAAAACTCATCAGACTTGTATGGCCTTTCTGCTGTCTGGCAATGATGTCGGCCTGAGGATGAGATTTCAGTCCGGTGTAGTACACCTTTCTGACTTTTTCATGCTGTTCGAGATATGTGGCAACTGCCATACCTGTCTGTTCCAGGGTATGCACTCTGGTATCGAGTGTACGCAGTCCGCGGATCGTCAGCCACGCTTCCATCGGTCCCATGATACCGCCGAACAGCTCTCTCATCTGTGTCATGATCATCCGCATCATGTCCTCATCCTTACCGACAAGAACACCGCCGATGATATCGCTGTGTCCGCCGATAAACTTTGACATCGTATGCATCACGATATCGATGCCCATATCCAGAGGTTTCTGGAAGATCGGGGACAGACACGAATTATCAATATAGGTCTTAAAGCCTCTTCTGTGTGCGATCTCAGCGATCGCTCTCAGATCTACGACTTTAAACACGAAGGTTGCCGGGCTCTCCAGGATCATCAGGTCTGTATTGTCCTGTACGGCATCCTCGATCTCCTGCAGATCAGTGCCATCTACGAAAGTGATGGTCATACCGAATTTCGGTCCGAACACACTGGCAAACATACGCTTGACCGGCATGTATACGTCTTTCATGCAGATCACATGGCTGCCGGCTTTGCATGTCGCCATCACAGCAGCTGTAAAAGCAGCCATACCGGAGGCAAACACAACAGCCCGGGAACCGTGCTCAAGCTCGGCCAGCTTTCTCTCTAAAATATGTACGGTCGGATTACCGTCCCGTCCGTAGACGAAGCTGTCATCCGCAAAGATATCTACGCTGTTGTACTCCTCCACACTGTCATAGGCATGAAGGGAATTCATGAATATCGGAGGCACTACCGCATTCAAATAACGGTTGTATTCGTCTCCTGTATGGGTCAGGGAAAGCAGATCTTTCTTTGCTGTATCATCCATGTGAACTCCTCCTAGTGGTCAGACCACTGAACCTTTTTAAAAAGCAAACCCTCATTTGGCCACTATGTGCATTATTTTGGATTTGCCAGAAATAATTATGTTCATTTTTCGGCAAAACGCTGTGTTTTTCTTTGTTTTTCGCGTTTTTATTATATGATTAAGATAACGAAACCACCTTTTATTGTCAATAGCCTTGTGCTTCTTTTTAACTATCCTTTGCATTTTCCCCACTTTGCACAGAAAAATCAACTAATTTTTTACATATACTTTTGTTGAATGTCACAAAACCCGATGCTATAATACAAGCAATATGCCGAAACCGTCATTTTTCGGTCATATACAGTCTATTACTTCAGAAAGGAATGAACGATGAGCGAAAAATTCAAAAACACGAAACGCTGCTATCTGATCGATCATCATTCTCCCCAGCCTCCGATCGTGCCGCTTGGCCATATGGACATTGAGGAGTATGACCATTTCTTTGAAACAGCCAACATAGACTCACTCATGGTGTACTGTAAGGATCACTGGGGTGTGACCTACTACGATTCCAAAGTACCCGGTGCACAGAAACATGCCGGTGTCAAAGGCGACTGGATCCGCACAGTCCGCGACAAGACTGCCGAACGCGGTATCGAATTTGTTGCCTACTACTGCATCGAATACGACGAGGGTGCTGCCAGACGTTTCCCCGAATGGCGCGTCCGCAAATCCGACGGTACACCGCTGATCCGTGACGATCTCTATGCCAAATGGAGCCTGATGTGCTACCAGACAGGCTACCGTGAATACGCCCTGTCCCAGCTGGAGGAGATCATCAGCAACTATCATCCGGATTCTCTGTTTCTGGATATCTTCGGTGCATCTTTATGTTACTGTGATACCTGCCGCAAAAAATTCCAAAACCGCTTCGGTTATATGCTGCCGGAATCCCAGGCCGATATCCAGGCACACAAAAACGACATTACCACCTTCCTGGATGACAATGCCGCTGACTTTTATGATGAACTTTCCGGCCGCTTAAAAGCGATCGATCCCACACTGGCGATCACGATCAACTTTGCGTGCCACTATCCGAAATATATCCGCGACAAGCTGGACTATCAGTACAGCGAACCGCTGTTAAAGGACAACTGGTTCTCCTCTGCCTATGCCAGAGATACCGCTGTCGGCATGTATCCTATGCTGGCTCCGGGCGAAGCCAGTGCCGTGTATAACTATGACAAGGCTACACAGTATATCTGTGATCTGTCTTCGATCGCCGCGCAGGGCTGCCGTGTCGGTATGTATTCCGGCTCCCAGCACATCGACGGTACACTTGAACATGAAGAATCCCGCCGTCTCGGTGCTGTATTCCATGAATTAAAAACACTGGCTTCGTATCTGACCCAGACACGCCGTCCGGTGCGCAGCGTAGGTATCGTACAGAGTGATGCTTCCAAGGCCGCAGGCCCGGATGCCTTCCAGGCTGATGCCATCATCCGTATGAAGCGCCACAGTCCGCATACTGATGCAATCCTCGGTGCCATGATCGCCTGCGAGCAGGCCAAGGTGCCTTATACCGTACTTCCGGTGGACAGCATTACAGACCAGCTGCTTTCCGACTACGACCTGATCCTTTTACCGGAAGTTTATGTGACCACGCCTGAGCTTCTTGCTACATTAAAAACCTATGCAGAAAAAGGCGGTAAGCTCATCATCAGCGGCAAGACTGGTCTGTCCGGCGCTTCTGTAGACGAGCTGACTGGTACCACCTTTGTCAGCGTCCATGATGAGTATGCGCAGAATGACTGGAGTGCCTACATCAAGGCTGCAGATCCGGCACAATTTAAGGGTCTTTTATCCTGCACAACCCCGCCGGTAAGCGAATTCTTTATTGAAACCAGACCGGAGACGGCCAAAACACTGGCCACCTTTGCACTGCCAAGTGTAGCCTGCTCTCCGACCGAATGGATCAACTGGTGGAGTCCGCCGCCGGCAGTCGAGGCTTCCGATATCCCGGCTGTAACGATCAATACTGTCGGCAAGGGACAGGTCATCCGTCTCGCTTTTGATTACTTCACAATGTCACAGAGAGAGACGTACCGCGATACTCCGGACTTCTTCCGTGATCTCTTACGCATTCTGGATATCACACCGGTAGTGAAAAACGTCACAGACATTCCGGATATCCTGCGTACAGCCTTCTTTGAAGAAGAGGACTGCTACCAGATCCATCAGATCTCCACGATCGCCAACCGCTACCATGGCCAGACACTGCCGGTAAGCGGCGGTAAACTGGTATTTACTGAAGCCATCAGTGCTGCAGAGCTGGTATATCCGACAAAGCAGACGCTTACGGTAACAAAGACAGATAACGGCTGGGAAGTCGAGCTTCCATCGTTTGAAAGCCAGCAGTTTATCATCTGTAAAAAATAATATCTGAAATATAAGGGAGATACCTGTTCGCATACATTGCGACGGGTATCTCCCTTTTTTGCCCTGCATATCAATACTTGATCCAGTAGACCAATTTTGCTGCCGATATAACTCTGTGGAACTGTCTGTATGACCGCTTACCGCCTGTCTCCGGTAATTATCTACTCCATCTGCTTTGCCAGAAATCCGGCTGCCACCATAAGGATCCTGGCTTCCGTATTCCCCGGCATTGCCTTTTCGGGAACACCACCAAGGATCACGGCTCCCTGTACGTCACCGGCCTGGATGATCGGACAGAAGATCTGTGGAGCCGTATCCCTTTCCATCACTTTGTTTTTCAGCAGCTGCATCCCTTTTTTATACTGCTGTTCTTCCCTTGCCTGTATCGCCTCTTCCACCTGCCCGCTGATCGGCTGCCCCAGATACTCCCGGCTGCCAGCACCACTGGCAGCGATCACCTGATCACAGTCCGTAACGCAGACAAGATACCCTGTGACTTCCGAAACCGTCCGGGCTACCCGCATGGCATGTCCGCTAAGCTCACCCATCGGCGAATATTTTTTCAGTATGACCTCCCCATCCTTCCCGGTGAAGATCTCCATGGATTCGCCCTCCCGTATATGCATTGTCCGGCGAATCTCCTTTGGTATGACAACTCTGCCCAGATCATCGATTCTTCTTACGATTCCTGTCGCTTTCATGTGTATCGTTCCTCCATCGTTATCCTTGATAAAACTGCCACTGCACATACTTTATAGGTACAGTATGCCAGGATCTGGAGGGGATTATGCAGATTAACTCATTCTATTTCACTATCCATCTTAAGCTCGTAATACTGTGTGAAAATATTACGGTCAGGCGTCCGACTGCTCCATCCTTCATTTGCAGCCTCATTCATGTACCAAAGTCTTACATTTTCATCCGGCACACGTAAAAGACTGCGAAATTGCGTCCAATTTAAATTGTGAACGCATGCGTTCACAAATCTACAGTTCCTCCGCGATCTCTCTTGCCACATACACACCACTGGCGGAGGCATGGGACAGGGAGTGGGTTACACCACTGCCATCACCGATCAGGAACAGGCCCTTATAGCGGCTTTCGAGACGTTCGTCGATATCGGCTTCCATGTTATAGAATTTGACTTCGACTCCGTACAGAAGCGTGTCATCGTTGGCTGTACCCGGGGCAATCTTATCAAGAGCGTAGATCATCTCGATAATGCCGTCAAGGATTCGCTTTGGCAGCACCAGACTCAGATCACCGGCGGTCGCTTTTAAGGTCGGTGTGACCAGACCTTCCTCGATCCTTCGCTCTGTACTGCGGCGTCCGCGCACCAGATCACCAAAACGCTGCACGATCACACCGCCGCCCAGCATATTGGACAGGCGGGCGATACTCTCACCGTAACCGTTGCTGTCATTGAACGGCTCGGAGAAATGTTTGGCCACGAGGAGGGCAAAATTGGTATTCTCTGTCTGTTTTTCCTTGCCTTCATAGCTGTGGCCGTTGACGGTAATGATACCGTTCGTATTTTCATTTACTACGATACCATTCGGGTTCATGCAAAATGTACGCACGTTATCCTCAAATTTTTCCGTACGGTAAACGATCTTGCTCTCGTACAGCTCATCTGTCAGATGGGAGAAGATCACAGCCGGAAGCTCCACACGCACACCAATATCCACACGATTGGACTTGGTCGGGATATCCAGTTCTTCGCAGATATGCTGCATCCATTTGCTGCCGCTTCTTCCTACGGATACGATACACTTCTTGCAGCTGTAGCTCTTGTCACCGCAGATCACACTGTAGCCGTCCTCATCGATATGGATCGTATCGACCGGCGTATCAAAGAAAAAGTCCACCGTCTCGCTGAGCTTTTTATACAGATTTTCCAGTACGATGTAGTTGATATCTGTACCCAGATGACGGACCGAAGCATCCAGCAGCTTCAGCTTATTCTGGATACAGACTTTCTTGAACTTCGTTCCGGCTGTCGAATACAGACGGGTGCCTTCGCCGCCGTACTCCATATTGATCTCATCTACATAGTGCATCAGATCGAGGGCTTTTTTGCGGCCGATATGCTCATATAAGGTACCACCAAAATCGTTGGTAATATTGTATTTTCCATCGGAAAAGGCTCCGGCTCCGCCAAAACCGCTCATGATCGAACATGTCTTGCAGTGGATACAGGTTTTTACCTTGTCGCCGTCGATCGGACATTTTCTTTTGTTTAACGCATGACCGGATTCAAAGACAGCAACCTTCAGCTGCGGTGCCTGCTTCATCAGCTCGTACGCGGAAAAGATACCGCCCGGACCGGCTCCGATAATAATGACGTCATATGTATGCATAGTATATACCTTCCTTATTATTTCTTATCTTTTTCAGTATAGTGAATAATTTCTCTTTTGTCTATAAGCAGAACTGTACAAAGATTATTGTAAACAATTATATACCTGCTACAACGCCGCCACAGGTGCCTCTCATTGCCCGCACAAAACAAAATCACCAGCCCGTTTATGGTTTTTGTCTGACAATGCAAAACGTGCTGCAGGTATCTGACGATACCGGCAGCACGCTTCATTGCCATGCGTATCAATAATTGGTCCAGTACACCAATTTTGATTATGTGTTGTGTTTGTGTTTTTTTTATGTGTTTTCGTTTTTGTGTTTTTGTTTTTCCACGGAAAAGCTATGGCTTATTTTACGATCTCGCCATCCTCATCCCACAGATCATGCCAGTCTTTTGCACCCGGCCATAAGAATACCTGTCCTTTAACCAGACGGTTGTTGGCTTCGAGAGTTTTGATTTTCTCCATCTCTTCTTCTGTCAGCGGATCGTTGTCGATCGTGCTTGCCAGGTTGCTTGTGTATTCAGCTTCCCATACGGAGAACGGAATCGGAATAGCACCTCTTTGTACAGCCCATTTCAGGCAGATGATTGCCGGATGGCAGTTATGAGCAGCTGCGATCTCCTGCATGATCGGTGTCTTCATATCAGCGATATCGCCCGGCTCCATATCACGCTCCGGTCTCTGCGGAGAACCAAGCGGCATGAAACCTACCGGCTGGATACCGTGGCTTCTTAAGTAATTGAAGACATCCTCCTGCTGGAAGCACGGATGCTCTTCAAACTCGCACATAGCCGGTTTGATACGGCAAAGCGGCAGAACTGCCTCCAGTTTCGGGATTGTCATACTGGACATACCGATACCCTTTGTCAGACCCATATCTACCAGACGCTCCATCTGTCTCCATGTCTTCATGAAACGCTCTACTGTAAACGGTTTGGAATCCGGGTTACGGGAATCCACGTCACAGTGCGGTGCATGGTAGTTCGGGAATGGCCAGTGCAGGAAATACATATCCACATAGTCGAGTTTCAAGTCTTTTAAGCTCTTTGCCAGAGCGATCAGGATATCGCCGTCACCGTGCATGTCGTTCCATGCTTTTGTCATGATGAACAGATCCTCTCTCTTGCAGAGGCCATCACGGAATGCTCTCTGGAAGACATCACCGATCATATCCTCATTGCCGTAGCATGCTGCACAGTCAAACATACGATAGCCGGCTTTGATCGCACCGTAAACAGCCTCAGATACCTGATCTGCTGTAAAACGGTCGGAACCGAAGGTACCCATACCGATACACGGTACTTCCTGTCCATTGTTTAACACGATTTTCGGAACTGCATCCGGATTAATTGTTCCCATAGTAAAAATCCTCCTTATGCTTCTTTTTGTTTAAACCGCACATGCCATGCATGCGCTTATACAATACAGTGTCTTCCACTGTGCTGTTACATTTTTTCGGCACCCCTTAAAAGTGCCGGATATTCAGAGTACAGAGGTTCAGTCAAGCTTTTCGATCTGCACCTGCGGATAGATCCGCTCCATGTCCTCTTTGACAAAGAAACCTGTCTCTTCTCTTAAGGCTGCTGCCGCAGAGATCGCACTGGCTTTCTGCAGCGTTTCCTTTACGGAAAGTCCCTCACTTAAACCAAGGGCAAATCCGGCGATCATGGAATCACCGCAGCCTACAGTATTGACTGCATCGATCTTCGGCACTCTGGCTCTGTAGATACCCTCGTCGCTGACGACAAAGGAACCGTCACCACCAAGGGATACGGCTACGATCTCCACACCTTTTTTGTGGACTTCCTTTGCCGCATCAAGCATATCCTCGAAATTGTCACAGGTTTTACCTGTCAGCATACGGATCTCATCGATATTCGGCTTGATCATCGTCGGTCTGGCTTCAATACCCATTTCCAGAAGCTTTCCGCTGGTATCCAGAATCACCTTTTTACCGGCATCCCTGCAGATCTTTACCAGCTTCTGATAAGCCTTACCGTCCAGTCCTTTCGGTACACTGCCGGACATGGCGATCACATCGGCTTTCTGCACCAGGCCGGTAAACTTCTCTGCGAATCCGTTAAAATCCGCTTCTGAAACGGTAAATCCCGGCTCCAGATACTCTGTCTGTACATGGTTTACGCTGTCCCAGATATTGATACAGGAGCGGCTTTCTTCTTTCATATGGTAAAAGGCAGCTTCAATACCAAACGGAGCAAGGGATTCCTCAATATAATGTCCTGCATGTCCGCCGACAAAACCGGTGGCTACCACCTTCGCACCGGCGATAGATGCCGGTTTGGATACATTCAGTCCCTTACCGCCCGGAGTGTAGGTACACTCCTTTACACGGTTGACTTCACCCATCTTTGCATTTTCCACAACGTAACGTTTATCAATCGCTGCATTTAATGTCACTGTCAGTATCATACTTATGCCTCACTGTCGATCAGGATCTTGCCCTTAACGGTACCCGGTGTCTTAAACAGCTCAAATGCTTCATCGATCTTGCTGAGCGGTACGATCTTAAAGGTAAAGGAATCATCCAGTTTCAGGTCACCGGTAGAGAAATAATGTGCTACACAGTCCCATTCATGTCCCGGGAACGGTGCGCTGTAGGACATCCAGGAACCGGTCAGGTTAAACTCTTTACGGTTGATGTTCTCCCATTCTTTTACAGTGAAGGAAAGCTCTTTTGTCGGTGTACCGATAAAGCATACATCGGCCTTGTTGGCAGCCAGTTCGAAGGCCATCTTCATGGTAATGGTATTTCCGGCTGTCTCAAAGACATAATCAAATCCTCTGCCGCCTGTCAGTGCTTTGGCTTCTTCCATAAAGCCCTCTTTTAAAGTATTGATACCTGCGGTAGCTCCCAGACGTTTGCCAAGCTCCAGTCTCTCATCAACGATATCGAACACAACGACCTCTTTAGCACCAAAGATCTTTGCCCACTGCATGGTCATCATACCGACGGTACCGCCACCAAGGATAGCAACTGTCTTTCCACCTTTATAGTTGGTTCTCTCCAGACCGTGTAAAGCAACGGTTGCCGGCTCAAAGAATGCGCCCTGCTGGAAGGATACGCTGTCATCAAATTTAACGGCATTGGCTTCCGGTACGCAGACATACTCGGCAAAGCTTCCGAAGGAATGGGAACCGATAAAGTCATAATGTTTACACAGAGAATAGTTACCCTTCTGGCAGTCTTCACATTTCATGCACGGAACCAGCGGGATACCGGCTACTCTGTCACCCGGTTTTACGGAAGTAACACCCTCGCCTACCTCTGCGACTGTACCGGAATACTCATGTCCGAGAACGATCGGATAAAAATGTGCGGCATCCGCATTGACACGCGGGATATCAGAGCCACAGATACCGGTATATTTTACCTTGATCAGGACCTGTCCTTTTTTCGGCACCGGTTTTTCGATGTCCTCATAACGAATATCACATTTAGCGTGTACTACGCCAGCCTTCATTGTTTCCATTACTGATTGCCTCCTCTTTTTTTCATGATACCCTTTAACTGCTGATACAGCTCCAGGTATGTTTCATAATCAGCGTCGTAAACGGCGCGGTTTTCTGTATTTGGTGCATGCTGTCTTTTGACCTCGATGGTCTTTGTCACAGCTTCATCAAAATCTTTGTATACTCCGGTACCGACACCGGCCAGGATCACAGCACCCAGCGTTGTCGCTGTATCGGATGCCGGTACAACGATCGGCTTTCCGGTAATATCGGCTTTGATCTGTGTCCATAAAAGTGAGTTTGCAGAACCACCCATGGCCCGTAAAACCTCTACTTTTGCACCAACAGATTCTGCCACATCCAGGTTATGCTTCAGCGCATAGGCCGTACCTTCCATGGCTGCACGGATCAGATGACCCTTGGTCTTTGAAAAATCAAGGCCATAGAAAACACCCTTGGCATCCGGGTCCCAGATCGGTGAACGCTCACCCGCCATATACGGTAAAAAGATCACACCTTCGCTGCCTGCCGGCACTTTTGCGGCTTCTTCATTAAACAGATCGAGGGAGCTCTTTCCCTGCTCCTTGCCTGCGATCCGCTCGTAAGCGCCAAACTCACGCTCCAGCCAGCGCATCACACCGCCGCCTCCTGTGGTGCCGCCCTGTAAGAGCCACAGATCCGGTACAACATGATAACCAAGGATCAGTCGTTTATCACCGACAGGACTGTCTGTACATATACTCATTCCTCCGGCCTGACCACCCTGTTCCTGTGTCTCTCCGACATGGAGAACACCGGTTCCCAGCGTACCGCAGGCGGCATCAAGGCCACCGGCTACAACCGGAATCCCCTCACACAGACCACATTCTCTGGCAGCCCTTGCCGTCACCCTGCCTACCACAGCATGGCAGGGATAGATTTCCGGCAAAAGATCTGTCGAAAAACCAAAGGCCTTTGCCATATCGCTGTCCCATGTACCTTTGGCCATATTGAAGCAGTGCAGACCATAGCCCTGGGACATGTCATGGGAAAGCTGTCCGGTGAGCATATAGGCGATATAGCTGTTGGACTGCACGATCTTTGCTGTCTTTTTATAGATGTCCGGTAAATTTCTCTGATACCAGAGGATCTTCGGTGTCGTATAAGACGGCTGCAGCGGATTGCCACAGAGCTTTAAGATCTCGTCTGCACCGATCTTTTCGTTCATTTCATCACAGATATCCTGCGCTCTGGTATCCATCCAGATCGGTGTACGGCAAAGCACCTCGCCGTCACCATCCAGTGCGATCGCTGACCAGCTCTGGCCATCGATACCGATACCGGCGATCTCTTCCGGACGGATATTTCCCTTTTCAAGTACCTTTGGAATCGTCTCGCAGATCGCTTTCCACCATTCCCGCGGATCCTGCTCGGCCCAGCCGGGATGTGGATAATATACATTGTAATCACCGTTGCCCGAAGCCAGTACATCGCCGGTCTCGTCAAAAACGGCGATCTTGCAGGCGCTGGTGCCTATATCAATACCAAGTAAACAGGTTCTCATGTAGTACCTCCCATAGTATGAGCCGTACCGCCCTGCTTCCCGTCTGTGCAGCCAGCCCCTATCGTTTTGATTGATCTGCCTTTTACATATTCCGTCGGCAGAATAACGGTCTGTACCGGGGTATCTGTATCTCCGTCAAGTCGCTTAAGCAAAAGCTCCACAGCTGCTGTTGCCATCTGCCTCGTCGGCTGCGTCATAATACTTAAAGACGGTGAGATCGCCTTGGCAAATTCCAGATTATCAAAACCGATGATCGATAATTCCTCCGGCACGCGGATACCCGTCTCATTGATCTCGATCATAGCTCCTACGGTCATCTCATAGTTGGAGATCAGCACAGCTGTCATATCTGGATGCGTCTCATGCAGCTGCTTCATGGCCCTGGCACCGCCCTTGATCGTATAATCGCCACAGACCATCATTGAATCTGTCAGCTTTAAACCGGCATCCATCATCGCCTTCTGAAATCCCCAGTTTCTCGCACTGGCTGTATAAATCTCCTGCGGGCCGGCGATCAGGCCGATTTTGGTATGTCCTGCCTCAGCCAGACGTTTGACCGCCTCTTTGGCTGCGCCCTCGTTATCCGCCAGTACGCTGTCATATTCCACACCTCTGACCTTTCGGTCGATCAGCACCACCGGCCGCTTCTGTGTGGAAAACGCAGTCAGCTTTTCGCTGTGTTCCCCGGTTGGCATGATCAACAATCCGTCTACACGCTTGTGTAACAAAAACTCAATGGCTTCCGCTTCCCGGTGCACATCACTCCTGCAGTCACACAACATCGTTGCATAACCATTCTGACGCAGAATATCCTCTGCTTCGGAAATGATCTCTGCGCAGAACACGTTGTTTAACTCCGGAATCACAATGCCTATGGTCTTTGTCTTATTTGTCTTTAAGCCCCGGGCCGTCTCGTTGACCTCGAAATGCAGTGCTTCGATTGCTGCTTCAATCTTGATGCGGTTCTTTTCCCGGACATTGCCACCGTTTAAATAAGAGGAAATGGTCGCAAGACCCAGTCCCGTCTCCCGGGCAATATCCTTGATCGTTGCTCCCATAGCCTCTCCTTTCTGCATATTTGCCGTATCCCCCGGTCTGTGCTTATATACCTGTAGCACAGCTGTTTCGGACACTGCTCCTGCTTTTATATATTATCAGATCTCAGCTTTGCCGTCGCAGCCACACATCTTCATACGTGCCATAACCTGCTCTTTGACAGCCTCGATACCTACAACACCCAGTTTCTTCGGATCGTATGTTTCCGGTTTTTCAGCTAACAGTTTCTTTACAGCGTCCGTGTAAGCAACACGGAGTTCTGTAGCAAAGTTGACCTTGCACATACCGTTGGCCACGCATGTTTTAACATCTTCTTCGCTCAGCCCGGATGCACCATGCAGTACCAGCGGAGCATTTACCTTACCGGCGATCACTTTGACTCTGTCCTTATCAAGAACCGGAGTGCCTACATAGAAGCCATGGGCTGTACCGATGGCAACAGCCAGAGAAGATACGCCTGTGCGCTCCTCAAATTCCTTAGCCTCTTCCGGATCTGTATATTTGTCAGCTTCGGCTTCCAGATCATCCTCTTTACCACCGACCTTACCAAGCTCAGCCTCTACCGGGATGCCCACGGCCTTTGCCACATCGACAACCTTCTTTGTTACGGCGATGTTCTCTTCATACGGAAGACCGGAGCCATCGATCATAACGGAAGTATAACCGGCATTGATGGCCTGTACAGCCAGCTCAAAGCTGCTGCCATGATCCAGATGAAGGCAAACCGGGATGTCTGTCTTGGCGGCCTCTGCCTTAACAATAGCTGCGAAGGTTTCCAGTGTACCGTATTTTACAGTAGACGGTGTGGTCTGCATCATAACCGGTGCTTTCAGCTCCTCGGCTGCTGCGATAACGGCTTTGACCATCTCCATATTCTCTACGTTGAAAGCACCTACTGCGTAGTGACCTTTCTTGGCATCTGCGAGCATTTTGGATGAAGTAACTAATGGCATTTTCTTGTCCTCCTGTATGGATTAACTTACAATATGTACTGGTTGTTTTTACAAAACCGAAACGTTTCGGTTTTCTGTGATTTCACTATACAATACTCGAATGAAATTTGCAAGTGTTTTCTTATAAAATTATCATAGAGCCCTCCATGAGAATTGCAGAAGGGCTCTATATATTATGGCTACTATATACTATATGTCATGAGAATGTGCCAACCTCATGTGCTAGCTTCGAAAAATTGACGATATTTTCCAACGGCATATCATTCTGAAAATTACTTGTCGGTGCCATGATATAAATACCATCCTTTCCCAGAGTTCTGATTCTAATTTCCATTTCTTTTTTCAAATCTTCCATAGAACCAATCAGCGCACTCTGCTCATCTATGCCGCCGTGGAATACAATTTGCTCTCCAAATTCTTCCTGTAGCCTTTTCGTATCCATTTCCGATGCCTTTGGCTGAATCGGATTCAATACATCAATTCCACAGGCAATCAGAGACGGTATAAGCTTGTATACAGATCCACATGTATGATGAAAGATCTTTACATGCGGAGCCTTTTGTTTGATAAAATCATTCAGTTTTTTTCGTCTGGGAAGAATCATCTCTTCAAACAGCTGCACCGACATAAATGGTCCTGTCTGTGTACCATAATCATCTCCCGTCTCTACCATATGCAGATATTCTCCACATTCTGTAAGAAGTACATCATAAAATCCAATCTGCAATTCAAGAATTTTATCAAGCAGTGCATTGGCAAACTCTTTATCTGCCAACATATCTGCCAAAAAATTTTCCATGCCTCTGAGTTCCCATGCCAACTCAAATATTCCATGGGAAACAGCTTTGGATGCAATGGCATATTCTGTATTCTCATACAGATATTTCGCACGTTCTCTCAGCCCATCCGTTCTTCCCTCTGCATATGGATCCGGCCAGGGATATGTTTCAATGTCTTCTATTTCAGCATCTTTCAATGGATTACTACATAACTGCATCATGCCATTCAGACGTTTTTTTCGCAGCCCCCATTCTGTAACCCCATAACCCTCCGCATCCACGGTAAACTGGTACTCTCTCGGTGGCAGCAAAAACACATGTCGAAAATCACCTCCGAGTTTTTCTACCAATTCATCGTTATAATAGGCAGCACTCTCATCTGGACGGGTCAAGATATCTCCACCCTGTATTCCGAAGTATTCCTTTAATTTAAAATATGTCTCATTCACAAATCCTGATGCTGTAGATCCGATATCTACAGGTATTCTATCTGGTTTTTCATGATGCAATACGCGCAAAACCCTCTCTCGTGATGTCATATGTCCTCCTATTTTGCAATGCACTTATGTAGGCATTCAAATAAATGTACAATATTTTCCGGTTCTGTATCAGACTGAATATGATTGGAAGTAGCAATCAGGTACCCGCCATCAAATCCCATGGCATCCTGACAACGCTTCACATCTTTTTCAATATCTTCAAAGGAACCCACCAATGCTTTCTGCATATCCAGACCACCGCAAAAACAAATATCTTTTCCAAAATCTTCTTTCAACTTTGCAGGATCCATTCCCGGAAGCCCTGGCTGGATCGGGTTTAGAATATCTATACCGGAATCAATTAACTCTGGAATCATTTTTCTTACAGCACCACATGTGTGGTGAAAAATTTTTGCCTGTGGCGCATACTTATGAATTGTCTCATTAATTTTTTTCCTTCTCGGCTTAATCATGGATGCATATGTTTCTGGTGAAATAAACATGGAATTCTGTGTACCGTAATCCTCTGATGTTTCCACGATATCCACGTATGACCCGATATCCTTTAAAAATTCTTCATAGTAAGCAATCTGTGTTTCCATCACTCTGTCAAGAAACAGTTCCACCTCTTTTGTCTCTTCTACAAGATCACACAAAAAATCTTCTGTACCCATCATCCAGCATCCCTGTTCAATAAAACTTGCCGAATGTGTAGATCTGGCTACAATGGCATATTTGTTTTCTTCAAATAATTTCTTTGCCTCTTCCAGCAGATCTCTGTTTCTTGTATTTCCTCTCGGATCTGGAAACGGAAACCTTTTTATATCCTCATATGTGGCTCCTGCCAGCGGTGGATCCGCTCTGGACCAGTGTTCCCCCGACTTCACCAGAGGACACCCCCACTCATCTATAATTTTTTCATCGGAAACAACCTCTTTTACCCCGTAATTTTCCAGATTAAACACTAGACACCTTACATCCGTCCCCAGTGCGTCAAGGATTCTTTCATCATAGATTGTACCTGTATGTCCTTTGCGATATGGATCCACGTCTCCTTCTATATGCAGATATTCTTTCAATCTGAAATATGCTACATCTGACAGAAAAGAAGACGTTCCGCCAAAATAAATCGGCAATCGTTCCACCGGGCGATGGTTAATCGCATCAAGAACAATCTCTTTTGATGTTCTGTTCATTTTTTATCATCCTCCTCATCTTTTATTTTTGCCAATGTTGAAAATACCTGTTTCAAACCTGGATACACTTCTTTGTATATTCTATACAGTTGATCATATATCTGCATTGTCTGCTCCGGAACATCAACAGCTCGCATATCCCTTCCCGGAAGTTTCTGTGAAAGGGAGTCGTATATGCCGAGTCCATATGCTGCATTTAGCAGATTTCCATATGCCGTATCCTGCTGGCTGTATACCTTCCAAATCGTTTTATGCAGTACCTGCGAAAAGATCTGCATCCAAAGATCACTTTTTGCTATTCCTCCAGCTATCATAATCGTATGTATGTCTGCTCCTGCCTGTTCCTGAAGCTCCATGATTTCCCGGATTCCAAAAGCATTGCCCTCCATGATTGCCCTCAGGAAATCAGATTTTGTATGCCGGGACGAAATTCCAACAAAGGCACCTCGCATATCCAAGTCCCACTGTGGACATCTCTGTCCTACTAACGATGGCAAAAATAAAAGTTTATGCGCCCCCGGTCTGCTCTCTGCTGCCATCTTGTTCATAATTTCATATACACTGTCTTTTGCCAGATCCTGCATAAACTGATCTCGAAACCACCGGTAATTACCTCCGCCAAAATCAACCCCTGCCACAGAAAGCCATATTCCCGGTACTATATGCGGATAAACATGTAATTTCCCATTCATGATCGGACGTTTCGTACCAACCCCGATAGCAGTCACAGTTCCACCTGTAATAAACGCATTGGAATCTCTGTCAACCCCCGTCCCCAATGCACAGGCACAGGCATCCATTGCACCTGTCAATACCTTCACCGCTTCAGCAAGGCCCAGATTCTGTGCTATCTCCTTTCTCAATGTTCCTGCGACCTCAAAACATTTCCGCAGCTCCGGTAACTTATCCCTGTCTATATCACATGCCTTTATCAGGGCATCTGACCATTCCAGCCGTCTCATATCCATTAACTGCGATAAACCGCCCTCGGTTACATCACAGATTGCCTGACCAGTCAGTTTATATACCGCAAATCCGGTCGACGTCAGAAATTTCCAGGTTTTTTCATAACATGCTTTCCTGTTCTTCTTCAACCACATAATCTTACAGGCAATGTTTGATGCGTTGATATGGTTTCCATTAATCTCCGTAAACAGGCTTTGCCCCACTTCGTCCAAAAGGCATCGTTCCTGTTCTATTGCTCTGTGATCCGTCCAGATCATTGCTTTCGACAACAGTTTTCCTTCTGTATCAATAGGCAAAACCGTACTGCTTTGTCCATCAACAGATATGGCTTCTACGGCATACATTTCTTTCGGAAAACGTTCTGCTAGCTGTTTACAGCCATATATAATGGCATCCCACCAGTCCTGAGCATCCTGCACTACGCCTCCGTTCTCTTCATATATAGTCGGATACTCTCTGGATACGGTAGCCAGACACTCTCCCTGCCAGTCCATCAGAACCAGCTTTGTGCTGGAGGTTCCTATGTCTATTGAAAGAAAATAGGTTATTTTCATATCTTTACTCCTTTACAGATCCCATTGTCAGACCTCGAACCAGATGCTTCTGTGTAAAGAATACAAAGATCAGAATCGGCAACATAATGATCACACCGGCTGCACACATTTGCCCCCACATCAAGCCACCAACTGTCAGAAACTGGCTGATTGAGGCAGGCATTGTCTGTGCTTTTGTACCTGTCAAAACAAAGGCGAAATAATATTCGTTCCATGATAAAATAAGTGCATAAATCATTGTTGCGGTAATACCTGTCCTCGATAACGGCAGCATCACCTGTACCAGACAGCGCAGCCGACTACAGCCGTCCACCATACAGGATTCATCAATGGATACTGGAATATCATCAAAGAAAGACTTCATCATCCAGATGACCCATGACAGAATAATCAGTACATGCATTGCAACCAGCAAAATCTTTGTATCATACAGTCCTACTTTGCGAGATAAAATATAATATGGAAGTGCAGCTACAATAGCCGGTGCCATTCGCGTACTCAAAATCCAGTTTTGTAGCCCTTTTTTATGTTTCATTCGAAATCTGGAAAGAGCATAGGCCGCCGGAATACCAATGAGAAGACTGATCACACTGCTGGCCAATGCCACAATCGTACTGTTCATCAGATTTTTCAACATGGAATTTTTCTGAAATACAGCCTGATAATTAGAAAATGTCCATTCAAAATTAATCCATTTGATTGGTACTGAATACGCTTCTGCGTCAGTTTTAAAAGAAGTAACAAATATCCATAAAAGTGGCAGAACATACACTAGGATAACCATCCACATCACCAGTGTCAGCACTGCACGTATAAGTTTTTTCTTGGTTTTCTTCATGTTCTCACCCCTTTGCTACCCTATCATTTAATTTCAGAATAAATGTAGAAACTATATTAACAAGAATCAAAGACACAACCGCCATTGTTGCTGCATCCGATACCTCATAATATTCAAATGCTGTCTTATACATTAATACATTCAGGTTCTGGCTCGCCGTTCCGGGACCTCCACCAGTCATGGTATAAATCAAATCGTATGCTTTAAAAGATTCCATAACTCGAAGCAATACAGAGAATACAATAGACGGTGCAATAGACGGTAGTATGATTTTTGTGATTTTTTTCCATGCACCTGCACCATCCACTGAAGCAGCTTCCAGCGTATCTGTAGAAACCCCCTGTAATCCTGACAGACAGATAACGAATACCAGCGGTGTCCATTCCCAGACATCTGCAGCTATGATAGCATACAACACCGTTTTAGAGTCCGCCAAAAAACTATAGCCACCAATACCAATCGTATCCAGAATATAATTGATCAGGCCATATCCCTCGTTGTACATCAATCGCCATGCCGTACCTACAACTACCGGACTGATAACCATAGCAGATATAATAACTGTACGCATAATTCTTGTTCCGAGCAGATTCTGATAAGCCAGCATAGCCAGTGCCAGACCAATAAGCACTTCAAGAACCACAGACAGTACGGTATACCACACGGTAATCACCAGGGCTCTCAGATATGTAGAATCTCTGAATATCTTTATATAATTAGCAAGTCCTACAAATTGAAGCGAATCTTTTTCCAACAAATCCCATCCAAACAAACTGATTACAAAGCTATATATCATGGGAAATATCGTCAAAAGAAGCAGTGCAATAATCGTAGGAGCCATGAACATTACAGTATATCTTCGATTTACTGACAGGGATTTTTTCTTTCCTTTTTTGGTTTTTCCTTTACCTAACCTTTCCACTCTGTTCACTCCTCACTTCATCGTTTATTAAAAATCTGTTTGCCCTGCCATGTCTTGGCAGGGCAAACTGTATCTTTTTTATTTAAGTTTATTTAAAACTTCCTGCAGTTTTGTATTTGCCTCATCAAGAGCCGCCTTAGGTTCTTTCTCGCCGGAAAGTGTTTCAGAAATAGCGACAGAAATTATCTCACCTACATCATTGGATACAGAACTTCTCGGTCGATAATCAGGTGTAGAATTTTTCAAAGATTCAACCATAACATCGTACATATTTCTTCCATCATATCCATTTATATTATACGTAGATTCAAGCGCCGAATTCGGAGCGGAAAATCCACATTTTCCGGCAATATCTGCACTGGTCAGCCATTCAACAAACTGAGCAGCTGCTTCTTTTCTTGCCGAATGCTCCGGAATGGAAAGAATCCAGGAATAAAAACCACTATCTGCCGTTGTTCCATCGCCCTTGGATGGTACTGGTGCGTACACTAATTTACCGGCAACTTTAGATGCCGACGGATCTTCGCAACGGATAGCCAGTGTTGCGGAATCGATCATGATTCCTGCATTTCCCTGCATCAGATCATTCTGGACTTCTGTATAAGAATAGTTAGCAATACCAGACGGTCCGTAATTACAAAGAATATCATTATAGTATGTAAGTGCATCCACTGCTTCCTGTGAATTTAAAGTAGCTGTATATGTATCATCGTAATATCTGCCACCAAATCCGCTTAAGAAAGTCGGCCATGTCCACTCATTTACGCCAGCACCTGCTGCGCCTCTCATGGCAATACCATATACACCATCCTCATTTTCATCTATAGTTTTTGCCACTTCCATAAGTTCATCATATGTTTTCGGAATTTCCAGATTATATTTTTCCAGCAGATCGCCTCGAAGAACCATCAGATTACAATCCTGATATAATGGAACTCCATATAAAGAACCATCTACAGAACATGCATCAATAAAAGCCTCCATATAATCCTCTGTACTGAAATCCAGACATACTGTACCAAACAGATCTGTCAGATTTGCCAGATAACCCGATTTGGCGTATTCATCCAGATACATAAAATCGACCATAACCACATCCAGATCTGTGCTGTCTGCAGAAACCTCCAACGCTGTTTTTGATCTCATCTGAGTTTCCTGTAAACTGGTATAATTAACTTTAATTCCCGTTTTTTCTTCAAACTGATCGATCAGTGTCAACATCTTGTCATATTCAGATCGGCTGTCTGCCAGAAAATTAATCGTTGTACCGGCATACGGCTTATCTGAAGTTGCCGCCTCCACCGAGCTTTCTTTGGATTCTGATGCCGTGCTACTGGATGAAGCGGATCCACATCCAGTCATACCCATAGATAACACCATCGCTATTGCACAGGTAATCGCCACTGTTTTCTTATACATTTTCTTTCCTCCTTTGTTCTGTTCTCTCTTAGTTTTTGTTCGTTTATTGTTTGTTTCTGTTTGTTTATGTTTATATTGTATATTTCTCTGTACATTCTGTCAATACGCTTAGGATATGCTATTTTACCAAATAATCCTTGAATTCTTTGTTTATTTTTATTGTTTATTTAAACATTATTGTTTATTTTCCAGAACTTTTGGCTTGCGTTATTGTTCATTTTGGTTTAAAATAAAAACAACATAACTTAGTGCTGTCATGTTTTAAACCAGCACATCACAATATAAAGGATACAGAGAATCATGGGTAATAGACGCATTGAAGAAGTCGAAAATTATATCCGGGAGCACAATAGTGCTACCGTTTTAGAGCTTTGCAAGGAATTTGGCGTATCTGATATGACCATACGTCGTGATTTGATTCAGTTGGAAAAAGAAAACCGTATTATCCGTTTTCACGGTGGTGCTACCACATTTAAAGGTTCAGATGCCGAACAAATCGAAGTCCGTACGCAGCTGGCCAGAAGTGAGAAGGAAGAAATTGCAATACTCACAAATGAATACATGAATATTTACATCAAACAGTATCATCCTAAAATCTTATTTCTTGCCTCTGGGTCCACAGTATATAAAGCAGCCGAACATCTGCAGATTCCTTCTGGAATCTCTATTTTGACCGATAATCTACAAGTAGCATCTCTCCTAAGCAGACAACCAGATAATACGGTCATTATGCTGGGTGGTCAGATTCTTTTGCCATCATACAACGTTGTTGGATATACTGCAGAAGATATGATTAAATCATTTGCTATCGACTGTGCCATCATCGGAACCGGCGCAATTGATGAAGATGGTATGTTGTATATGCACAATATGCTGGAATACAGCTCTATGAGAGCCATACTTGAACGAGCCAAAAAAATTATTTTAGTTACCGACCATTCTAAATTTGGTAAAACCAACACGATTTCATTAATGCAAGTCGACAATCGGTTTACAATCATTACTGACAGTGGTATTCCCGATGAAACACTGGAGGCCCTTAAAAAGAAAAATATTTCTATTGTGACCAGCTGAAAGCTGGTCACAATCCTTTTCTACACACTTGCTGCATATTTCAACTACTTTTTTCATCATTTCTCTATTCCTTTTCCCAAAACCTCTTTATAAAAAACTATACTCCTGCTAAACTATAACTAAATCAACATCATGATATTTCATTTCTGTGTAAAACACATATCACGATCATTCGATCAAAGAAATCTCAGATGTTTACAACAGAATCGACGAAGATTTCTCATTTTCAATAAAACAAAACCTGTGTTTCTCCGTCTCTATTTCAAAGGAGGACTGCATGTTTTAACAGAAAGTACCCTCATATCTATCCCAGACACTTGATCGGATCGATACTGAAAAAGCATTACGGGATGATTACGCCAAATGTCTGCTGGCCGATCCACAAGTTCTGGCTCATATTGTCCGAAAAGCTATTCCTGTTTTTCACGATATGCCAATATCAGAGATTCTGCCCTGTATTGATCATACCGACACCTTCTGTATAATACATACCGTCAAAAGGAACTCCATCTGTAGCTTTCCTTCACATGCTGAAACAACCATAAAAAGCCGATATACATTTCAAGGGAGCATTTTTCCTTTTTTGTATATCGACTTTCGCTATTTTCTATTTTATACTGTTATTTTGTTACAGATGTCTCTGCCGCCGTGGACGATGCTTCACTGCCAGAAGATCCCGTTTCGTCTGTCTGTGATCCAATAACCGAACCAGCTGAACTCTCTGCTGCCTCACTGGTCTCGGATGATGTCGAAGACCGGATATAATCCGTATTATCCTCACCGGCGACGGTCGGATTCAGGTAACCGCACTGTATGACTTTGAGGGTATCTGTACTGGACCCGACTAAGACGATATCGCCTTCATCTGTATACCATACATCGCCCGCATTGGATCTACCGGAACGGTCTGTACTGTCACCGTACTGTTTTTTCAGGCTTTCTTTCAGCTGGCTGTAGATATCCTGATACTGTTCCTCGGATTCTGCAACTGCGGTCCATGCCAGACTCATCAGCTTTCCCTTGTCATCAAACATGTATTTAACTGTACCTGCATGATCGAGATACTCTTTATCATAGGTATGTGTCTGTCCGTAATACATGGACGGATAGGATTCCTTTTCCTCACCGGTTTCCAGTGTGGAAAGATCGTCCTCCACAGTCTCCCAGGTAGCCTGTGAAAACGGAGCGATCTGCGCGGATTTTTTGCTGCCACATCCGGTCAGCAAAAGACCGGCTACAAGTACCGTACTGACTGCGGCTGTCAGAATTTTATGCATTTTCATATAGCAAAACCTCTTTTCTGTCGTATCAGTATACCTTAGCATTTCTGGTCTTTGGCTGTCAAGCGCATGCCATACAATGGGGCTGCAGTTCACACATTGTTCGTAAACTGCAGCCCCGTTTGTCAGATCATATTTTCACGTCCATGAACAGCCGCCTCTGCTCTGTTTAAAATTTAAATACAGCTACACCATACGGCGGCAGCGGATAGCCGATCGAGTACGGCTGGCCGTCACAGATCGAAGCCGTGGCCGTATAGGTGGTCTGTGGTGTGTAGTCTCCGCCATACTTCGGATCTTTGCTGTTTAAGATCAGCGTATATTTTTTCTTTTTCGGCACACCGACTCTGTAATCGCTTCGCTCCATCGGCGTGAAATTGATCACAAAGAGCAGGTTATTCTTGCCTGTCGGTGACCAGCGCACGAAGCTGAAGATACTTCTGTAGGCATCATCTGCATTGATCCACTGGAAGCCTTCGTAGCCCTTGTCGTTCTTTCCAAGTGCCGGATATTTTGTATACATATGCAGCAGATCTTTGTAAAACGTCTGCAGATGCTGATGCGGCTCCTCTTTCAACAGATACCAGTCAAGCTCTCTGGCCTCGCTCCACTCCTGCAGCTGACCAAACTCCTGACCCATAAACAGAAGCTTTTTGCCAGGATGCCCGGTCATAAAGGCATAGCCACATTTCAGATTTTCGAATTTATCCGCCATATAGCCCGGCATCTTATTGAGCATCGAGCACTTCAGATGCACGACCTCATCATGGGACAGCACGAGAACAAAATTCTCACTGAACGCATAGGTCATGGAGAAGGTCATCTTATTGTGATTATCCTTGCGGAAATACGGATCCAGCTTCATATATTCAAGGAAATCATGCATCCAGCCCATATTCCATTTCAAAGAGAAATTCAGTCCGTCATCTTCTACAGGTGCTGTCAGTTTCGGCCATGTGGTAGATTCTTCTGCGATCGTTACCACGCCCGGATTGCGTCCCTGTACACAGGTATTCAGGTGCTTGAAAAATTCAATGGCTTCAAGATTTTCATTACCGCCATATTTATTGGCTACCCAGCCACCATCACTTTTACCGTAATCCAGATACAGCATAGAAGCTACGGCATCCACACGAAGGCCGTCTACATGATAGTCTTCTACCCAGAACATGGCATTTCCAAGAAGAAAGTTTGAAACCTCCGGACGGCCATAGTTAAAGATCTTTGTACCCCAGTCCGGATGTTCGCCCTGCCGCGGATCCTGATGTTCATAACAGCATGTACCGTCAAATTCCGCCAGTCCGCAGGCATCCTTCGGAAAATGTGCCGGAACCCAGTCAAGAATTACGCCAATGCCCTTTTTATGGAGATAATTGACCATATATTTAAAATCCAGAGGTGAACCATGACGGGACGTCGGTGCATAGTAACCGGTCACCTGATAACCCCAGGAACCGTCAAACGGATGCTCCGCAATACCCATCAGCTCTACATGGGTATATCCCATATCTTTGACATAGTCTGCCAGCTCCACTGCCAGCTCCCGGTAGTTGTAGTACCCCTCCGGATCCTCTTCAGTCGCCGGATGCTTTCTCCAGGAACCCGGGTGAACCTCGTAAATCGCCATCGGGGATGTATGTACATCGAACTCGGCTCTCTTTTTCATCCAAGTGGTATCGGACCATTTAAAATTTTCGATATCTGCCGTGCGGGATGCAGTGCCCGGGCGAAGCTCTGCCCAGTTGCCATACGGATCCGCTTTGTCAAGGATCCGTCCGTCCATGGCTGCGATACGGTATTTGTACATATCACCGATTTTCACGCCGGGAATAAATGTCTCCCAGACACCGATCTCCCCGACTTTTTTCATAAAGTTGCCGCCGTCTTTTTCGCCCCAGTCATTAAATTCACCGATCACGGAAACCGACAGTGCATTCGGGGCCCATACAGCAAAATAAAAGCCCTTTTCGCCTTTTTCTGTCTCTGCGGGATGTGCACCCAGCTTTTTGTAGATCTCGTTATGATTGCCCTGTCCAAACAGATACTGGTCAAACTCCCCGAATCTGATCTCGCTCACTAACATCGTATATGCTCCTCCTTATGAATATATTCCGTACATAAACTGCTGCAGGATACTTTTGATCCTGTCTTCTGTGAATTCTTCTCTTTCTTCCTTTGGCTGGTTGCAGTACAGAAGAAACGCTGTGTCCAGAAGGCCCTGCAGGCCCAGTGCAAACTGTTTCTGTCTGCCACGCATATTGCCAAGCTCGTCCGATGCTTCGGTAAAGACCTGCACCAGACGGTTATAATACCGGCCGATCAGCGGCTTTACGACCAGATGACCCTCGTTTTCCTCACCCGTGTAATACAGCGCCAGTGCAAATCGGTATTCCCTTTCATGCGAAACCGCATACAAAAGGAAAGCATCGGCCACACGGTACAAAACATCAGGAAACCGCTCTGTATCCCTCTTTACAGCCGCCTGTTCGAGCTGCCCCTGCACTTCGTCAAACGCCCTCTGCATCAGCTACTCCAGAAGTCCCTTCTTGCTGCCGAAGTAATAATACATGGTCGGTTTTGTCACACCGGCGGCATCCACGATCTCCTGTATGCCTACCGCATCATACCCTCTGGCATAGAACAGATCTCTTGCACAGGTAAGCAGATTCTCTTTGTTTTCCATACATACGCTCCTGTCAAATATGATCTTCCGGAATGTTTTGTGGTATCCCCGACAAGGCAAAATATGCAGGGCATCCCACTGTTATCTATAATTATACCAATCGGTATAGAGAGAAGTCAATGCTTCTGCCCGGGAATATGTCGAGCAGTTTTTACAATTTCTGCGACTGTTTTCGGGGAATATGACGAAAGGGTATAAAGAAGATCTGCTCCTCTTTATACCCTTTCCTGCTGCCCTGCACAGCAATGAAAATTTATTGTATCACCTGAGCGCCCAACGGGATCAGAATCTTTAATTCAAACCAGTTGTCCTCCTGTGAAGCCACTGCAGAGCCACCGTATTTTTCTACGGTCGGTAACAAACT
>JAHZHB010000151.1:36734-60581 GCA_019420465.1 Lachnospiraceae bacterium
TTTCGTCGTCAGCGGGATGCCGTTTCTGAAACGCACCTTTTCTTCGCAGTAATTCTGTATGCGGATGCGAAGAAAGCTCTTTTCGCCGGAAATATAGAGTCCGACCAGGCGCTTGCCGTCCTTTTGCTTCAGGGCACTCTCGATCGCATTGTCCAGCATATTGCCAAACAGCGCGCTGACATCCATATCCTCCATAAAATCAAGCAGCGCTCCGTCTGCCATGATCTTTAACTCGATATCCTTGTTCTGGCAATACGCACTTTTCGTCGTCAGCACGGCATCAAGAACCTTGTTTCCGGTCTTGTTCTGCGCCTCATAGATCCTGATCTCGCGCTCCATCTTTTCAAGATAGCCAAGATTTTTTTCTGTATCAGCCTCGGCTCTCAAAATAGCGATCTGGTGCTTCAGATCGTGGTACTTCTGGTTGACCAGATCGATCGATTCCTGAGACAGCTGATAGTTTTTGTACTGCATATCCATGATATTGTGCAGCGTATCCTTTTCAAAACGCATCTGCATCTCATTTTTCTGAAAATGATACGCATACAGCACAGTCAGTCCGCTGAAATCCACCAGCGTACGGATGACAAAGATATCCGATGCCATGCTGGCACTGAACAGACTGTTCTGATCAAGATAGCTGATATTGCTCACCGCAAAGATAGCCACAGCGATCAGGCAGACGATCAGAAGCTCCCTTTTTGTCACGGAAAATTCCTCGGTATCCTTATGCAGCCGTCTTTCCAGAAGAAAGATACAGCCGTAGATCAGAGCATAGACGAGAAGGATCTCCGCAGCCTTCCACAGCCAGGCATGCATCCAGGTGATCTGTCTGGAAAAATGGTAATAAATCTGCCAGCACAAAGATGCGGCAAACTCCCCGTTGATGAACGCTTTTACGCAATAATAGCTGGCCTGCAGCACGTTAAACTCACAGCCCAGATACAGATCAGCCCAGATCAGCCCTATGATCATACACATCGAAGGTATGAACAGACCTACCCTGACACCGTCTGTCAGTATCATAAATCCAAGAAGAAAAGCGAATATTCCACCGTGCAGAATAATCGCTTTCCATGTTTTTATCCGTCTTTTGTTTGTCAGTAGGATCACCAGGCAGGACAGCATGTACGAAACAGCATAAAAATAGCCCGGTGTATTCAATATCCCTGTTGCACTCGTTCTCATTTGGCGGCCTCATTCAAATATTCGTTTAGGACATCCAGAAATGGCTTTCTCCGGCTTCTGCTGACCTGGATCACTGTACCATTTACGGAAATGTCGCTGCCCTGGTAATTCTCCACATATTCGAGGTTCACCAGATAACAGCGGTTACAGCGGAAAAACCGCTTTGGATCGAGCTGACCGTCCACATCGCGCATGGTTCCCTTGGTAGAGAAGCTGCCATCCGTCGTATGGTAAAACAGCAGATGATCCTGCACTTCCACGTAGCAGATCTTTGAAACATCCAGCTTCATCTTTCCGCCCTTCATGGAGATCGCAATATACTCCTTTTCCCTGATCTTTACTTTTCGGAGCGCCCTGTTCATGGTCTCCGAAAAAGAGAAATAGGAAATAGGCTTCAGCATGTAGTCCAGTGCATTGACCTTATAGCCCTGGATCGCATACTGCGGCGCATTGGTAATAAATATGATCACCACATCCGTATCCAGCTCTCGGATCTTTTCTGCTGTCTTCATGCCGTTTAAAAAGGTCATTTCAATATCCATCAGAATCAGATCATACTCTGCCGCATAGTTGGTGATGATGTCTTCACCATCCTGAAATTCTGTAATACTGAACTTCAGACTGTTTTCTTTCTCGTATCGATGTAAGTGCGTTATCAGCGCTTCCCGGTCGCGCCCGTCATCTTCCACCGTCGCAATACGTATCATAACTGTCCCCCGTATCGAATCTTAAATATATGTTCAGTATACCAAGAAACGATGCGGGAAACAATTCCAAATTGTTATTTCAGGGTAAACGAAATCATATCAAAGCTGCCTTTTCCTTCGAAAGTAAAGAAAAGTGCCTCTTTGCTGCCGGATGCATGCAGAACGGAGCCCGCCTGTGTCACGCCTTTGCCCGGACGGATCGCGATCGTAGCGACCGGCTCGTCGTTTTCTTCTGTGCGCACATACAGCACACCTGTCGCACGACTTTTTACAGCCACGCTGATCTCGTTTGTCTGTGTCAGATCAAAATATTTATAGACAGCCACGCCGCCGTCACACATATTGGCCAGATACTGATCTTCTCCGCCTTCTCTGTCACCGCCGTCCTGGGTCAGATACGGGTTGCCCTTCTTGCCGTGTTTGATCATGCTTAAGAAGCGTGTACCTTTTTTGCCGTAAACATTGCAGGCGATGTAGGACGGGTATGTGCCCTTACCTTCCAGCGGACCACCGTTTAAGCCGCAGGATGTCATCTCTGCCTGATAGAATTTACCGTCCTCGAAACGGATCTCCTCGGCCATAGCCTGACGGGAGGACTGCTTACGGTTTGAGTGTCTGTGATAAAAGACATAGTATTTACCATCGATCTCGATCACGCTGCCGTGTGTATTGCCGGTATTGTTTCTGGCATGTGCCACATCCGGCACGCCCGGAAGTCCGATATCACCGTTGCTGACCAGAATACCGCCAAACGAAAAACCACCGGTCGGACTGTCGCTGGTTGCGTAGCAGAGCTCATGGCTGTTCATCGTACTGTAGATAAAGTAGTATGTACCGTTAAACTTGCGCATGGAGCTGGCTTCAAGGAACGCATGTCCCTCATACGGGGTACCGATGGATTCCTTTTCACCGGCTACACCGATATAGTTCGGGCCGTTTACAACTGTCAGCATATCGGACGGGTCCAGCTCAAAGCACATCGGGCCGTGCTCGGTCGGCTTGGAGCCGTCTAACAGGATCGGGTTTCCTGCCAGTGCAAAACCGGTGTACAGATACAGCCTGTTGTCATCGTCCATGAATACACCCGGGTCAAACTGGAACGGCTCGTCCTTCTTGCCGATCGGTACACCGTCACTGTATTTGACATAGCCGTAGAACTCATATTTTCCTGCAGGCTCATCACATACGGCAACAGAGATCATCTTTGTACCGCCCATAAAGTAGTACAGATAAAATCTGCCGTCCGGTCCCTGGATCATATCCGGAGCAGCCAGACCATTGGTCAGACGGATACGGGGTGCTGCCGGGTCCTGCTCTCTCTTGTAGATACATCCTTCATAACGCCAGCTGCCCAGGTCATCTACCGGTGCGGACCAGCAGACATAGTCACCCAGACAGAAATTCAGTCCGTTAAACAGATCATGGGAACCGTACACATACACACGGTCTCCAACAACGTGCGGCTCTGCGTCCGGCACATACTCCCAGCTGGGCATATACGGGTTTACAGCCTGTTTTGTCTTCACTTTTATTTCCTCCACTTTCACAGTTCTTTTTTCTTCATTATCTGCATTGTAGCATGTTTTTTTTCGCGTGCCGTATTTTTACGTGGTCTGCTTATTTTTTTTCGCCATCTGCATCTTTTTGCAGCCGGTCAGCGTAGACGGACCAGAAATAGTTTCTCTTATAGCTGTCAAGTGACTCACCCGGCACAAAAATGTCCGCTGTCGTTTTATCAAGAAGCTGCTGCCCGACCATACATCTGGACGGATCCGTCTGCTTTAACACGATCCGTTTCAGCTTCGGGCACTCGGAAAATGCGCCATCCTCGATCTGGGTCACCGTCTCCGGGATCTCGATCGTTTCGGCCTCTTTAAAAGCGGCACTGTCATCCTTTGTCCACACCTTTTCTTCCACAGCCTGCTCCTGCCACGTCTGCTGTGGCATTTTGGGCAGAGTGATAGTTACCTTGCGTGTATCTCCGAGCATCGCCTTGATATCCCGGATCAGCTGCACCGTATTCACCGTCTTTCCGGCACTGTTCAGATGAAAATTTGTATCAAAAAACCATTCCGGCTCCATCAGACTGCCTTTCGGATTGCCGATCACAGGAAAGGCAAGCGCCTGCCGCAAAAAGGTATCATACGTCTGTATATCCTCCCCGTTTTCCACAGCCAGGCGGTTAACAGGGCAGTACCGGTACCAGACCGTCGCACCCTTTTGCTCCAGACATTTTGCCCAGGCGTTGATATAGGAAAGAAATTCCGGCTGAACTTCCTCTTTGGCAAAGCGCACCGGCTGGTTTGTGTCGTACCCGTACGGCATCACATTCTGCTGCTCTGCAGAAAGCACCACATCACCATACGCATTAAACGAGCTCTTACGGTACACACTGTCCGTCTGTGGCAGCTGCCCCTTTACGGTATATTTCAGCTTCTCCAGAGCAAACGCCGGGAATGTCCCCAGCATATCCTCCAGATTTTCCTTTTTTACCCCGCAAAGCAGTCCGAAAGCACCGTCCGCTGCCTGCCACATATAGGTTCCGTTAAAATAGTCCGACAGCGTCTGTGTACTCTGCTCCGGCGAAAGGATCACGATATCTCCCTCGTGGATCTCCTTCTCCGACAGATCCAGCACCGCTTTCGTTCCCAGACCGGCATACATGCCGAAATTAACCACTTCGTATTCCGGGAACATCTCTTTGATCAGCGTACTGTCACAGTCAAAGGCGACACCGCTGCCGCCGACAAGGACGATCCGTTTTCCCGGCGTACTCTGCAGCCGCTTGTATTTACTTTTCAGTTCTCCCATAAACGTATCCCCGTACTGCGCAGGCAGACATAATCCGCATACGATAAAAAAGATCTGCTCTGCCAGAAGCACAAAAAGTGCTGCCAGAAAGACACGTCGCACTGTTTTTTTCTCCATACTTAAAACCTGAAATATAAAAAGGCGTTTTCACCACCGGCCGCCATCATCGACAGCCAGGAAAACTCGATCACCGTTATCATACCGACAAAGACAGCTGCCGCCAGATACAGCCTCTTTTTCGTCCGGATCTGCTCAGTTACCTTCTCCGGTATCCGCTCCAGCACGCCCCAGGATAAGAGGATAAGAAAAAGCGCAAACACCGTTTTTCCGGAAAGACCCAGAAAGCTAAGAAGCGCGCTCAGACCATCCCCTGCCGGATGCACAAACGGCTGTTTCAGCACAGTCCATGCCATCCCCACAGACGGTGCCCGGAAAAATACCCAGGCGATATCCACCAGAAGCATCGTGACAAGCCAGCCGACCACCGGATGTGCGCCCTCCTGTTTTGCCGGAAACAGCCGCTGCCACAGCAAGAAGAAAACCATATACACGCCATGCAAAAGTCCCCAGATCACATAGTGCAGCGCCGCACCATGCCAGAAGCCGCTTAACAGAAAGATGAAAAGCACATTGAGGCAGTGTCTGACAGGCCCCTTTCTGCTGCCGCCAAGAGGTACATAGATATAGTCCGTAAACCATTTCGTCAGACTGATATGCCACCGCCGCCAGAAGTCCTGTATGTTTACCGCTCTGTACGGATGGCGGAAATTTTCCATCAGACGGATACCCATCATCCCGGCTGCACCCCGGGCGATATCCGTATAACCGGAAAAATCACAGTAGATCTGAATGGCAAAGCATACGGTACCAAAGATTACCCCCGGTCCACCGGCCTGCTGCGGCGCTGCATACACTCTGTCTACATAGACAGCCAGATGATCCGCCACCACGACCTTTTTATAAAAACCGCGAAGCAACAGAAAGCAGCCGTCCGCCAGCTCATGTGTATGCACCGTATGCACTTGTTTTAACTGTCTGAGAAGATCACCTGCCCGCTCGATCGGCCCGGCGACCAGCTGCGGGAAAAAGGCAACAAAGAGCGCATAGGTAAACAGGTCTTTTTCCGCCGGTATCTCTCCCCTGTACACATCGATCACATACGAAAGCGTCTGAAACGTATAAAAGGAGATGCCCACCGGCGGCACCGTATATTTCAGCCCGATCAGAAGGCCGATACATACAACCGCCGCAGCCAGAAGCCATGCTTTTTTGTGTGAACTTCTCTCGATTGCCCGCCCGGCCATATAGGTAAACAGTGTCGTAAACACAAGAAGCAGCCCCGCATACGAGCTTTCCTGCAGATAAAACACATAGCTTGCCACCAGCAAAAGCAGCTTCTGATACTTTCCCGGAACCACAAAATACAGACAGAGCACCACAGGAAACAGAAAAACAAACGTCAGCGATATGAAATTCATGATGTTCCCTCCTTTGAAAGCTCTGCCTTAAGATCCCGGATCACACGCTTCGTCCTGATCTGTACACCTTCCGTGGACAGATGGTTGTCCGTACCGTACATGTAGATACCGCTGTACAGAGACTCCTCCAGTTCAGAAATCACCGGCGCGATCAGCTGTGTCTTAAGCCACGCATGCAGTCTGGCTCTCTCCTCCTTGGTGCTGTCTTTTGACAGTGCATACCGGTTTCTCGGCGAATAGGTAAAATATACATGCACACCACCGTCCAGGAACTCCTGATATACCGTATTCAACGCATGGATATACGTATCTTTCGGAAACGCATTGACCGTATAGTTGACCTCCAGTCCGTAGACCGGCTCCTCCTTTGCGGCATTCGGCCGGTACACGATGTAATCGCCGTAGACGTTATAGCTTTTTTCTGCCACCGGCTTTCCGTCCTCATCGTAGTCCGCCGCACAGACATCGTAGCTCTTTCTCTCCATCGTCTGCCGTGCCTCCTGATAGGCCGAAAATGCTGTAAACACCTGGGTATACTCTCTGAGATCCAGCAGGGAAAACGCATCATAGTCCGCCTCCACCATCGCAAATACAGCATAATCCAGTTCCTTCTGGTGACAGAACTGGCGGTTTGGCGCATCAAATTCCGGGGAATCCAACAGGATATCCCCCGCTTTCATACACTGCCGGATCAGCTCGAGCTGCCATACGGCAGGTGAATAGGCAAAAACACCCATATTCACGACCTCATAATCAGGGAATGCCTGATCGATCATGGCACTGTCATAGCCAAATCTGGTCGAAGACCCGGAAAACAGCACGATCTTCTTTTGGTCCCGCAGGGCAAGCAGACGGTCATATTTATCCGGAAACGTATCGAAGTAGCCCCCGCTGTAGACCGGTGCCTCGATTGCATTGATATGCAGCGTCTGTAAGGCTGTGCAGTCCTGAAACGCATAATCACTGGCTTTTTCCAGATCATCATACATGTAGAGCGTCTGTATACTGCTGTTTTTAAAGGCCCATTTTTCAATCTCATGGATGCCGGGCGGCAGGATCACCGTCTCACAGTCTGCATCTGCAAAGGCCTGCTCACAGATCGTACGCACCGGATATCCCTCAAATGAACCCGGTATACACACCTGTCTGTCATGCCCACTGTACCCGGTGATCACGGCGAACTCACCGTCGATACGGTACTGGAATTCCCCGCTGTCCGTCCATTTGACCCACTGCGCATACAGGACGATCCCGTCCGTCCACGCCACACGGCTTCCCAGACCCACACTCTGTCCGCTGCCGTCGGCCGCTGTATTCCATCCGAGAAGCGTGTATCCCTCCCGCGCGAACAGCTCTGTACCGTTTGAAGTATTGATCCTTGCATGTGTGCCACGATAACAGATACGCACCTTTTCGCCATCGTCTGTGATCCCCTGTCCGCCGTTGGCATCGTAGCAGATCGCGTACCGGCCTTTTTCTGCCTGTATACCGATACTTTCCGAATACTGCACATCGTGCAGCGTCACCTGCACGGTCTTTTCGCCGTTTTCTTTCGTGATCTCACTCTCTCCCCGGTAATCTGTCCCGAGAAAATACCAGTCATCGTCCAGTGTGACCGTAAACGCCGCATCATTTCCCGGCTGCACGGTCTGTACAGCCATATCCACCTGATAGCCGTCCCCGTCTTCGATCACAAGATGGCAGGCGGTATCCTTTTCCTCCGGCACCTTTTCACAGCCGGTTATCCACACTGCCGCACCAATAAGGAGGATATTAGCCACAATTTTCAGTTTTTTTCCACACATCTTTTGTCTCTCCTCCTTTTTTATGTTTCCTGCAACGCAATATCTGTCCATTCGCCGGTTTCCCTGCCATACAGATCAATATCTGCTTCGATGGAAAGCGTCTGATCTTCATGGCACAAAAACCGGCGGCCTCCCGCTATATCCAGGTCAGATATACCAACCTTATACATATACCAGAAGACCGCCGGATGACAAGCGTCTTTTACGACTTTTTATGTAACTGTTCAGTACCTTCACAGTTACGATGCAAAATCCATTCCAAATCGGCTTCGCCGATGGGATTTTGCATTGTTGAATCATTTTCTTACGGTCTCAGCAGTAAATGCTTCGACCTGGACTGAGCAGTTACCTCTTTATTTTCTTGCAGCGATCGCTTTCTGCTCTTCCGGCAGATTTTTCTCTACCGTAAAGAAGAAGATCAGCACGGCACAGATCACATACGCGATCGTCTCTACCCAGATATAACCTACGGAAATCGCCATCTGTGCGCCTGCCGTCTGTGCTGCTGTACCAAGCGCAATATCTGCAGCCTGATCATAGCCGCTGGCATTTAAGATTGCACTGAAAATAGAGTTACATACCGGTGTGGCAGCTACCATGATGGAGCTGTAGATCGACATGGTCAGACCATCAGTACGGATGTTTGTTCTGTACTCGATATGGTCGATCACGTCTGCCAGCATCGCAAGGATCATATAGCAGGCCGGAGCAGAGCCCAGACACTTTAAGGCTACACCGATGGCTACCGGAACGATCTGTCCGTTACCCATGATCGCGATCACACCACCGACAGCACCAAGAAGCATACCGATCATGCAGACGATACGCTTACCGAACTTGTTACAGAGCGGTACGATCGCCACTGCTGCAACAGCCATCGGTACGGCACCCATGATACTTAACAGAGACTGGGAAGCACCCCAGGCATCGGCTGTACCAAAGAAGGTATTGTCCAGTACCCATTTACAGAAATACGTCATGGAACCGTTCTTCATCGCACCACTCCACTGGAAGCCCAGATAGAACAGCATAACGATCCACCACATCTTGTCACTGGTCACAGCCTTTAACTGCTCGCCAAGAGATACGGTCTTTGTCTCTTTTTCTTCATCGTCTGCGCCCTGTGCCATCAGCTCCTCCGTTACACGCTCACGGGTGAACTGGAACTGTAAAAAGATGGTCAGTGCCGAGAAGATAGCGATCGCAGCCATAGCGATCAGCCACAGATGCTGATTCTCTTTTAACGCGAAGGATACGAGCATCGGAAATACCATGGAACCGGCACCCATAACCGCAAGACCGGCCACATTTGTAAAGGATGCGAGAGCACCTCTCTGCTGGCTGTTTCTTGTTGATACCGGGATCAGGGTGGAGTTTGCGGTATTGTAGATCGGATAAGCCACTGCATAGAACAGGTTGTAGGCGATCGCGATCCATACCATTTTAGCCGTTCCCTCAAAAGGAACGATAAACATCAGTACAGAGGCAATGGAAAGAGTCAGTGCAGACAGTAAGATCCACGGTCTTGCCTTTCCTGCCATCGTTTTCGTACGCTCGATCAGCTGACCCACGATCAGGTTGGCCGCTACGATCAGGATCGTTGAAAACAGCTGTAATGTTGTCAGAAATGTCAGATTCAGTTTCAGAACATCGGTAAAGTAGTTCTGCAGAATACTGGTAAAGATACCGGAGGCTAACAGTGCACCGAATGGTCCGATAAAGTAGCCGATCAGCATCTCCGGAAATTTTACATCGTCAGATTTAATTCTGGAACCGGTCAGCGGACCGGCCCAGAAATCACGTTTCGTTTTGCTCATACTATCAATCCTTTACCACTTTGAAGAAAGAGGAGAAGATCACGCATACTAAAGCTACCACACATACGACCATACCTACGATCGCATTGTTCAGATCTGCCATATTTTCTGCGTTGTTTTCAAAGGTCATAATGGAAGCGATACCGGCGATTCTGCTGCCGATAAAGCGAACTGCAGCTACTGCTGTCAGCACACCGCTTGCTACCGGAAGGATATCCAGTACCGGCTTGGCGCCCAGTTTTAAGGATGCGACGATCATCACAGCCTCAAGAACAGCAGCGATGACAAAGCATGCGATCACAGTACTGTCTGTACCCATATTGGCAAAGTAATTTGTCTTACAGTTCATCATATACAGGATCATGCCTGCAACAGTCACAAGGATGGTGATTACGCCAAGGATCACACCGGCGCCCATATTTTTCTTTTCTGTCATTTTTCTTCCTCCTTACTGCTCTTTCTTTTTCAGTCCAAGCAGATACATGGCTACACAGAGTACTGTCAGCACACCAAAGCCGATACGCAGACCCATGATCAGGTTATCATACCATGTATTCAGCTTCTCCATATGTGTAGATGTTGACATACCGTCCATAGCGTTGGAGTTTGCGATCGCATAGTTCTGATACAGCATAGCCTGTTTCAGATCTCTTAAGAGCTCTTCGCTCTGACTTGCATTCTCTACGCTCCAGAATGGCCATTTTTCCATAACTGCTGCCATCGTGTTGTCACCTGTGTTACATGTCATGGTTACACCATTGTGTACAGCCATACGGATCTTTGTATAGGTCGGATCCTGGATAAAGTCCTCAGACATCAGACCTTTGAATCCCCACTCATTGTGCAGAATGTTCTGCAGCAGTCCTGTATGTGCATTACTTGTTACACAGCCAACACGGTTGTAGGTTGTCATTACGCCAAGTGCGCCGGCTTCCTCGATACAATCCTGTGTACCACGAAGCTCATTTTCACGGGCAGCCTGCTCACTCATGAACTCGGCAATACCTGTACGGTTGATCTCTGTATCGTTAAATGCCAGATGTTTCGGTGCGATGATCGTACCGTAAGCCTGTCCGGCTTCGATCACTGCGGCACCCTGTCCTGCTGTCAGAACAGCATCCTCAGAATAGTACTCATGGTTACGTGCATTGTACGGTACACGATGCAGGTTGGTACCAACACCCCACCAGATCGCTGTGTTTGCCCACAGAGAGTAGTTACCTACGGCTTTACCCCACTCTGCAGCCATCTGTTTGCTGAATGTCTGGGCAATGACTGTCTCATTTGCCATAACACCCATCTTGTAGTCACGGTTCGGATCATCCTCTGCGATCACGCACGGATCACCTGTGGATGCATCAGAGCTTGCATACTGTCCCAGCGGATAAGAGTTAAATCCGTTCGGTCCGTCATTCTGGATAACTTCCGGAGAAGTGATGGACTCGATGATCTTTGTGCTGGTTCCGCCAAGACCTGTACGGATCAGGGCCTCTTCCAGAGTGATCTGGTCGATCAGCTGGCTCCATCTCTCATCGGTGATATCGGTTACACCCTTCAGGCTTGCCAGTGTCAGACCGTTGTCAGCGCCGAAGGTTACGGATGACGGATCACCGTTTGCCTCGATCGTGCTGTAGTCATCTGCCATCACACTGATCATATCGTCTGTAGCTGTCAGATCTTTGTATGTCTTCGGCCATGTGCCTTCCCAGTCATTTCTGGTCAGGTAAGTTACTGTGCCGTCCATCCAGTAGTTCAGGTCTGCATCCTGCAGCTGGTTCTCTACCGGAGTACCGTTCAAGGTTACAGCAAAGGAGGAAGAATCAAACGCTCCCAGCTCCCATGTCTGTACGTTATCTCTGTTTCCGTCTACTGTCTGGTCCTGTGCAGCAAGTACGTTGTTTACAGCCTCGTGTGCACCGTTACCAACAGTGAAGTAATATGTACCATTATCAAGAATCCAGTTACCTGTTGTTCCTGCTTCGTTAGCGCAGGTAGAATCCCAGCTGGCCATATCCTGTGCATCAGCTGTGATCGTTACGGTCTGGCTTGCACCCGGCTCGATCACATCTGTCTTTTCATAGTCCAGAAGCTGGATCGCAGCTTTTTCTACTTTGTGCTCTACATCGTAGGAGGTATACGGTACAGAAGTATAGAACTGTACAACATCCTTACCGGCAACATCACCGGTATTGGTAACCTCTACCTCTGCTGTTACGGTTCTGCTTGCCAGATCTACATTTACGTTCTTTAAAGACTGTGTAAATGTGGTATAGGAAAGGCCGTAACCGAACGGATAGGATACCTCGTTGTCATAGTTCCATGCATCGCCTGTGGAGCTTCCTACAGTAGCTGCTGCATTACCCTGACCCAGTACGGTATCAGCATATCTTGTCTCATAATATTTGTATCCTGTGTAGATACCCTCAGCTTCGACTTCCTCTGCATTGATGTTTGTTGTCGGATCAGCATTGGTCCATGCAAAGTTTCCGAAGTTCTGTGCTGCCGGAGAGTTGGCATTTGTCACAGCGTAGGTATCAGCCAGATGACCGGACGGATTGACATCACCGGAAAGGACATCAGCCACACCGTAGAAGCCGTAGCCACCCGGAAGACCAACCTCGAGGATCGCATCTACGTCAGCGTTATTTTTGATCTCATCGATCTCCATAGCGTTGGCATTGTTCAGCATAACGATAACTTTACCGCCGTTTGATTTCTTAGCCTCTACAGCAGCATTGATCAGGTCACGCTCATCATCACTTAAGCCCAGCGGATCTGTCTGGTTCAGGTTCTGTGAAGCATCCACACCGTCAACGCCCGGCAGATATGTACCGTTCTCTGTGGAAGAACGTGCGATCGTTACCAGCATAACGTTGTAATCTTTCAGGGAATCTTTCCAGCCTGCGTCTGTGCTGTCCATCTTTTCCTGAGACGGCTCCTTGCTTGCGAACACACCGTCTGTAGCCGGAGCTGTGATGTGGTAATATTCCATGATATTTCCCCACATATTGATCTCTGTCTTGAAATCAGCTTCCAGACTCTTGTAAAGCTCCTGCAGGTTGCTGTTGATACCAAAGCCCTTGGCTGTCAGTGCCTCTACGAAGTCTACGGTATCGGCATCTGTACCTTTGTTTGCTGTCAGGGAGCTTCCCATGTCACCACCCTGTACCGGATAGTAGCTGGAAAATCCGAGAAGAGACAGCTTCTGTGTCTCATCCTGTGTCAGCGGAAGTGCCTTGTTTTCATTCTTTAACAGAACAGTTCCCTCTTCACTCATGCGCTCACCGAGATCCTCGATGGAATCCAGAAGCTCTGTTGTTGTGGCATAGTCAGATTTGAAGGAATACAGATCCTCACCCTCTGCGTTTTCTGTCACCAGCGCACTGCTCTTTGTGCCCAGGAACTTGTCGATGTCTGTACGGTAACCATCTACCAGCGGTCCTGCAACAGCAGAAACGGTCAGAAGAGATGCAGTAAGGGTAGTCAGTCCACGCCAGATATTGCTTTTTCTGCTCATTTTGTTCTCCTTTCTTTCCCAAAATATGGCCAGGCCATACAGTTTTCAGCCTCCATACTTTTCATGCCCTCATCCTACCATATTTTAAAAAAACGCTCCCATTTTAAACGCGGACTGCACTTTTTCAGCCGTAAATGGAAGCGTTTTTTTACGTGAATTTTTCAGTTTTTATACGGGGCAAAAACATGCACAAATACAGGGTTTGTTTTTTGTTCACTTTGCCGTATGGATGTGTTTACACAGCAGGTTTTATGCCGTCACCTGAATATCTACAGCAGCTGTTGTCGTCTCATCTTTTATAACAACTTTTACCATTCCCTGCGCACCGACACGCACGATGGCCATGGCCTCACCATAGTAGGTATCGGTCACGCTGTCCGTATAGTTTCTCTCCGTATAGGCGTTCGCACTGCCAAATCCTGCCAGCGTACCGTTTTCCACCTGTACCGAAAGCGTATGCTTCTCCATCGGTTTCCATGTACCTTCGCCGTCTGTATAGCGGATCGGTACAAAGACCAGACTGCCCGGCCTGGCGGTCTTTGTCTCCGGAAGCAGGCTGAGCTTTGTCTCTTCTTTTGCCGTCACCATGCTCTGGCGGCCGATCTCACGGCCGGAGGCATCGTAGCTTACTGCCGTCAGTTCACCGTCAGCGTAGGTCACAGAGAAGACTACACGACAGTTTTTCTTCGGCATCTTTTTCTTTCCAAGGCTCTTTCCGTTTAAGAACAGCTCTACAGATGCCGCTCTTGCGTATACCTCGACCTTTGCCGGCATACCCTCACAGCCCCGGTAAGACCAGCTTTCCAGTGCCTTTGTCAGCTGCCAGCCGGTGATATTTAACTTCTCCGTCTGATAAACCGGCCAGATCGCCATACACGGTCCCTTTTCCACATCAAAGGCGACTCTCGTATACGCCGCCTCGGCACGCGGTTTGCCCAGAAGGTCGATACGACCGTTACCGCCGGTCATCCCCGTCTCCGGACGTTCCCCGCCGAAATTATAATCGCTGTACTCGGCACAGCCTGCACCGACCTCACCGATATAGTCCCATCCGGCCCAGACAAAGTCACCAATAAGGCGCGGATGTTTTTTCGCCATCTCATAGAACGCATACGCATCCTTGCAAAACGTCTCACTGCCAAGGATCAGACGATCCGGATACTTTTTCAGATCATGCTCATAACGGTCAATGCCGTAGTTATACCCCGCCACGTCCATATTGGCAAAGGCATCTCTCGTTTTCAGGTCACAGGGATACAGCGTGGCACCCCATTTCATGAATTTATCGCCCAACATGCAGGCCAGCGTATTGTAAAACTCGCTGCCGACAGCCTTTTTCTTTTTCTCCGGCTGCTTTTCTTCTTTTTTCTTCTTTTCCAGCTCTTTTTTCGCCGCTTCGGCACTCTGCTTTGCTTTCTCGTCACTGTAGACACCAAAGCCCATGGAACTTAAGAAATTAAAGAAAATATTGATACCGCAGGTCACCGGACGGGTGCCGTCGAGGGCATGGATATACTGTGTCATCTGTCCCGTCAGCTCGATACCCTTTTTCTGTGCGGTCTCGGAAACCTCGTTTCCGGTGGAATACATGATCACGGACGGATGGTTGAAATCCTTTTCAACCATATCCCGGATATCCTCTTTCCACCAGTCCTGCATATACTCTGCATAGTCATGCTGTGTTTTGTGGATATACCATACATCCACATATTCATCCATCATCAGCATACCAAGGCGGTCACAGGCATCCAGAATCGCCTTTGAACACGGGTAATGGGCCGAACGGAGCGCATTGTAGCCGTTTTCCTTTAAAATGCGCACCTTTCGCTCCTCTGCCTCCGGGAATGCGCACGCACCAAGCAGACCATTATCATGATGGATACAGGCTCCGCGCAGGATCACATGCTCTCCGTTGATCGAGAGTCCTTTTTCACTGTCCCAGCCAAGGCTGCGGATACCAAAGGTGTCCTCTGTAGTATCCTCTGCAAAAAACGCCCTGCAGGTATACAGTTCCGGCGTCTCACAGCTCCAGAGCTTTGCATCCGGAATCTCCAGTGTAAACACAGCTTCCTTTTCTTCGGCCACGGCTTCGCTTTCCAGCACAGTCTGTCCCTCATGGCAGATCTGTACCCGGACATTTCCCGGCTCAGAGGTCTTTACCTTCACCTCGATCACTGCCGGAGCATAACTTACCGTGCGGATTCTTACCCCGTTGACCTGGATATGTTTCTGTCCGGCCGTATACAGCATAACCGGACGGTAGATACCCGTACCCGGATACCAGCGGCTGTTTGGCTGATCCGTATTTTTCGCGATCACACGGATCTCGTTTGTCTCTCCATAGTGCAGATATGGCTTCAGATCCACGTAAAAATTGGTATAGCCATACGGACGGAAAGCTGCCTTTTCACCGTTGACATACACCTCTGCATTGTGATACACAGCCTCAAACTCCAGGATCATCTCCTGTCCTCGACACGTCTCATCAACAAAGAACTCTTTTCTGTAGGCATAATCGCCGCCTATATACCAGCCGATATTTTCCCGTCCCATACTGTCCACGGTGCGGGGTTCTGAAAGCATGGCGTCATGCGGCAGTGTGACCGGATATTCTTTTTCGTCTCTGGTCAGACACTGGCAGTACCAGCCTGTATTAAACGCTGTTTTTTTCATGTTTTCCCTTTCTTATACTTCTCTGTCACATTCTTTTTTAATTTCGATACCCGGCTACTGTATATGCTATAACCGATGTTTTTGGGGAAAAGCTCCCTGTTTTACAGATACCATTTTCCCCGCTTCAAGAAGAACAGTTCTGTCACCGCAGACAATCCTTCCTCCGGTCACATCCGTAAAGACATTCAGCTGTGAGCCATCCCATGTCATCTCGACCTTTCCCGCTCCTGCAGGTAACGTACAGGTAAAGGAAGAGAAGAAGGACAGCTGCGGCCGCAGAACAAAGGCTGCATCCTTTTCAAACGAAAGCCCCATAAAGTATTTTGCCAGGAAATAGATCGGACTGGCGCTCCATGCATGGCACAGGCTCTTGCCAAACCGGTCGCCGTACATATCGTACTGCTCGCTTTCCGGCACCTTCGGATCGTATTCCTCCCAGAACGTCACTGCACCGCGGTCGAGTATACCTCCCCAGTAGCTGTGCAGCGTATCAAACACATCCTGATATTTGCCGATCCGGCACATCATATCGAGTGCAAAGAAGTTAAAGTACGGCGTAGTGATCGCCGCGATCGCCGGATTATTGATCACATGCTCCACGATCTTCTCCTGCTGCCCCCCATCCGCGATATCATACAGAATCGCAAAAATATTGGCATGACGTGTCACATGACGTTTTCCAGAAACGTAGGAATCGATAAACGCACCCTTCTCTTCATCCCAGAAAAAGGCCGGGATCGCCGTCTTTAACTGCATATATCTGTCGTGGTATACCGTGCCGTCCTCGCCAAGAACCGTACTGATCTCTTCCATCGTCTGAAAGCAGGCCGCATACAGCATCTGTTCCGCACAGACCGGGCCTTCCTTGTCCATATCCGCCCAGTCGATGTAAACCCAGTCTTTTTCACGACCCACGATAAAACCGTGTTCCTCTGTCTGTTTTTCACAGAATGCCATCAGAGAACACATCTTCGGATACACCTGTTTGACAAAATCCAGATCACCGTAAGCCTCATAGTGCTTTTTCACGCCGAGAATCCAGAACAGCGAATAATCCATGATCGTGTTGATATGGGTCGTCATCGGATCATTGCCGCGGAGCGCCAGAAGTGTACGCTGGTCGATATCGGGATCTGCCAGCAGATACTGGTTGACAAAAAGGCTCTGGTACGCATCGCCGGACCAGATCCATTTGTCCCTTTTCACACCGTCGATAAAGAAAATCCCGCTGCAGAGCCTGAAGGTATGCTCAGCCACATCCCAGATCGCATTCAGCTTCTCATCGTCACAGTGAAACTTCGCCCGTACCGGGATATCCACGTACTGATGACGCGCCGTCAGGTGTACATCCCCTTTCTTAATCCCCGGAATAAAGGCATAACGGACAGCACAGCACGGACAGCAGCCTGTCTTTTCATCCGGCTCCCAGCTGTAGTAACAGTGCACCTCATCCAGGGCCTCTTCCTTTGACTCACCACAGCAGATGCAAAGCGGCTGATACCCTTTTGTATACGCCACCTGCAGCACAGCCGTAAGCTCTGTTTCAAAGCCAAACAGCACACCGCCGTTTATTTCTGTCTCCTCGACAGGCAGATACTCCTTTTCGCTGTATTCCCAGACGGTCGGATTCTGGTCTTTTCGAGTAAAATACCGGCTTTTTCCCACGGGTGTCAGCGGATTTTCATAGTCCTCCACCAGCCATCCCTTGTCGGAACAGATAACCTCGCCCTCTACATAGATACTCGGAAATGCCTCGATACAGCCTGCATGGACGGAAATGCTCACTTCTCCCGGACCACAGGTGATCGTTTTGCCAAACGGATACTTGTTTTCTCCTGCAAGCACAAAGCCGACAGCATCGGAATATACCGTAAACGCTGTCTCTTTTTCGAGCTGATACGTTCTTCGGAAAGCCACACGGTTTCTGAAGCCTTCACTTTTCCAGAACGCCGGCCAGCCGTAGCCTCGCTCCACACGGCTGAAATTCTGTTTCATGGCATGATACAGTTCAAAATCGCCCGGATACCAGATCCAGTAGGTTGTCTTCATTCTTTTCTCCTTATTTTTCTGTATAAAATTTGCGCAGGAAATACGTCGGTGTGCAGCTCCATGCATGGCAGTAGCTGTTGACTGCCACAGAGCCATACGGTGACTCATATTTGTTTGCCGGATTGTACAGTTCCCAGAAGGTATCAGCACCTTCCTCGATCATACCGCCCCAGTAGCGCTTCATTTCCTCCAGCGCACGTTCTTTTTCACCGGAACGGATCAGAGCATCGATATAATGATGGTACATGTACGGAGAGACCATCGTATATTTTGGATTGGCCTCGATCGTATGCAGGATCAGGCTGCGGTTTTTCTCCTGATCAAATACACGGGCCAGGATCATCCATACCTGTGTTGCCCAGGATACCTGACGGTCAGCGCCGCTGACAAACAGCTGCTGTTCTTCATCCCAGTAATGGTCGATCGCGGACTGTTTCAGCACAGCGATCTCCTTTGTCAGCCAGTCGATCGTCTCATCGTCCTCCATGCAGGCGGCCAGACGGATACCGTAGCGCATCGCATAGATCAGGATAGCCAAAGAGCAGGCCTGTGTATTCAGGCCATCGCCCCAGTCTACGAAGCACCAGAATTCGCCGCTGTGATCCGGGATCACCTTATCCTCTGTCAGATAGCTCATGCCGATCTCAATCTGGCGGATCGCTACCGGATAAAGATCCTGCAGAGTCTTTTCGTCATTTGTCTCCTGATAATAGTCCATCAGCGCAGAGCCAAACAGCAGGGCATAATCGAACAGGTACGTATCATCCGGCTCGATCGTCGGCTCCAGGAACAGACAGGCCGGGATTTTTCCTTCATTAAACGTCAGACCGCCAAACAGATACAGACATCTCTTGACCAGTTCTTTTTCCTTAAAGGTATTGTAGTTTGCTCTGGCCTGCAGTCTGAGGTCACCGAGCCACATTCTGCGGTCACGCTTCGGACCGTCCTCGAAAACGATCTGCATACAGTTTTTGAGAGTGCGGATGCTGACTTCATCGATCTTTTTCAGCAGCGCATCTTCTGTTTTCAACGGCTGAACGGACGCTTCGCGGACTGCGGATACGGACTGCATATGTACGTCACGGACCACGAGAGAGAATTTTAAGGATACGTCGAGAACTTTGATCTCCATATATCGGAAAGCGTAACGTCTCGGCAGCTCAAGCTTTGCCGGAAGTACATCTACATGGATATATTCTTCCTGAATCCAGCCCTTACTGATCCAGCCGTCGTAGGCGGCAATATCTGTAGTCAGTTCGTCGAGACGCTCGGCAAATTTCAGATAGATATAGGCAGGTGCGTCCTGATGGCTGCCGACGGAGGCAAGATCTAAGGTCACATAGCCGACGTGATGAGTACCAAAATCCAAAATGACGCTGTCGTCTTTTTTCAGGACTTTCTGGCTTAAGGCTTCGACAGACTCTTCGGCTGTGATGACGGGTTCGGGGTGGTCGGTGGTTTCTATGGTCAGAAGACGTCTGGGGGCCACTTCTGTGCGGATGAGTTCGGGTTTTAAGGCTTCTGCGATGCGCAGAAATTCTTCGTTTTTATGTACTTCAAATTCGTCAAGAATGCATACGGATGCCATGGTTGTTCCTCCCTGTTTTTCGTTGCTTTTATTCTATCATAGAATGGGGGAGTGACAAGTTCCGCTTGCGTTGAAAAATTGGCTGTTCACGGGTGAGGGGGGACGGACGGACGAACGGGACGTGCGGCGGCGGGCAGGGTGTCGGGGATATCTGGTGGCAAACAAGTGCAACGCTTTGCTGAGCTAACGGCTAACTTCATCTAACGCGCTCGCATAAGCGAGCTCGCGCGTAAGATTACGTAAGCCGTGGATCTCATCAAAGCTAAGGGCGCACTTTGAATCGTTTGCCACCAGATATCCCCGACACCCTGCCCGCCGCCGCACGTCCCGTTCTGACTTTGAGAGGATGCAGGTATGGAAAATGTTGGGTTTTTATAGCTTCATTACTTCATCTTATAGAACAGTTTCCTTGCATTTTCCTCTGTCTGGCGGATGACTTCTTCTGGGGTTGTACCTTTCAGGCTGGCGATTTCTTCTGCTACGTAGGGGAGGTAGAGGGAGCAGTTTCGCTTGCCGCGGTGGGGGGTGGGAGCCATGTAGGGGCTGTCGGTTTCGAGAAGGATATGGGTCAAAGGGATGTCGGTGACGACTTCTTTGAGCTTGCGGGCGTTTTTGAAGGTAACGACTCCACCGACGCCGATGTAGAGACCCATTTTGACGTATTCACGGGCAAGTTCGGTGGAGTAGGAGAAGCAGTGTACGACACCACCGATCTCGCCGGCATTTTCCTCTTTCATGATCTCAAAAGTATCCTGAGCGGCATCCCGGCTGTGAATGATAAACGGCAGCTTTTCCTCCCTGGCGATCGCAAGCTGTCTTCTGAACCAGTACTTTTGCAGCTTCTGATGCTCTTCTTCCTTATGCCAGTAATAATCCAGCCCGATCTCCCCGACCGCCACCGTCTTATCCATCCGGCAAAGCTCATGCAGCCGCCGCACCTTCCTCTCATCCAGCTCCTCCACATCATCCGGATGCACCCCCACAGCTGCATACACATACGAATACTGCCTCGCCAGAGCCACACTATTCTCCGTCGTCTCCATATTTGCTCCCACATTGATCACCCGTCCGATCCCCTCCACAGGCAACCTCGCAAGCAGCTTTTCCCTGTCCTCCTCAAACGCCTCATCATCATAATGCGCATGCGTCTCAATAATCATACCATTCTCTCCTTCCAACTCTCCATGCGTCCACCATAAACGTAAATAACGTTGAGGCTGCCTTGCTGCACCGTGAGGTGCGTGGGGTGGTCTTGTTGGTGGCCAATGATCAAAGTGCGCTTTTAGCTTTGATGAGATCCACGGCTTACGTAATCTTACGCGCGAGCCCGCTTTAGCGAGCGCGTTAGATGCAGTTAGCCGTTAGCTCAGCAAAGCGTTGCACTTATTGGCCACCAACAAGACCACCCCACGCACCTCACGGTGCAGCAAGGCAGCCTCGACGTTTTCACAGTTTATCCTAGCAAATCTCAGCTCCTGCCGGCATTTCTTTTTCCGGTGTCATCAGTGCCAGATTTCCATCCGCATCCTCCGCGCACAGAATCATGCCCTCCGACAGCACCCCTGCCAGCTTCGCCGGTTTTAAGTTCACCAGAACCATCACCTTCTTGCCCACCATCTCTTCCGGAGAATAGTGTGCCTTGATACCGGAAACGATCTGTTTTACCTGGCTTCCGATCTTAACCTGACTGCAGAGCAGCTTTTTGGACTTCTTCACAGCCTCACAGGAAATGATCTCACCGACCTGGAACTGCATTTTTCCGAAATCTTCAAAAGAGATCTCTTCCTTCGGCTCGATATCGATCACAGCCTCTTCCTTTTCCGGTTCAGCCGGTGCTACAACAGCCTTCTGTGCAGCCTTGATCTTTTCTACCTTTTCCATAACCTCTTTGAGGTCCAGACGGGCAAACAGGATCTGCGGTGCATCCGTAACCTTCTGACCGGACGGATACAGACCGAAATCTTTCAGATCATCATACTCTCTTGCCGGCGCATTCAGCTGTGCCAGAATCTTCTCTGTCGTCTCCGGCATAAAGGAAGATAAAAGCGTAGCACCGATGCAGATACTCTCTACCAGATTGTACAGAACTTCCTCCAGACGCTCCTTCTTTGTCTCATCCTTGGCCAGTGCCCACGGCATGGTCTCATCGATATATTTATTGCAGCGTTTGAACAGATTAAAGATCTCTGTCATCGCATCTGCCACACGAAGCTCATCCATCTTGGCTTCGACTTTATCTACTGCTGCCGCGCAGACAGCCTTCAGATCCGCATCCACATCCTCTGTCACGCCGGTCTGTCTTACGACACCGCCAAAGTACTTGTTGGACATAGAGATCGTACGGTTGACCAGGTTGCCCAGCGTATTGGCAAGCTCAGAATTCAGACGCTCTACCATCAGCTCCCAGGTGATCACACCATCGTTTTCAAACGGCATCTCATGCAGTACAAAATAACGGACTGCATCCACACCGAACAGATCTACCAGATCATCTGCATAGATCACATTTCCTTTGGATTTACTCATCTTGCCATCACCCTGTAACAGCCACGGATGACCAAAGACCTGCTTCGGCAGCGGCAGATCCAGAGCCATCAGAAAGATCGGCCAGTAGATCGTATGGAAACGGATGATATCCTTACCGATCAGATGCAGATCAGCCGGCCAGTTTTTCTTAAACAGATCGCTGGACTCCCCGTCACAGTCATAACCGATACCTGTGATATAGTTTGTCAGTGCATCGAGCCATACATAGGTGACATGCTTCGGATCAAACGTTACCGGAATACCCCAGGTAAAAGATGTACGGGATACACACAGATCCTGCAGACCCGGCAGAAGGAAGTTGTTCATCATCTCATTCTTACGGGATACCGGCTGGATAAATTCCGGATGTGTATTGATGTAGTCGATGAGGCGGTCAGCGTATTTGCTCATCTTAAAGAAATATGCTTCCTCCTTAGCCGGTGTACACGGACGTCCGCAGTCCGGACATTTGCCGTCTACCAGCTGGGATTCTGTAAAGAAGGACTCACACGGTGTACAGTACATACCCTCGTAGTAGCCCTTGTAGATATCGCCCTGATCGTACAGCTTCTTAAAGATCTTCTGTACCTGTTTCTCATGGTCGGTATCTGTGGTACGGATAAATTTATCATAGGATGTATTCATCAGATCCCAAATTCTCTTGATCTCACCGGCAACATTATCCACGTATTCCTTCGGTGTGATACCGGCTTCCTCGGCCTTCAGCTCGATCTTCTGGCCGTGCTCATCGGTACCGGTCTGGAAAAAGACATCATACCCCTGCTGTCTTTTGAAACGGGCGATGGAATCTGCCAGTACGATCTCGTACGTGTTACCGATATGCGGCTTGCCTGATGTGTAGGCAATCGCTGTCGTCATATAATATTTTCCTCTGTTCATTTGGTTCTCCTTTCTTTAAAAACCTGCCCCGGCTGTCTGAAAAGCGATTCACTGAGCATCTGTCACCTTGTATACATACAATAAAAAAAGTCCTCCCCTGTACGGGGAAGACGATGCTCTCGTGTTACCACTTCCATTCACTGCCTCTTCGCAAAGACAGCCTCTGCAGGTACATGCACATACCTATCCGCTATAACAGGCGGAACCTGTCGCAGCCTAAGTGTCATCCGACATCCTCGGTGCGCCCCTTAAGAGCCATGTTCCCATACGCTACTGCTGTACCCCTCTCAGCCACCGGGGATTCTCTGTAACAGGTTCCTGTATGGTACTCTCTCCATCCTTGTGTTTGGACGTATATTGGGAGAATAGCATATTTTTAGCTGTTTGTAAACGGGGTTATCCGATTTTCCCGATTAATCAAAATTGCTTCCCTGGACCAGTTACTGATATGACTGACAGAAAAAGGAGGGCGAACCCTCTGCGGATCCACCCTCCTGTCAAGTACCAGATTATGCGCTTTTACGCTTTTTCTTAGCCGAAGTATCTCTCCAGAAGACCTTTGAATGCTCTGCCGTGACGGGCTTCGTCGCGTGCCATTTCGTGAACAGTATCATGAATAGCATCCAGACCGGCTGCTTTTGCACGTTTAGCCAGATCTGTCTTACCAGCTGTAGCGCCGTTCTCTGCCTCTACACGCATTTCCAGATTCTTCTTGGTGCTGTCTGTAACAACTTCGCCCAGAAGCTCTGCAAATTTAGCTGCATGCTCAGCCTCTTCGTAAGCTGCTT
>JAHZHB010000152.1 GCA_019420465.1 Lachnospiraceae bacterium
GTCAAAAGTGGCGAGAAGCACAGGAAATAACCACGGAAAGCCGTGAAAGCAGTAAATCCGTTGTCAAAAGTGGCGAGAAGCACAGGAAATAACCACGGAAAGCCGTGAAAGCAGTAAATCCGTTGTCAAAAGTGGCGAGAAGCACAGGAAATAACCACGGAAAGCCGTGAAAACAGTAAATCCGTTGTCAAAAGTGGTGATAAACCAAAAAAATGACCACGGAAAAAAGAAAAAGCAGCCAATCTTTTGCTGTAAACTGTGTGAAAAAACAATGGGCGGGACAGTTCCATAAAAATCAGTTTCGAATGTTTCGAGGATGAATTACAGATTATCCACTAACAGCATATTCAGTTCTTTGCAGCACTTCAAATCTTCGCGTGTAAGCAAAAGCTGGTCGCGCAGTGTGTCGGTTACAGCGATCACGGAAACTCCGATCGGCTATATGATCAAAAATGATTATGCCTGGAATTTTGCCAAACGACTGATCTATGAGGCAGTAGAAGTGGCAGAGGCCGATGGTACATACTTTGACCGCCGTGAGGCACTGGCTATGGTTCACAAAGTATGTGAAGATGCCGGAGACGGATATTCTTCCATGTATCAGGATAAAAAGAAACATATCCGGACAGAGATCGATGCGATCAATGGCGCTATCGTGGAGCAGGCGAAGCAGTATGGTGTGTCGACTCCGTACAATACGCTGATCGTGGATCTGATCCACGCGATTGAGGGCGGGTACGAGTATCAGGAAAAATAGGAAAGACATATATCGAAACCAGGCGATATGCATGGAATCTGGAAAATGAAAGAGCGTAGACGTAAACCAGGAGATATACGCGGTAAAACAAAAGAGAGACACAGAAAAATGTGAGATAAAATCACGTAACTGTGTCTCTCTTTTGTTACTGCTTTGCATGCTGCAACACTGTCACGGACAGTGTTTTGCAAGTGAATTACCTACAGCAGATATACGATGCACGATACGATCGTGCTGGTCAGACCGACGAGTGCTTCGTACGGAATAAGCTTTATACGTTCTTTGATCTGCATATTGACGGATCCGCCGGTGGCATGGAAGAAGGAACCATGAGGCAGAGAGTCGATGACAGTTGCACCGGCGTGGATCATGGCACCGGCATCCAGAGCAGGTACACCGCTTGTCAGCAGGGCACCGGAGAAAGTCTGTGAGGCTATGGTTGCACCGGCTGTAGTGGATGCTGTGGCACCTGCCATGAGGATACCGGAGATCGGAGCCAGTACAAAGGCTGGAAGACTTGCCATTTCCAGCAGGCTGATCATGTCCGTCTGGATGGCGGAAGCCTTGATGATGCCGGCGAGAGTTCCGGTACCGATCAGAAGGATGGATACGCCAAGAACTTTGCTCAGACCAAATTCACAGTAGGATACGATGTGTCTGATCTGGCCGCAGGCGAGCATACATACGATACCGCCAAGTGGCAGTGCAATCAGTGGATCGATCGTGATGGAAAACAGCGGGCGCAGAGCCAGAAGGACTATGACGACCAGCGGACCGGCAATGGCTGCCACAAAGGAAGGCAGCTGTCTGGTCGTAGTTTCTTCAAGTTCAGATGCGGACAGCTTTGCACCGTTGTTTTTCTTTGCAAGGAAGGAAGCCAACAGGATCGTAACGATGACAGCAGCGATGGCCGGAATGATGTTGCGCATCATCAGGGCAGTCAGATCTGTCTGGAAGGCTTCTGCGGTTGCTATAGTGTTCGGGTTTGGCGAGATGATGTTTCCGGCTTTTCCGCCACCGATCATCGCGAGCAGGATAGCTGGTTTGTTGTAGCCGGCTTTGAGGCCGATCGCCATGGCGATCGGAGCCACGGTGATAACAGAAATATCCACAAATACGCCTACTGCGCAGATGATCATGGTAGATACTGCGATGGAAACGATGGCGAAACGTTCACCAAGTCTGGTTACGATAACATCTGCGATCTTTTCAGCAGCGCCCGTTTTGATCAGGGCACCGGCAAGGATACCGGAGGTGAGGATGCGCAGTACGGAGGACATCATGCTCTGGGCACCGGATACCATGGTGTCTACTGTGGTGACGAGGCCGCCACCGCCGATGATGCCACCGATGAGGGCACCGAGGATCAGGCTGTATGCGGGGTGTACTTTTTTGATGATCAGCACGATCGCGAGAATAAGTCCCACGAGTGCGCCAAGAGTTGTAAATTCCATGAGAGTTCCTCCTTAGTTTATGTTCAGATTACGGCAGGCGTGGATGGTGCGAAATACCTGTTCGGTGGTATCTGCCATGTTGTGTCGGGCTGTTTCGTTTTGCATGGCTTCGTCAAGCGTTGTGATGCTGTGAAGGATCGGGAAAAAGGCATCGATGCCGTTTTCGTTGCAGATTCCGGCATCTTTGGCTACACTTCCGGAAAAGCCAAGGACCATGCAGCCATATTCCTTAGCTGTCTGTGCAACACCGATCGGAGCCTTGCCCATGACAGTCTGGCTGTCCAGGCGGCCTTCGCCGGTAAGAACGATATCGGCATCTTTTACATAGTCACGAAGTCTTGTTTCTTCCAGCACGATCTTGACACCGGATTCCAGTGTGGCATTAAAAAAGGTCAGAAAAGCGAAACCAAGACCACCGGCTGCACCGACGCCGGCATGCTGTTTGTTGGCTTTTGGGAAAGTCTTTGCAGCTAAGTCGGCATAGCTGTCAAGCCAGGCATCCATCTGTGCTACGATTTCAGGGGTGGCACCTTTTTGCGGTCCGAAAACAGCACTGCAGCCATGGCCACCACATAAGGGATTGGTCACATCACAGGCGATGCGGAAGGTACATGCCGAAAGTTCGGGAAGAACATGATCGGTTGTGATCTGTGCAAGATTTTCCAGTCCTTTTCCGAACATACTTACCGGCTGTCCGGCAGTATCGAGCATACCAAAGCCAAGTGCCTGCAGCATACCAAGCCCGCCATCGTTTGTGGCGCTGCCGCCGATGCCTACGATAAAACGACGGCATCCTCTGGCAATCGCGTCCTTGATCACTTCACCGACACCGTAGGTTGTGGTGTTCAGTGGGTTTCTCTGTTCTTCGGTCACCTGTGTGATGCCTGCAGCACCGGACATTTCGATGATGGCTGTTTTGGTGTCTTCTACGATGCCGTAGGGACAGTCGACAGGAAGACCTGCAGGGCCTGTAACTGTAACGGTGCAGAGCTTTCCGCCAAGACCTGTGGTCAGGGCTTCAACGGTACCTTCTCCACCGTCCGCAAGGGGCCGGATGTCTATATGTGCATCCGGATAGACACGACGGATGCCTTCGGCTGCGCTTTCACCGGCTTCCATGGAAGTCATGCTGCCTTTAAAAGAGTCGATTGCGATAACAACGTTCATTGATAGCTCCTTTCAGTTGCTTGTTATCATGTGTTTATACGGCAGGAAAAATACAAAAGACCTGAAACATACAGATACTGTTGTTTTGCTGCTCTGTGCCGTGTAACAGTGCGCTCTGTTGATGTTAAAAGTATAACAAGGAATATCTGCAGTGAAAATATTACAGAAAACAAAAAAACTTGATATAAAGATAAAAATATGGTATGAATAACAAAAATAAAGGCATACTACTACAGGAGGCAGCCATGGAAGTGATCAGTAAGGCTATTGCACAGCAGATTGTGGATACAGTCAAGGATGTATGCAGTCAGAATATCAATTTTATTGACACAAAAGGAATCATTATTGCCAGTACGGACCCCGGACGTATCGATACGTTTCACGAGATCGGGTACAGGGTGGCCACTACAGGGGATACGCTGGAGGTGGCGGATGATGACAGTTTTTTCGGTACAAAGAAGGGAATAAATATTCCTGTCAGCTACAATGGCACGATCGTGGCGGTGATCGGTATCAGCGGAGATGTAAACGAGGTGCGAAAGTATGCACATCTGGCCGGACGTATCACGGATATTCTGTTAAAGGAAAGAGAAATCGAGGCGCAGGGCACACAGAAGAAAAACCGTCTGCATTATGTGATCCGCTGTCTGGTGAACAATGAGACGATCAATACGGCCTATCTTACGGATACTTTACGGGAAAACGGTCTGTCTGAGCAGTCGGTCTGCCGGGTTGTACTGATCCGTCTGGATGCCAGATATAATACAAATAATCTGTTCATGATCCAGTCGGCTGTCACGCAGGCGTTTATCAGGATGGATATGCGTTTTTACCGGTACAATTACCCGAGTGAGTATATTCTGATCGCAGAGGATCAGGCGCTGCAAATGCATCAGGATGCGCTTACACAGCTGGCAAAAGAGTACGGTTCCGTGTTGCAGATCGGCATCGGTACGGCTGTCAATATCCGTCAGAGTGCCCGGTCCTACCAGTGTGCGGCGATCGCAGCCAATGCAGCAAAAGGAAAAAAGCTGCCGGTATGCTACGATGATCTCGATTTTGAGCTGCTTCTTGGTGCTGTCACAGGCGAGAGAAAGACGCAGTATCTGAACAAGATACTGGGGCAGCTTACCGAAGAGGACTGTAATCTGCTTCTACTGTATTATCAGAACGAAATGTCCCTGCAAAAGACGGCCGGTAAACTGTATGTGCATAAAAACAGTCTGCAGTACAGACTGAACCACATTGCGCAGGTGACGGGGTATAATCCGAGAAAGTTTACGGATGCCGTGGTACTGTACAGTGCCCTGCGGTTAAAAAATCTGCTGTAAAGACTGTGAGAACGACAGTGCTGTTTATTCAGTAGCTGAGCCCTTGCTGTGCGTCTATACAAGGACATGATGCAGGTGTGAGCAGCACCCGGAGCGTTTCGGGTATGATATTTACGAATAACATCTAGTGCGAAAGAGGCATATAAAATATGGAAAAACCACTTGAAAACTGATACCCCTATGGGTATAATGAGCATCAGATACCTGAAAAGGTAAAAAAATGATGAAAAATAAACAGGAGGTAGAGGTTATGTTTAAAAGTTCATGGTCAAAAGTATTAGGAGGTTTTGTTCTCGGTGTGGTTGGTGTACCGATCCTGAAGAGTGAAGCAGCAAAGCATGTGTATAAATATGCTACAGCAGGTGTATTTATCGCAAAAGACCGCGTTCTTGAGGAAACAGAGCATCTGCAGGCTTACGCAGAGGATGTAGCAGAAGATGCAAAGGGCATCGTTGAGGAGTATTATCAGAAAAAGGATGCAAAGTATGAGGCAGCTGTTGAGGGTGCAGATACAGATGCAGAGGCAGAAGCCGAAGAAGAGACTACAGAAGAATAATATCGGGGCCATAAA
>JAHZHB010000153.1 GCA_019420465.1 Lachnospiraceae bacterium
TTCTACAGATAAAGGTTCTGTAACTTCTGTACAGGCCGTATATGTACCGGCCGATGACCTAACAGACCCGGCTCCGGCTACAACATTTGCCCATCTGGATGCCACGACTGTACTGTCACGTAAGATCGTAGAACAGGGTATTTACCCGGCTGTAGATCCGCTGGAATCCAACTCCCGTATTCTGGAGCCGGATGTTGTCGGTGAAGAGCATTACGAGGTTGCCCGCCGTGTACAGGAATATCTGCAGAAGTATAAAGAGCTGCAGGATATCATCGCTATCCTGGGTATGGAGGAGCTGTCCGATGAGGATAAGCAGGTCGTATTCCGTGCCCGTAAGATCCAGCGTTTCCTGTCCCAGCCGTTCCATGTAGCGGAGAACTTTACCGGTGTCAAAGGTGAGTATGTACCGCTGAAGGAAACGATCCGCGGATTCAAGATGATTCTGTCCGGTGAGATGGATGAATATCCGGAAGCTGCATTCTTTAATGTCGGTACGATCGATCAGGTAATCGAAAAGGCTAAGACAATGCAGGAGTAAGGGAGGATTTTCATGAAAGAATTTCAGTGTAAAATTGCTTCCAGTGATAAGATTTTCTACGATGGTCCCTGTGTATCTTTGGTGATCCCGGCATGGGATGGTGAATTTGCCTTTCTGGCAAACCATCAGGACTGTGTTGCCGCCGTATCCTACGGCGTACTCAGACTGAAAAAACCGGATGGCGAGATAGTGCTTGGCGCTACAGGGCTCGGTTTTGTACGGTTTGAGAAAAATGAGGCGCTGGTACTTCTGGACACTATAGAGAGACCGGAGGATATCGATGAGGTCAGAGCCCGCCGTGCCAAAGAGGCTGCGGAGGAGGAGTTAAAAGAGGCCAGAAGCCAGGAAGAGTACAACGCTTCCCAGGCGGCTCTTTCCAGAGCTCTGTATCGCTTAAGCGCGCGTGGAAAATATATTCACGATGACAGAATTCGCTAAATAAGACATAAAAAGACTGCCGGTAAGCGTTTGCTTACCGGCAGCTTTTTGATTCTGACTGATCAGAAGAAAATACCCTTGATAAAGATCTCAAGTCCGATCGCGATCAGGATCACACCGCCAAGGATCTGGGATTTGCTGGCAAGGCGTGTGCCGAAGGTTTTGCCGATCTTTACACCGGTGATACAGATAAAGAAGGTGACAACGGCGATGATCAGAGAACAGACAAGCGCCATGACAAGTCCGTAATCGGCGATCGTAAAGCCGACAGACAGAGCATCAATAGAAGTGGCTACACCCTGGATAAACAGGGCAAAAGCACCGACACCGGACAGCTCTTCCTCTTCATCGCCATGAAAGCTTTCATACAGCATTTTTCCGCCGATATAGACGAGCAGGATCAGTGCGATCCAGGGGATACATTTTTCGAAAGCGTTGAAATACTGTACGATCGTATGGACGCAGAGCCATCCGATCATAGGCATCAGAAACTGAAATCCGGCAAAAACACCGGCCATCATAGCCATCCGGCTTCGTTTCATCTGCGGCTCGTTCAGCCCGTTGGCCATAGAAACAGAAAAAGCATCCATGGCAAGGCCGACGCCAAGTAAAATACTGTTGACAAAAAACATAAGATTCCAGGTCATTTTTCATTCCTCCGTTGTGTAAGTGATGGACAGTGAGAAACCTGCAGGAGTATATCCCTGCGTAAAAAAAGACTCATGTATAGAAAAAAGGCTGTACCTTTTACAGTACGGCTGTTTTTCTATACATGAGTCTCGCAATTTAAAACAAGCCAGACGAAAGATGTCCGTCAGTATGTTGACTTGTTACACATGGATGTGCTTGCTACTCCCTCATGGGGATCACAGTGTTCGTAGAGTAGCATGTAACTCCGAAGATAGTCAAGACTAATATGTGTGAACTGAAAAATATCTGTCTGTTCAGGTACATAAGAATATGACACAGGAGTGAACAGCCTTTTTTGCGAAGCAAAACTCTCATGAGAGCTGCTCATGCTGCAGTTTACAGCGTATCTGTGAACCGTAGCAAAACAAAAATCTTGCTGTCTCGGACACCCTGTGTTAGTATGAAAAGTACTGTAAAAAGAAAAATAATAATAAAGAGTAAGGAAGTACAGTTATGAGACTCAGAAATATAAAAGGGGCCCGCGAAGCGATCGATGAGAGCCCTTACGTGATCCTCGACCCGGAAAACTACAAAGGCTGCTGGAACGAAGTATTTGGAAATGATCATCCCCTGCGTCTGGAAGTCGGCATGGGAAAAGGCCAGTTTATCATGGAACTTGCCCGCCGGAATCCAAAGATCAACTATATCGGTATAGAGATGTATTCCAGCGTGCTGATCCGTGCCCTGCAGAAAATGGCAGAGGAAGAACTGCCGAATTTAAAGTTCCTCCGCATCGATGCCCGTACACTGCCGGACTGCTTTGCCAAAGATGAAGTAGACCGTATCTACTTAAACTTCTCTGACCCGTGGCCAAAAGACCGCCACGCCAAGAGACGTCTGACCTCCCGCCAGTTTCTGGCACGCTACAACGAGATCCTCAAGCCGGACGGCATTATCGAATTTAAAACGGATAACCGCCCGCTGTTTGATTTCTCTCTGGAAGAAGTGAAAGAAGCCGGCTGGCAGCTGCTGTTATGCACTTATGATCTGCATCACGAAGAACAGCTGATGGCGGATAATATCATGACAGAGTATGAGGCAAAATTCTCTGCCAAGGGCAATCCGATCCACAAGATGATCATTTGCCGGTAAATATATGCAGATCAAACGTCCATTTCGTACCTGACATAGGATATGGCTGCACACAGTCCTTTTGACGGACAAAAATGTTCTGACCGGAATATCCTAAAGTAAGAACAGGAAAAGAAAGCCCGGGTCAGTGAACCGAAAACAAAAAGCCAGGCTGTCCGCCTGTTTTTGCAGATATGACCGTATGGATCGAAAATTCCTGCTTTTATACCGGCAATTATGCTGTGTAAAAAGCAAAAT
>JAHZHB010000154.1 GCA_019420465.1 Lachnospiraceae bacterium
GACGGCATGGAAAGAGTTTGAGCCGTACGAAGTTGTAGCTACAACTTATCAGGCAATTTCCGGAGCAGGTAAGACATTCAAAGACTGGCCGGAGATGGAAGGCAATATCATTCCGTACATCGGCGGTGAGGAAGAAAAATCCGAGATGGAGCCGTTGCGTATCTGGGGCGAGATCAAAGACGGTGTGATCGTTCCGGCTACAACACCGGTGATCACCTGCCAGTGTATCCGTGTACCGGTATTAAACGGTCATACAGCAGCTGTATTTGTGAAGTTTAAGAAAAAACCGACCAAAGAGCAGCTGATCGAAAAGCTGGTAAACTTCAAGGGTCTTCCGCAGGAGCTTGAGCTTCCGAGTGCACCGAAGCAGTTTATCCAGTATCTCGAAGAGGACAACCGTCCGCAGGTAAGTCTGGATGTAAACTTTGAAAACGGTATGGGTATCTCCGTAGGCCGTATTCGTGAAGACAAAGTGTATGACTGGAAATTTGTAGGTCTGTCCCACAATACCGTCCGTGGTGCTGCCGGTGGTGCTGTACTGTGTGCCGAGACACTGAAAGCCAAAGGCTATATTCAGGCAAAATAATACTGTTTGCCTTATTTTCACAACTTAGATCAGAGACTGTCATATTCCGGTATCCGTGGGATATGGCAGTCTTTTCCGTAACGAAAAGAAAGAGTTTTTTATGCCAAAATCTTTATTTATCGCCGAAAAACCCAGCGTGGCCCAGGAGTTTGCCAAAGCCCTGAAACAGTCGTTTTCCCGCCGGGACGGCTATCTGGAAAGTGAACAGTCGGTGGTCACCTGGTGTGTCGGCCATCTGATCACGATGAGTTATCCCGAGAAATACGACGAGAAATTCAAACGCTGGAGCCTTGAGACGCTGCCATTTCTGCCCGTAACGTTTAAATACGAGGTGATTCCGGACGTGGAAAAGCAGTACCGGATCGTAGCGGGGCTGTTGAACCGTGAAGATGTGACGACAATCTATATCTGCACCGACTCCGGGCGTGAGGGAGAATATATCTACCGTCTGGTTGAAATGATGGCCGGTGTCAAAGGAAAAGAGCGCCGTCGTGTCTGGATCGATTCGCAGACCGAAGAGGAGATTTTAAGAGGTATCCGGGAAGCAAAGGATGCGTCCGCCTACGATCATCTGGCAGATGCGGCTTTCCTGCGTGCAAAAGAAGACTATCTTATGGGGATCAATTTTTCCCGGCTGCTGACGCTGCGTTATGGCAATTCTGTGGCCAATTATCTGGGCAACCGGTATCAGGTGATCTCTGTCGGACGTGTGATGACCTGTGTGCTTGGTATGGTCGTGAAAAGGGAGCGGGAGATCCGTACCTTTGTGAAAACGCCGTTCTACCGTGTCCTGGCAGGCCTATCCCTTCCCGGAGACAAAAAACTGGATGCAGAATGGCGTGTGACACCAAAGAGCATGTATCACGGTCATCCGGCACTGTATAAGGAAAACGGTTTCAAAGAAAAGAAAGAAGCTGCACATCTGATCGATACGCTGAAAAAGGTGACACCGCAGGAAGCACAGATCGTTTCACTGGAAAAGAAGCAGGAAAAGAAAAATCTACCGGCGGAGCTGCAGAACGACTGTTCCCGCATGTTCAAGATCAGTCCGGACGAAACGTTAAAAACGGTGCAGGAGCTCTACGAAAAGAAGCTTGTTACGTATCCGCGAACGGATGCCCGTGTACTTTCGAGCGCTGTAGCCAAGGAGATTCACAGAAATCTGCAGGGACTGACACATTTTGCACCGTGTCAGGCATTTGCTGCAGAGGTGCTGGAAAAAGGAAGCTATAAAGGCATAGGAAAGACCAGATATACAAACGACAAGCAGATCACGGATCATTATGCGATCATTCCTACGGGGCAGGGTCTGTCGGCACTTCGCAGTGTTTCAGAGCGAAATCAGAAGGTGTATGAAGTGATCGTGCGCCGGTTCTTAAGCATTTTTTACGGTCCGGCTGTCTATCAGAAGATTTCCATGACGGCACAGATCGGGCAGGAGTCCTTTTTTGCGGGCAGCCGTGTGCTGACAGATAAAGGATATCTTGCGGTGGCCGTAAAAGAAAAGGCACAGGCGAAAACAGAGGAGCCGCAGCTGGATGTGCATCTGCTGGCCGGCCTGAAAAAGGGTATCAGCCTGCCGGTGGCCGGATATGAGATCAAAGAGGGGGAGACATCTCCGCCGAAGCGATACAATTCGGGTTCCATGATCCTGGCGATGGAAAATGCCGGACAGCTGATCGAGGACGAGGAGCTCAGGGAGCAGATCAAGGGCAGCGGGATCGGAACCAGTGCGACCAGAGCCGAGATCCTGAAAAAGCTGGTCAATATCAAATATATCGATCTGAATAAAAAGACACAGATCATCACGCCGACACTGCTTGGAGAGATGATCCATGATGTGGTGGCTTCTTCGATACGTTCTCTGCTGAACCCGGAGCTTACGGCAAGCTGGGAAAAGGGGCTGACGTATGTGGCGGAGGGAACGATCCGGCAGGAAGAGTATATGACGAAGCTGGAAAATTTCATCAAAAGCCGTACAGACGGTGTGCTGAAGCTGCATAATCAGTACAGTCTGCGGCAGTATTACGATTACTGTGCACAGTTTTATAAGACGAAGCCGGCCAAGACCACGACGACAAAAAGTAAAGGTGTGGCAGGCGCGGCAGCCGGAAAAAAGACAAAAGCATAAAATGGTTGTCGTAAGGGCAGGTTAAACGCTATACTGTATATACGATAATAAATATACATACAGGAAAATATAAAAACGGGGAGACCGGATAGAAAATGCAAAAATGTCCGGTCGGAAAGGAGACAGGGAGTATGGAAAGTGTAAAGATTGCAGATCTGTATGATCTGACAC
>JAHZHB010000155.1 GCA_019420465.1 Lachnospiraceae bacterium
CAGGCTTTCCTGGAGCTGCATCCGACCAAATATGCAGAAGAGCTGGTTAAGAAGATGGAAGCTAACGGTGCAAAAGCATACCTGGTTAACACAGGATGGAACGGTACCGGAAAACGTATCTCCATCAAAGATACACGTGGTATCATCGATGCTATCTTAAATGGTGATATCAATAAAGTACCGACAAAGAAGATCCCGATGTTCAATCTGGAAGTTCCGACAGAGCTCGCTGGTGTTGATACAGGTATCCTGGATCCGCGTGACACATATGCTGATGCTTCCGAATGGCAGACAAAAGCTGAGGATCTGGCTGACAGATTCATCAAGAACTTTAAGAAATACGAAGGCAACGAGGCTGGTAAAGCACTGGTTGCTGCTGGTCCGCAGAGATAATCAGTTAATAATAAAGCTTGGTAAAAGAGCCGGGTATGAGAGATCATACCTGGCTCCTTTTGCCTTACAGAGGAAGTGCTGTATTTGTAAGTGATTCGGATTTTTCTACATTTTTTTCACTCCCGGCGCATTAATTATTGTCAACCAACATACAATAGGGTATAATAAGAACAGATTCCTGGGGTGTTCGATACTCCTGATGTTTTGAACCTACATTTACTTTAAACGGGATTCCTACATTGCTGTATGGCTGTCGGGCCACCGATCGCAGTGGATGGCAAAAGTACAGTTGCGGTTACCCACCTAGCATCAGCTAGGAGTCAAAATTCAGGAAACGGCACTCTGGGAATTTTTAAACGATGAGCCTTCTTTAAAGGGCTCTTTTTTTTGCCATGTATATTCGTGACCGGTCAGGAAGACCGGTTCTGATCGCGGAATAAAGGTAATATAGAAAGAGGAGTTTATAATGAAAGATCGCACAATGCTGATCCTTCTGATCGTTTTTGGCATATTATGTATCGGGGTGAAAGTCAGTGAAGACGGTATGCAGTTTTTGCTGCCATGGCAGTCGGTTTCAACGGAAGAACAGGAAGAAACGGTGGCAGTCGCTGAGAAGACAGCGGAAAATATTGCAGATGGAGATTTACTTTCCGGGGAAAACGATCAGCCGGGACCAAAAAGTGATATGGATGGCAGTGTCAGCGAAAGCGAAGCCTCTTCAACAGAAACGGACAGTGAACAGCCGGTGACATACAGTATCACAAAGACTGATATAAACCAGACCATCCGCGTGCTCCTGTCACCGCAAAACAATGGTACATATCTGCAGCCGTCCATCTGCGTGAAAAGCGCAGGTGATGAGCACACCTATACAGCAAAAGAACTTCAGAAAAACGGAGTAAAACTGCATCCGGAATCCCCTTTTCACCTCGCCTTTGGCGATACAGAGGATCCCCGCGAATTTTCGGGTATACTGTACCTGTATCCGGAAGGTGACAGTGTGTATGCTGTCAATGCGGTAGACTTGGAAGAATATACGGCTAATGTCGTGCCGGGAGAGATGCCGGCGTATTATCCTGCGGAAGCGCTGAGGGCCCAGGCTGTCTGTGCGAGAACCTATGCTCTCAGGCATATGGACAAAAAAGCCGGATATCATGCGGATGTAGACGATACTGTTTCTTCGCAGGTATATAAAAATACCGGACGAAAGGACAGTACTGACCAGGCGGTTTCGGACACCCGGGGGCTGATTCTGGCCGATCAGAACGGCAGGGTAGCACAGCTTTATTTTTATTCTACTTCGTATGGCTTCTGTTCCCGGGATGATGTCTGGCAGGAAAAGCCTGCGGCAGCGATCCTTAAGCGGAACTATCTGGGTGACGTGGGTTTTTGTGCTGATGCAGATGATCTGAGGGATGAAAAGGCTTTTACTGCCTATATCCGTTCGGCAGATGCACATGCATATGAATCGGATGAACCGTGGTTTCGCTGGCACGTGACGATACCAGTGGAAAAACTGACAGAATTCTGCCGGAAAAAGGATGCCACTGTACTGGATCCGGTGACGTCTGTGCAGATTACAAAAAGAGCGTCCGGATATGCGGCAAAGGAACTGACACTATACTGTGGCCGACAAAAGCTTGTGATAGAAGGTGAATATGCGATCCGCGAGTTCTTATCTCCAAAAGATTTGCAGCTTATCAACCAGAAGGAAACGGTGACCGACAGAAACGTGCTGCCGGGCAGTTATATCGTGATCGATCCTGTAGAGGAAAACGGTGTTCTGACGGCTGTTACTGTATATGGTGGCGGATATGGACACGGCGTCGGTCTCAGTCAGAATGGAGCAAAGTGTATGGCGAAAGCCGGTATGGATTATCGGCAGATCCTGTCGGAATTTTTTGACATATCGTGAGTTTTCATGTACTATAGGCATACCATTGTCGTTAAAACGGCAGCGGACAGATGCTGTGATGGATTGGCAGGTAATGTGATGATGAAAGAAAAGGAGGCAGGCGATGAAAACATGTATTCATATTGTACAGAATATCCGTGGCTTTTTAACGCGGATCAAAAATGATCATGTCAGTGCTTTTGCTGCACAAAGTGCCTATTTTATCCTGATGTCCATCATCCCGATTCTTCTGCTGATGCTGTATCTGATCCGTTTTCTGCCCATCACGCAGGCGGATCTGGTGGATCTCTTTTTCGCTGTGGTACCCGAGGAGTTTAAAGGGCTTTTTATGATGATCGTAGAGGATGTTTTTACGAAATCCACAGCACTGGTACCGCTGACAGTTGTGTTTGCTGCCTGGGCGGCCTCCAAGGGTATCCTGTCTTTGTATGGTGGTCTGAATACGATCTACCATGTGCCGATCGTGCCGAATTATCTGGTGGCCAGGCTGCTTTCGGCCCTGTATACGCTGCTGTTTATCGTGGCGGTACTGGTGACGCTGGTACTGATGGTTTTTGGTACGGGGATTCAGGAAAATCTGATCCTGCATGTGCCGGTTGCGGCACAGTTTACAGCGTTTTTTGTACATTTTCGTTTTTTGATCACGCTGGCCTTTCTGATGCTGACTTTTCTGATCATGTATGTAGTATTACCGAATCGCAGAGCGTCTTTTAAAAGCCAGCTGCCGGGAGCACTGGTATCTGCGGCGGCATGGCTGATCTTTTCCTGGGGCTTTTCCCTGTATGTACGTTACAGCCGGGGGTATAACAGGATGTATGGCAGTATGACAACGATCATGTTTCTGATGCTGTGGCTGTATTTCTGTATGGGGATCCTGCTGATCGGCGCGGAGATCAATGCCTATTTTGAAGACCGTTTTCGCAGAATGCGCTTAAAGCTTCTTCTGGAAAAGGACAATTACAAGCGTCTGAAACGGGAAGAGCATGAGCAGAAAATGCTGGAAAAGGAGCTGCTAAAATCGGAAAAAGAACAGAAAAAAGAGGTTTCCGGTCAAAATTAGCTTGACATACGATATCTTTATCGTTAGAATGAAACAAGTGAAAAGGCTGTGAAGGTGTCAGTAGCATCTGATCTTCCTGCAGAGAGTGGTGGTCGTCGGCTGCAAGCTGCCACAGGTTCAGATCAGTATTTGCGAATTTCCCACCGGAGCTGCATACCCGAACGTTTCAGTAAGGTGTGCCGTATGTGCGCGTTAAGCAGTATTGAGTGCCCGGTTTTCCGGGAATATGGGTGGTACCACGGATACTATGCTTCGTCCCTGTTGCGGTCGGAGCTTATTTTTTTGTTCTGTATGCCATCGCCGGGTCGATGGACCGGTTTTGTTTTTTCGCACAGCATAGGGTTTAGTTTATAACGAAAAGGAGTAACGTCATGAGTGATGTAATGAAAGAAAAGCTTGAGCAGATCTTAAATGATGCTATGGCTAAGATTCAGGAATCAGATGCGCTGGATAAGTTAAACGACGTCAGAGTCAGCTTCCTTGGTAAAAAGGGTGTACTGACCGGCGTATTAAAAGGGATGAAGGACGTAGCGCAGGAAGAACGTCCGCTGATCGGTCAGATGGTCAATGAGACCAGAGTAAAGATCGAAAAACATCTGGAAGAGACAAAGAAAGAGCTCGAGGCTAAGATCCTTGAGGCAAAGCTCGAGGAGGAAGTGATCGATGTCACCCTGCCGGCGAAAAAGCAGGCGTTGGGTCATCGTCATCCGAATACGATCGCTCTGGAAGAAGTAGAGCGTATCTTTACCGGTATGGGTTACGAGGTTTTGGAAGGACCGGAGATCGAGTATGACAAATACAATTTCGAGCTGTTAAATATTCCGGCAAACCATCCGGCAAAGGATGAGCAGGATACCTTCTACATCAGCAAGGATATCGTACTGCGTACCCAGACATCCCCGATGCAGGCCCGTGTTATGGAAAAAGGCAAGCTGCCGATCCGTATGATCTGTCCGGGACGTGTATTCCGTTCGGATGAGGTGGATGCGACACACAGTCCGTCCTTCCATCAGATCGAGGGACTTGTCGTTGACGAGCATATCACGTTTGCCGATCTGAAAGGTACACTGGAGCAGTTCGCAAAAGAGCTGTTCGGACCGGAAACAAAGACAAAATTCCGTCCGCATCATTTTCCGTTCACAGAGCCGAGTGCCGAGATGGATGTTTCCTGCTTTAAATGTGGTGGCAAGGGCTGCCGTTTTTGCAAGGGCGAAGGCTGGATCGAGATCCTCGGATGAGGTATGGTGCATCCGCATGTCTTTGAGATGTGCGGCATTGATCCGGAGAAATACTCCGGTTTTGCTTTCGGTGTAGGTCTGGAGCGTATTGCACTTTTGAAATATGAGATCGATGACATGCGTCTTCTGTACGAAAACGATGATCGATTCCTGAGACAGTTCTAGGAGGATAAAAGAATGCAGACTTCACTTTCATGGATTAAAAAATATGTACCGGATCTGAAAGCAACAGATCAGGAATATGTAGATGCCATGACCCTGTCCGGCACAAAGGCCGAGGGTTATGAAAGACTGGATGCCGATCTGGATAAGATCGTTGTAGGCCAGATCGAAAAAATCGAGCGTCATCCGGATGCGGATAAACTGGTGATCTGCCAGGTAAATATCGGTACAGAGACGCTGCAGATCGTTACAGGTGCGCCGAATGTCGAAATAGGACAGAAGGTTCCGGTTGTTTTGGATGGCGGACGTGTGGCCGGTGGACATGACGGCAACCGCACAGAGGGCGGTATCAAGATCAAAAAAGGCAAACTGCGTGGTGTGGAATCCTGCGGTATGATGTGTTCTATCGAGGAGCTCGGTTCTGACAGACATCTGCATCCGGAAGCACCGGAATACGGTATTTATGTCTTTGGTGACGATGTTGAGGTAGGTGCAGATGCGATCGAACTTCTCGGTCTTCATGATACGATCGTTGAGTATGAGATCACATCCAACCGTGTGGACTGCTACAGTGTACTGGGTGTGGCCCGTGAAGCAGCTGCTACGTTCAATGTACCGTTTTATGCACCGGAAGTGAAAGCTACCGGAAATGATGAAAAAGCTTCCGATTATGTGAAAGTTACCGTAGAAGCTGATGATCTGTGTCCGCGTTATGTGGCCAGAGTTGTCAAAAATGTCAAGATCGGTCCGTCTCCGAAATGGATGCAGGAATGTCTGGCTTCTGTAGGCATCCGTCCGATCAATAACCTTGTTGATATCACAAACTACGTCATGGAAGAGTTCGGACAGCCGATGCATGCCTACGATCTGGATACGATCCACGGCAGACATATCATTGTAAAACGTGCAAATGACGGGGATGAGTTTGTGACTCTGGATGGACAGACACGTAAGCTTGACCACGATGTGCTGATGATCAATGACGAGAACGGTCCGGTAGGTATTGCCGGTATCATGGGTGGCCAGAATTCCATGATCACAGATCAGGTTAAGGATGTACTGTTTGAGGCAGCCTGCTTTGACGGTACGAATATCCGTCTTTCCTCCAAACGTATCGGTATGCGTACAGACGCTTCCGCGAAGTTTGAGAAAGGTCTGGATCCGGAAAATGCACAGGCAGCGATCGACCGTGCCTGCCAGCTGATGGAAGAGTTTGGCGCCGGTGAGGTTGTTGGCGGCTATGTGGATGTATATCCACATCCGGTCAGCGAAAGAAGAGTAAAATTTGAGCCGGAGAGAATCAATGCCCTTCTGGGAACAGAGCTTTCCAGAGACGAGATGCTTTCCTATCTGCACCGTGTGGAGCTGGAGCTTGATCCGGCGACAGACGAGATCATCGTACCGACCTTCCGTCAGGATGTTTTCCGTACGGCAGATATCGCAGAGGAAGTGGCCAGATTCTTCGGTTATGATAATATCCCGACAACACTGCCGCATGCATCCACAGCCGGTGGTGTATCCTTTGGCGAACGTATCGAGCAGATCGCCCGTGATGTTGCTGAGATGGATGGTTTCTCCCAGGGCTACTGCTATTCCTTCGAAAGTCCGAAGGTATACGACAAGCTGTTGTTTGCACCGGATGCGCCGGAAAGACAGGCTATCCAGATCCTGAATCCGCTGGGTGAAGATTTCAGTATCATGCGTACTGTATCGGTACACGGCCTTCTGACTTCTCTTGGTACAAACTACAACCACAGAAACAAGAGTGTGAAGCTGTATGAGCTGGGTAATGTATACCTGCCGAAGAGCCTGCCGCTGACAGAACTGCCGGATGAGAGAAAAAAACTCACACTGGGTATGTACGATGCCGGTGATTTCTTCACGATGAAAGGTACGATCGAGAATTTCTTCGAGAGAGTCGGTATGAAGAAAAAACCGGAATATGATCCGCATGCCGGTGTACCGTATCTGCATCCGGGCCGTCAGGCAAAGATTATTTACGATGGCGTAGAGGTCGGTTTCCTCGGCGAACTGCATCCGCAGGCAGCTAAAAACTACGAGATCGGTACGAGAGCTTACATCGCTGTACTGGATCTGCCGTCTCTGACACCGATGTGCTCCTTCGATTACAAGTACAAGGGTGTTGCCAAGTTCCCGGCAGTGACCCGTGACTTGAGTATGGTCGTTCCGAAAGAGATTATGGTCGGTTCTATCGAAAAGATGATCGAAGAGTGCGGCGGAAAGCTTCTGGAGAAGCTGACCCTGTTTGATGTTTACGAAGGAAACCAGATCGACAGAGGCTTTAAGTCCGTTGCTTACTCTGTAACCTTCCGTGCATCTGACAGAACACTGTCCGAGGACGATATTAATGGTGTTATGCAGAAAATCCTCAAAGGTCTTGAATCTATGGGTATTGCACTGCGCCAGTAAATACGGTATAATACCACAGGCTGCAATCTGTTACAGGATTGCAGCCTGTATTGATATACTGTAGAAGGTGATAAGTTATGAAGATACTGATATTGCGACATGGCGAAACAGAATGGAATACCTGTGCCAGACTGCAGGGGCAGAAGGATATGGAGCTTAACGAAAACGGCATCCGTCTCGCCCGTATCACGGCAGAAAAGGTAAAAGATATTCCCATAGATATCTGTTACACCAGTCCGTTAAAAAGAGCCAGAAAGACAGCAGAGCTTGTGCTGGCCGGTCGAAATATTCCGATCATAGAGGATGCCCGTTTGATGGAGATCAGCTTTGGTGTGTTTGAGGGACGCTGCTGTTCCCGGAAAAATCCGGAGGTATCCCCGGAATTTATGGATGCATTTTACAATCATCCTTTCGAGTATGAAGCACCGGAGGGCGGAGAGACGTTTGTCCACCTGTGTGATCGCGTCCGGGACTTTTTAAACTGGCTGACGGCACAGCGGGATCTGCAGGACAGGACGGTGTTATTATCCTGCCATGGCTGCTCGTCCAGAGCATTGCTTCATATCATGGAAGGCGATCGTGCCCCGGAGGAGTTTTGGAGAGGATGCGTACCGCCCAACTTAAGCATATCCACCGTGGAGTATGCGGATGGAAAATATAAGATCGTCGATATAGACCATATATACTATGACAGAAAAGAATGGAAGGACAGTTATGCAAGAAGATAATGTAATGAAAACATCAGATTTTTACTATGATCTGCCAAAAGAACTGATCGCGCAGGACCCGCTGGTCGACAGAGCAGCTTCTCGCCTGTTACACCTCGACAGACAGACAGGAGAGTTTACCCACGAACATTTCCGCGATATCAAAAAATACCTGAAACCGAACGACACCCTGGTCATCAACGATACCCGCGTCATTCCGGCCCGCCTGATCGGTCATAAACCGGATACCGGTGCAGCAATTGAAGTGCTGCTTCTGACCAGAAAGAGCGATCATGTCTGGGAAACACTCGTGAAACCGGGCAAAAAGATGAAACCGGGCGCAAAAGTGACTTTTGGAGACGGCCTTTTGAATGCTGAAGTACTGGAAGTTGTTGAGGATGGCAACCGTCTGATCCGTTTTGACTATGATGGCATTTTTGAAGAAATTCTGGATCAGCTCGGCGAAATGCCGTTGCCGCCGTACATCACCCATAAGCTGGAAGATAAGAACCGTTACCAGACCGTTTATGCCAAAAATAATGGTTCTGCCGCCGCACCGACAGCCGGGCTGCATTTTACCAAAGAGCTTCTGGAAGAAATCAGAGAAATGGGAGTAAACATTGCCCATGTTACCCTGCACGTCGGTCTCGGCACCTTCCGTCCGGTTAAAGTAGACAATGTAAAAGAGCATCACATGCATTCCGAATTTTACCGGATCGAAGAAGACCAGGCCAAACTGATCAATGAAACACATGCCAAAGGTGGCCGCATCATCGCCGTCGGCACCACAAGCTGTCGTACCCTTGAATCCGCAGCGGATGAAAACGGCACAGTAAAAGCCGGCAGCGGCTGGACAGATATCTTTATCTACCCAGGCTACACCTTTAAAGTCATGGACGGTCTGATCACAAACTTCCACCTGCCCGAATCCACACTGATGATGCTCGTATCTGCCTTCGCCGGCAAAGAAAATATTTTCCGCGCCTACGAAGCCGCCGTACAGGAAAAATACCGCTTCTTCTCCTTCGGAGATGCCATGTGTATCTTATAACTGACAGTCAGAGAGGTCCAAAATATAAATCCTCCGGGAAACGCTTAAAAACGGTTTGCGTTTCCCGGAGGATTTATATTTTGAACCCCTCTGACGTCCGTTATAAAAAATATATGGATGCTTCAGAATAAACCAATGCACGAACATCGAAGAAATAGTAGATTATTCTGTAATATTATGTTAAAATCAATCTGATGAATTTTTAACAGAGGATGGGACCTGTCATTGAACTATATCATGGAATTTGAATATGCCGCTGTGGCCATATTCTTTATCGTTTTATATCATTTTTCAAGTCAGCGCCGGATGTCCACAGGGATCAACCGCGTCTTTATCGTGTATTTTGTGATCGGTTTTCTGGATGTCCTTCTGGATATCACGACAAGCTGGCTTCTGATCAGCTATGATCCGGCATATGCATTGCTCACCGCGGCGCTTATGAATCTTTTTTACATCTTCCAGCTGACCGTTCCCTATGTACTGTTTGTATACATGCAGCTTTTACGTGACGTCCGTCGTGCGGACAAAGAGAAGTACATCCGTTTTCTGGGTATCCCGGTTCTTATCATGACCCTTTTGGAGCTTTCCAATACATGGACCGGTCTGTTCTTTAAGATTACGGATACTGGAAAGCGTATTCGCGGACCGCTGTTTCTGCTGCTGTATCTGATGGCCGGATTTTATATGCTCTGCACCATAACAGGACTGATCATCCACCGAAAAGAGCTGACAGCCAAAAAGAGAATGGTTATGATCCAGCTTCTTGTGTTTCTGGTGTTGTCTGTGGGTATTCAGATTCTGGTACCGCAGATCCTTCTGACAGGACTTGGCATCGGACTTGGCATTCTGGTCATGTACCTTAATATCAATAATCCTGCAGAATATACAGACACGCTGACTTCAGCTTTCAATCAGGCATATTTTATGGAAAAATCCCGCAGTCTGGCGGACAAGAAAAAGTCGTTTCACATTATCTTTATCTATGCCTATCATCTGCGGGAACTCAACAAGATCTATGGGACAAGAGCAGGGAACAAAGCACTCTGCCGGTGCGTGGAAATGCTGCAGCAGACCTGTGGTTACGAAAACGTCTTCCGTATGTCAGGAAACCGGCTGTGCGCACTGTTTATGGACAGAGAATCCTACGAAGCCGGTCTGCAGACGATCCGCCATTTTATGCAGCGTGTCATGAGCACGGGAAATGAGGATTTCTATTTTCCCAGCATCCTTCTGGGCATTCCCTATGCGGAGCGCTGGCGTGGACAGGATGAACTTTTAGCCTACATCGAATATTTGCTTGAACAGGCGCCGCGAAAGGAAGTCTGTGAGGTGATCTACAGCGATGAAAAGAGCCAGGATGGCTATGCTTTTAACAAAAAAGTAGAGAGCTATATGAAAACGGCACTGGAGAGGGATCTGTTTGAAGTCTATTTTCAGCCGATCTACTCTGTGAGCGAGGACAGATTCATCACACTGGAAGCACTGAGCCGTCTGAAACACCCGGAATATGGCTATATCTCGCCGATGATCTTTATCACACTGGCAGAAAAAAACGGTATGATCGGTCGAATGGGACTTTTACAGTTCAACAGGATCTGTCGTTTTATGAATCAGCATACGGAGCTTTTTTCAAGGATCCGCAATATCAAGATCAATCTGTCACCGGCGGAGCTTTTGAAAGAGGGATATGCCAATCAGCTTCTGCAGATCATGGAGCAGTATCATCTGAAAAAAGAATGGTTCCAGTTTGAGATTACAGAGACTGTTGCCACGGAGTATACGGATACACTGATTTCGGCAGTACGTTCTTTTACAGAGGCTGGTATCGGTCTGTGTCTGGATGATTTTGGTTCCGGATATTCGAATCTGAATGCGGTACTGAAGCTGCCGTTTTCTGTGATCAAGCTTGACCGTTCCCTTTTGAATGGTATTACAACCGATACACAGGTTTCGATGTTTTACCGCAGTATCACCTGGACTTTGCACGAAATGGGCTACATGCTGGTGGCCGAGGGCGTCGAGACAGCGGAAGAGATGGAGCTGCTGCGACGCTGGAATGTGGATATGATCCAGGGATTTTATTATGCACGGCCTATGGCAGGAGAGGATGTGCTGAAGCTGCTGGGGATTGAAGAAGTGTAGATTTATTGATTTGATAAAGGGACGAAAAAAGAGCCGGATAGCGCTGCTGCCAGTGGGGCCGGTGATATATCATGGCGCCCGGCGCTCCGCTCCGTCGGTCCGAGCCTGTAGTCTCGGACTCTTACTCGCCAAAGTCGCTTCGGACTCCATGATATATCACCGGCCCCACTGGCAGCAGCGCTATCCGGCTCTTTTTTCTGACTTTGGTGTAAATCGGATGGCAGGTTATTACCACTACGTTTACAATGGATAGCAACAACGGGAAAAAGAAAGACCAGACAGAAAGACAGCAGTAAAGCCAAATATGAGATAATACAAAAAATACGAAAATACTGAGGAAACAAATAAGAAAACAGATAAAAACACATAAGAAATAAAAAACATTCTTATTTTATAAAAAGGCCAACCCCAATAACAGACGGTGCCAGACGGGGCAGAAAGATATATGTTTTACAAGCGACTTTAGCGAGTAAGAGTCCGAGACTACAGGCTCGGACCGACGGAGCGGAGCGCGTAAAACATATATCTTTCTGCCCCGTCTGGCACCGTCTGTTATGTCCGTCAGTCAAAAAATATGCCGTTCAGTCTTTCAAAAGCGATTGCAGATCCTCATAAAACTCCGGATAAGAAATATTCACACACTCCGCATCCCGGATCTGTGTCGACCCCTCAGCCACCAGTGAGGCCACCGCAAACGACATAGCAATACGATGATCCAGATGACTGTCAATAGAAGCCCCGTGAAGCTTTCTGCCGCCCCGGATGATCATGCCGTCCGGCGTACCCTCGATGTCGCAGCCCATAGACTTAAGAGAATCCACCATAATCGACAGACGGTCCGACTCCTTGACACGAAGCTCCTGCGCATCCCGGATCACCGTCTCCCCGTCAGCGACAGCTGCTAAAACAGCAATCACCGGAATTTCATCGATCAGCGTAGGGATCAGCTCGCCACCGACCTCAGTACCATGAAGCTCTCTCGTATACCGGACAGCAATATCCGCTGTCTTTTCGCCTGCCTGCTCACGGATGTTCAGACACTCGATATCCGCGCCCATAGCTTTTATCACACGTAAGATACCATCCCGCGTCGGATTGATCCCCACATTGCGGATCAGTACCTCTGAACCCGGCACCATCAGCGCTGCACAGATAAAATAGGCAGCCGAAGAAATATCCCCTGGCACATGAACCTTCTGTCCGAAAAGTTCTGGCTCCGGCCAGATCGTCGCTGTTGTGCCTGCAGACATCACCTTTGCTCCGAAAGAAGAGAGCATCAGCTCCGTATGGTTACGGGAAAGAGCCGGTTCCGTTACAGATACCGGACCATCCGCATACAGTCCTGCAAGCAGAACACAGGACTTCACCTGCGCAGAAGCCACAGGCGAATCATAGTGAACCGCCTTTAAAGAATGCCCTTTGATCGTAAGCGGTGCACAGTCATTGCCACGGTCACTCACGATATCGGCCCCCATGGAAAGCAAAGGCTTCATAATGCGTCCCATAGGCCGCCGACAGATCGAAGCATCACCGATCAGATGACTCTCAAAATCCTGTCCCGCTAAAATACCCGAGATCAGACGGGTAGTCGTACCACTGTTGCCTGTATCAAGCACTTCTGACGGTGCCATCAGTCCGTGCAGCCCTTTGCCGTGGATCAGAAGCACTGAGTCTGTTTCTTCAATCTCAATACCCATTTTGCGAAAACAGGAAATCGTAGAAAGACAGTCTGCACTTTTTAAAAAATGTGTCACCTCCGTAGTCCCTTCAGATAAAGCACCAAACATGACCGAACGGTGAGAGATGGATTTGTCACCCGGGACAGTCAGTTCCCCGTGTAACGGGCGGGATGTTTTTGTGAAATCCATAATAAAATCCTCCTGATAAAAGCAGTCTGTTTAAAAGCAGACTGCATTGTGAAAAGAGGGACTGTATGAAAACAGTCCCTGCTACAGCGAAAGATCAGTCTCTGACATAAATCGTATAGTTTCTCGAACGAAGCAGGTCGATCGCCTGCTTCATCGACTCCTCCGTGTAGAACTCGATCTCAAGAGCACCCTCGGCAAAAGAACGGTTGTGAATGATGCCGATATTTTTGATGCTCAAGCCACGCATGCCCAGCATGATCGTGATCGTTGCGATGCCGCCCGGTTCATCATAAAGATCGCAGGTGAAGGCGAACTTCTTTTTGATCGGACCAGCCGAGAGATCGCCGAAAGAATTACGGTATTCTCTGGACGCCTCGAACATCGTATAGACACCGGGGCAGTTTGTTTCCATAACTTTCTGCTTGGCATCCTCGAGCATTTCGATATAGTCATCGATCACCTCGACAATGTTGGCGGAATTTTCCTGACAGATGCTCTGCCACATTTCCGGTGAAGAAGAGGCGATACGGGTAATATCCTTAAAGCCGCCGGCAGCGATCATTTTCATATGCTGTTCCGGATCATCCAGCTTTTTGACAGCATTGACCAGCGTGGCAGCGATGACATGCGGCAGATGGGAGATCACGGCAGTCGTATAATCGTGATCCTTGGCTGACATTGTCAGCGGGATACCGCCAATAGAGCGGACAAGCTCGGTGAAAGCATCGATGCGATCCTCTGGTACACCTTTGCCCGGAGTGAGAATATAGTAGGAATTTTCCAAAAGCAGATCCGTGGCATTGGCATAGCCGGTCTTTTCCGAACCTGCCATAGGATGGCCGCCGATAAAGCAGGCATCCATGCCTTTTTCAGTAATCGCTTCGTGGATCGGCATTTTGACACTGCCGACATCTGTCAGAATACAGTTGGGACGCATAACCTCTTTCAGAAAGTCAAGATATGCGATATTGCTTTCTACAGGTGCGCACATAAAGATATAGTCACAGGCTCCAAAAAAGGGATCATCCTTTGTGCAGATGATATCTACCACACCGTCTGCCTTGGCCTGCTCCAGGGAATCTCTGGTGCGGGAATAGGTCATGATCCTGCAGTCCGGATGAAATTTTCGAAGAGCTTTGGCGATCGAACCGCCGATCAGACCAAAGCCGATAAAGCCTACTGTTAAGTTTTCCATGATAAGATCCTTTCGTATCTTTTAGTTAATCCTTTTGTGTCTGTAATGTACAGTGACGGACACGATATGTATTGTAAAGCAGGGTGGTATAAAAGTCAATTATTTTATACGTTAAAGTATAAAAGACGACAATTTTTTCAAATTCAAGGGGAAAAAGAGGAGATACAGGCAAATGCCGCACAAAAATCAGGAAAAGTTCAGTGAATTGTTGGTTTTGCACATATAATACAGAAAAATAAGCGGCAAATATACGTTTATTTTCTGCAAAAGTTGAAAACCTACAGAAATAATTGGTGAAATTGAATAAAAAGATTGAAAAGTCATAAAAAAAATAGTAATATATGACTATACTGAATTTTGGGAGGGTTACACACAATGGACATTTACAGATCAGACCGAATCAGAAACGTAGTTCTTCTCGGACATGGCGGATCAGGAAAGACCACACTGACTGAGGCAATGGCATACATTTCCGGTATCACCAGCCGTCTTGGCAAGGTCAGCGAGGGTAACACCGTCAGCGATTTTGATAAAGAAGAGATCAAACGTGGTTTTTCAATCTCCACATCCCTGGTGCCGATCGAATGGCACGGCTGCAAGATCAATATTCTGGACACTCCGGGATTTTTCGATTTTGTCGGTGAGGTAGAAGAGGCTGTAGCTGCTGCTGATGCAGCGATCATCGTTGTCAACGGCAAGTCCGGTGTACAGGTAGGTACCCAGAAAGCCTGGGATCTCTGTGAAAAATACAATCTCCCCCGTATGCTCTTTGTTACGGGTATGGATATCGACAATGTCAGCTTCCGAAAGACCGTCGAAGATCTGACAGAGCTCTATGGCAAGAAGATCGCACCGTTCCATATGCCGATCCGTGGTAATGAAGAGTTTATCGGTTATGTCAATGTTGTCAAAGGCAAAGGCCGTAAATTCCTGGCAAAAGACGTACATGAGGAATGCCCGATTCCGGATTACTGCGAAGAGTACTACGAAAAGTACAAAGAGATCCTGATGGAGTCTGTAGCTGAGACGAGTGAAGAGTTTATGGACCGTTATTTCGGCGGTGAGGAGTTCTCCGAGGGCGAGATCATGATGGCCGCTTCCATCAATATCGCAGACGGTTCCATCGTTCCGGTAAGTATGGGTGCACCGAATATCCTTTATGGTGTTACCAATCTGCTCGATGATATCGTGGATTTCCTTCCGGATCCGACTAAGAAAGAGCGTGCCGGTATGTTAAAGGATACAGGCGAGCTGTTCCATGCAGACTATGATTTCTCCAAGGGCAAATCCGCACTGGTATTTAAGACGATCGTGGATCCGTTCATCGGTAAATATTCCATGATCAAGGTCTGCTCCGGTGTATTAAAGACCAACGACACACTGTACAATGCTGTTTCCGAAAAAGAGGAACGTATCGGTAAATTATATATCCTCGAGGGTGGTAAGCCAATCGAGGTTCCGGAGCTGTTTGCCGGTGATATCGGCGCACTGGCCAAGCTGGAGGCAAAGACGGGCGACACGCTCTGTGCCAAGGCAAAACCTGTGCTGTATGCCAAACCGACCGTTTCCGCACCGTATACCTGCATGCGCTACAAGGTACCGAACAAGAATGAAGTAGACAAAGCCGCACAGGCTCTGGCAAAGATCGCCATGGAAGATCAGACGATCCGCCTGGTCAATGATTCTGCCAACCGCCAGACACTGATCTACGGTATCGGTGACCAGCAGCTGGATGTCGTTCTGAGCAAGCTGAAAGAGCGTTACAAAGTAGAGATCGAGATGGTGAAACCGAAAGTAGCTTTCCGCGAGACCATCCGCAAGACATCCGATGTGGATGCCAAATATAAAAAGCAGTCCGGTGGCCATGGTCAGTACGGTCATGTTAAGATGCGTTTCGCACCATCAGGTGACCAGGATACGGCGTTTACCTTCTCACAGGAAGTTGTCGGCGGTGCTGTACCAAAGAACTATTTCCCGGCCGTAGAAAAGGGTCTGCAGGAGTCTGTAGAGTCAGGTCCACTGGCTGCCTATCCGGTTGTCGGTGTGAGTGCCGTACTGTATGATGGTTCTTATCATCCGGTAGATTCTTCCGAGATGGCGTTTAAGCAGGCTACCAAAATGGCGTTCAAGAAAGGCTTTATGGATGCATCTCCTGTACTTCTTGAGCCGATCGTCAATATGAAAGTCAAAGTCGCTGACAAATATACCGGCGATGTGATGGGTGATCTGAATAAGAGACGTGGCCGTGTACTCGGTATGACACCGGATCACAAGGGTAATACGATCATCGAAGCCGATGTACCGCAGCTTGAAATCTTTGGTTATTCCACAGTTCTTCGTTCCATGACGGGCGGCAGCGGTGATTTCGAATACGAGTTTGCCCGCTACGAGCAGGCTCCGAAGGATATTCAGGACAAGGAAATCGAAACCAGAGCTTCCAAGATCCAGGATATCGAATAAAAGACAGTTAAAAACAGAGCCGGGCAGGAGAGATTCCTGCCCGGCTTGTAGTATGGCATAAAATAAAACCGGTCTGCGAGACCGGTTTTATTTTATGCCAGTGGCTGTGTATCCTTCTTAAATCTGTGGTAGATCCTGCTGCACTGTGTGCTGATCCATTCGATGATCATTGTACCGTAGCGCATGACCGGTTCGGTAGCGATGGCAAAGATAGTAAGAAGCATACCGCATTTTAAGGAGATGCTGCTGATGGCAAACAGATCGCTGACAAAGAAGATGCAGACCAGCATGCCCAGCGCACAGCCGACCATCACAGCACCGCGAAGCAGGTTTAACGGTTTACAGATCCGGTAAAGGATCATCAGGCCAACGATCGCCAGAAGCAGTGTGCTCGCCGTGGAGATATCGGCAGGATCTACACCGAATACCTGACCAAAGATCACTAAAGCGCCGACCATAACGGCATCTGTGATACCTGCAGGAAGCGCTGCCACGATCACATTGGTGATGAAACGTCCCTCGATCCGGTTGGTATTGGGCTGCATGGCGAGAAAAAATCCCGGAATACCGATCGTAAACATACTGATCAGTGAAACCTGCGACGGCTCCATCGGATAATTCAGCATGAAGCAGATGGAAAAGATCGACAACAGCAGTGAAAAGATATTTTTGACCAGAAACAGGCTGGCAGATCTCGTAATATTGTTGACGACCCGGCGTCCCTCGGCCACCACAGACGGCATACTCGAAAAACGGGAATCCAGAAGAACCAGATCAGAAGTCTGTGCGGCGGCATCCGAACCAGAGGCCATGGCGATACTGCAGTCGGCATCTTTAAGGGCCAGGACATCGTTGACACCGTCACCGGTCATAGCAACAGTATGTCCAAGGGACTGCAGGGCTTTGACAAATTTGCGTTTCTGGTCTGGCGTTACACGGCCAAATACGGTGTAAGTCTGTACGGCAGCGAGGATCGCATCATTATCTGTCAGTGTCCGTGCATCCACGTAGCGTCCGGCATTTGCGATACCGGCTTTTTGGGCCACCTCAGAGACGGTGATTGGATTATCACCGGAAATGACCTTGATCGCGACACCCTGTCTGGCAAAATACTGGAAAGTTTCCGGTGCTTCTGCACGGATCTGGTTGGAGAGCAGGATGAGACAGAGTGGAGTAAACGTGTCTGTCAGAGCTTCACCGGCAGGATCTTCAGGGTACGTTCCAAAAATCAGAACACGGTAGCCTTTACTGCTGTATGTTGTGATCATTTCTTCGTATATTTCATAATCCTTGCGCAGAACAAACTCCGGTGCACCGAGCACGTAGGTGGTTTTGTCTGCAAATGTCACGGCACTGTATTTATAGCTGGAAGAAAAAGGTACCACAGAAGCGGCGCGGACAGCATTGCTGCCACGGAAATACCGTTTCAGTGTCTTCATGGTGCTGTTGTCCGCATCCATGCAGGCAACAAAATCGGCGATCCTTTCATGACACATGCCTTCGTCTGCATCATCCAGCGGAAGTACTTCGTCGACAGCCATTTCATCTTCGGTGATCGTACCGGTTTTGTCCACACACAGCACATCGACACGGGCGAGCATTTCGATACATTTCATGTCGTGTACCAGTACTTTTTTCTGGGCCAGTCGCATAACACTGACAACAAGCGCCACGCTCGCGAGCAGGTACAGTCCCTCCGGGATCATACCGATGACGGCAGCGACCATGGATGTCACGCTGTTTCTGAAACCGGATTTTTCGAAGAAAAACTGCTGGGAAAACAGTGTCAGTCCGATGGGGATGATCAGAATACCGGCGATCAGAACGATCTTGTTTAAAGCGCGGATCATTTCGGTCGGTTCCTTGGGCTTGTTTCGTTTGGCTTCCAGCGTCAGCTGGGAGATGTAGGACTCTTCACCGACTTTTTCCAGGCGGGCATGACAGCTGCCGCTGACAACAAAACTTCCGGAGAGCAGTGTGTCACCGGCGGCCTTGGTGATCTCATCGGATTCACCGGTGATCAGGGATTCATTGACCTGGATCTGGCCGTCGATCACGGTAGCGTCGGCAGGGATCTGGTTTCCCGCACCAAAGATGACGATATCATCAAGGACCAGATCTGCGGAAGGAATCGTGCTCTTTTTGCCCTGACGGATCACGGTGGCTTTTGGTGCATTTAACATCGTCAGCTGGTCGAGCACCTTTTTGGAACGGATCTCCTGAACGATACCGATCACGGTATTGGCGATGATGACCGGCAGAAAGGTCAGGTCACGGAAAGATCCGGCGATGATCAGAAGCAGGGCGATCACAGCAAAAACAAGGTTAAAATACGTAAAAACATTGGTTTTTATGATATCCTGTACGGTTTTTGACGGTGGATCTACCGGGGTATTGACAAGCTCTTCGGCCTGTCTTTGCCTTACCTGTTCTGCTGTCAGTCCGGTCTGTGCATCCGGATAATATCTCTGTACGGTCTGTGTACTCATGTGATAATATCTCCCATATCATGTGGTGAAAATGTAAATTGCATTAGTAACACTATAAGGGATTATCTGAAAAAAATCAGCATATTCACCTAATTTTTATAAAATATTAACGTTATCTTATGATTTTAATATTTGTTTTATCCCGTGAAGCATGTAGCCAGGCATAAACTATTCACTGATTAGCTGCAGAGAGGAGATATCCGGCGCTATGGTCATTGAATAATTGGTATGGTAGATGACAAAGCCGGGATTGGCACCGTTGACCTTTTTAACATGTTTTTTCTGGATATAGTCGATCTCGACCTTGGGCGCTGTGCGGCCTTTGGAATACCAGGCGGCCAGCATGGCAGCCTCTTCAAAGGTGCGGTCCGGGAGCTCTTCGTTATTGCTCTTTACGATAACGTGGGAACCCGGCTGGCCTTTGGCATGAAACCACCAGTCATTTCCGGTTGCAAATTTAAAGGTCAGTTCTTCGTTCTGCAGATTGTTTTTGCCGACATAGATGTCATAGCCGTCAGAAGAACGATAGTGGAAGGGGCGGCTGGTAAAACGTTCCTTTTTGTTTTTGCCACCGTGCTTTTTGATGTAGCCACTGGCTACAAGCTCCTGGCGGATCTGAGAGAGGTCGGCTTCGGTCATGGCAAAATCCATACTCATCAGGATCGTATCCAGATGTTCGATCTCGTCCTTTGTTTCCTGCAAAAGGGTGGTCAGTGCTTCCCTTGTACGTTTCAGCTTGCCATAGCGGTCAAAATATTTTTTTGCATTTTCGGCAGGGGTCAGCTGTGGGTCGAGTGGAACGGTCGTGTTTTCGTTGTTATAGTAATTGAGTGCCTCAAAAGAGCGGGCACCCTCCGGCACACTGTAGCCGTAGGTATGGATCAGTTCACCGTATATACGGTATTTTTCCATTTTTTCTGTGTCTTTCATCTGCTTTTGCTGCAAAATTAGTTTCCTCTGGTTGCGCTCCAGTGTACTCTGGACGACTTTTCGCAGATCTGCAGATTTCTGGCGCATACGGGTGACGATGTTTTTTTCAGCATAATACTGCTCGAGAACTCCGGAAATCGTGGTGTAGGACTTTGCCTCATAGCCGAGAAAAATCTGATAGGGGAAACAGGTGTAGTCCTTTGGCTCCCTGTTTTCGTAGATGATCTGCGGCAAAAAGCTGACTTTTTGAACCTCCATCATAAACAGTGACAGCTGCATGTAAAGGCTGCCAAGCTCATCGTCCGTATAGGCGCCGGATGGCCGGAAGCTGTCCAGTCTTGCACGGTAGCAGAGCTCTTCTGCCAGGATCGGTGAGATACCGGTCAGAGACTGGTATACGGCTTTGGAAAGCGGTATCGGTTTTGATTTGATATGGTGGATAAAAGCTTCCTGTGTAACGGTAAAGGGATCCTCCTTGCTCTGGGTATCCGGTATAAACCAGGTACGTCCGGGAAGAACCTCACGGACAGAGCTCATATTGGCGGAAATATGCTTGATACTGTCGATGATGCGGTCATCTTCATCGCAGAAGATGATATTGCTGTGTTTGCCCATCAGTTCCACGATCAGTTTCTTGTGGCAGAGATCGCCCATTTCATCCAGATGTTCAATATGAAAGCAAAGGATCCGTTCGAGTCCCGGCTGTGTGATGGCGGTGATACGGCCACCGCCGATATGTTTTCTGAGCAGCATACAGAAACCGGGCGCCGTCAGCGGGCTCGGTTTGTTTGTATCTGTCAGGTATAATAAAGGAAGAGAAGCGCTCGCGGATAGAAACAGACGATAGTTGCTTTCTTTTCCTTTGACAGTGAGTAAAAGTTCGTCGGTCTCCGGCTGGGCGATCTTGGATATCCTGCCGCCTGTCAGAGCCTGTTTTAATTCATGCTGCAGCGCTGCTACAGTAATGCCGTCAAATGCCATATATGTCATCTCCTGTATGTCTGATAGTTAAACTTTCATCTATTTTACCCCGAAATCCTGTAAACAGCAAGGAAAAAGGGAATACATAAAAAAGCGTGCAAAAAAGAAATTGACGAATTTTTCAACATGCCATATAATAAAACAGTATGTAAATGTATAAGGCGGACTATGCGCATGAAGGTGCAGACAGGATCCGTCGATCCCTGACAAAGGAAAGAAGTTAATCAAATGATCAAAAGCATGACAGGATTCGGCCGTGCCGAATACCAGGACGAAAATAAAAAGATCACAGTAGAGATCAAATCTGTCAATCACCGGTATCTGGATTTTAATATTAAGATGCCCAAAAAGTTCAGTTTCTACGAATCTGCGATCCGTACCCTGCTCAAGGCATATATGAGCCGTGGCAAGGTGGATGTTTTTATCACTTACGAGGATCTGACAGAGAGCCGCAGCGTGCTGCAGTTTAATGCACAGGCCGCAGAGGAATATATGAAGCATTTTGCCGGGATGGCCGAGCGTTTTTCCATTCCGAACGATGTGACGGTATCCGTGCTTGGCCGTATGCCCGAGGTGTTTACCCTGGAGGAACCGGAGCTTGATGAGGAGGAGATCTGGAAAGGCATGGCGGCCGGACTTAAAAAGGCCGGAGCTGCTTTTTTAGAGTCCAGAGAGCGTGAGGGTGCCAATCTGTCGGCTGATCTGATGTTAAAGCTCGACGGGATGCTTTCTCTTGTAGAACAGGTGGAGGCGCGTGGGCCGGAGCTTTTAAAAGCCTACCGTGAGCGTATCGAAGCCAAGGTCAGAGAGGTACTGCAGGATACGCAGTTAGATGACAGCCGTATCGCTGCCGAGGTTGTTTTATATGCTGACAAGATCTGTACGGATGAAGAGACGGTCCGTCTGAAAAGTCACGTGACACATATGAAACAGGTGCTTGCCGAGGGCGACGGCATCGGCCGCAAGCTTGATTTTATGGCGCAGGAGATGAACCGTGAAGCCAATACGATCCTTTCCAAAGCCAACGATCTGACTACGACGGATCTCGGTATCGAGTTAAAGACGGAGATCGAAAAGATCCGTGAACAGATCCAGAACATCGAGTAAGGGGATTACAAGTGGCCAGTTTGATCAATATAGGATTTGGGAATGCTGTCAATGCGGACAAGATCCAGTGTGTCGTCAATCCTGACGCCGCACCTGTCAAGCGCATGGTTCAGCATGCCCGTGAAGAAGACCGTGTTGTGGACGCAACACAGGGCAGAAAAACAAAGTCTGTGATCGTATGTGAAGAGGCCCGTCTGGTGCTTTCCGCACTGCAGCCGGATACGATCACCAAACGCTGTAATGAAATGCAAATCAAATAAACAGGGAGTGAGTGTCATGAATC
>JAHZHB010000016.1 GCA_019420465.1 Lachnospiraceae bacterium
TTCGTTGATCGCATCGATCTTGTCCTGGTTCAGACGGACCTCAACACTCTTTTCAATCAGTCCCAGAGAACTCACACTGGCCACACCATCGATACGCTCGATCTCCGGTGTGATATTTTCCGTAACAAAATCGGAAATGTCATAGATATCTGCATCGTCCTTGCTGACACTGGCATATACCGTTGCCATCATGTCCATGCTGATCTCCATCACATTCGGTGTACCGCAGGAATCCGGCAGGCTGCTTTTGGCCGCCTCCAGCTGTGTATTCAGCTTGACCATGGCCGAATCCATATTGGTATCGTCGCCAAACTCCAGCGTGATCATGCTGTAATTTTCTGAACTGACGCTGTTGACGTTTTCCACACCGCTGACCGTGCCCAGAGCATTTTCCAACGGCTGCGTCACATCACGCTCTACCTTCTCCGGGCTTGCTCCCGGATACGTTGTCACAACTACCATATACGGCACTGTCATATCCGGTAACAGGTCTGTCTGCAGCTTTGTCAGACTGACGGCACCGATCATCAGTGCTATGATCACGGCGACAAGCACAGTATATGGCTTTTGTACACATTTTTTGATCATGTTATATATCCTCTCCGTTTTTGTTTTAATTAGAACTTTCTGTATTATATTCTCTGTTTTTTTCGGATGCAATACGCAGGACAAATGTTAATAAAAACTTTACAAAACGGGAGAGGTCTTTTTGCCCCGGCATTTTCATCCCACTCTGACCTCTCCCTGTCTGTTATTTATAGACGATAACTTTTACTTTTGTCTTTTTACTTCCGGATTTGACCGTTACAACCGTCTGTCCCTGTTTTTTCGCCTGTATCCAGCCTGAACCGTTTACTTTGGCAATCTTTTTATTTTTGCTGCTGTAGGTAATCTTCTGTTGCGTTGTCAGCGGATATGCAGTTGGCGTCAATCTGACTTTTGTCCTCAATTTCAGACGCACAGTTCCCGTATTCGCTACGACTTTTGTCGTTTTTACCTGCTTTTTCTGTACTTTTACCTGTGCGGTAAGCACACGACCACTGGCCAGCGTCACCTGAATAACGGATGTTCCCTGCTTTCTGGCTGTGATGAGTCCTCGGGCATTCACCGTAGCTACCGCCGGATTGGATGACACCCAGGAGGCGATCCAGTCGCCTGCTGCCATATTTTCCACACGCAGTGCTGTTGTCTTTTGCTTCACCCGCATAGGGAAGCTGGTCATATTGAGATTTCCTGTACTCTCACGGCGGGGGATCGTCTGGGACGCCTGTAGCACCGCATGGCAGGTACTACAATATGCGCTGGCTGTCCGTCCCTCGTTCCAGAAGGTAGCTTCGCTTCCACTCTCCCAGACGACATGATGGTCTGTCTTTGCTATAGGGTACTGTGGAGTAAGAACCGCTCCACAGCTACTGCAGTGGCTGCCGTTTGTCAGGCCCTCTCTGGTGCAGGTGGCTTCATAGCCCCAGTCAGTCACCGGAGTATGGCCTTTGGCGGGGATTACTTCCTGCTCTTTTAAAACCGTATGACAATCAACGCAATGACTTCCATCGGTCAGACCATTAGCTGTACATGTCGCTGCATACCCTTTGTCTGTCACTGCCTTATGAGCTGTTTTGGGAATGATCTGCTGCTTCACCAAAATTTCTCCACAGGTCTTGCAGTGAATTCCTTCACTTTTTCCTTCTGTACTGCAGGTAGCCGGTATTGCCGGATCAATTACCACGATATGCTCGTGCTTTGGTTCTTCCATATCCGAACCACTGTCTGCTGTTGTCTCTTTATTTTTGATATTCACATAATATATCCGTGCAGTGACACCATCTTTTGCCACAACCTTAAACAATCTCGTGCTGCTAAAATCGAATGACTGGGTTGTTGAAATATACTCATGCCATATACCTCCATCAAAATAATGCAGACGACAGCCATTTTCATAACCATACTCCATATACGGAATCAATGCAGTCCGATCTGTTCCAGCAGGGAGTTCTATGTCAATATTGGTATCTTCTACTGTAATTTCCACGTCCTTTGTCAGACCATTTTTCTCTTTTTCAAGTGAAAACCTGTACATCCTTGCATCACTGGAAGACACCACTTCGATAGTAACAGTTACAATAATACCTTTCTCAGAAATCTTATCTTTCACCAGATAGGTAGAAGTATACACACCGAGAGAATCCATCGGTATTCCCTGATAAGAAAAGTAATAGTAATATTCACCAGGCATTTTATCTCTTGTCACACCAGCTGGCAACTGTTCATGTATCACTGTGGTCTCGTATTTTTTACTTCCTCCGGTCACGTTTCCTGTGTACAGAAAGCTCTGTGCTCCCTGCACTGCATGTAACTGCGTTTTTCCGATTGTCGGAGAAGAAAGGGACACTTCTGTTTCTTTTACCTGATTTTCTTCTTCCACACTTATCGGCGTACCATACTGGCTACCTTTTGTTGCATCCCAGGTACAACCATTCAGATAATATGCCACAGCCTCTTCTGTAGTAAGCAGATTGCTATAACCACATATCTGGCCAACAGACTTTGTACCTCCAGTTACTGTAACTGTACCATACCCGCTGCTTTTCTTCACAAATCCAAACCAACCGTTGTCTCTCAGCACTTCTCCGGTTATACCGCCAACATACATGGTATACTGACTACCATTTTTCTGCTGTGCGTAAATGGAACCATTAAAACTGCAGCTTTCAATCGTACCGTTTGTCCTGCCGGCAATGCCACCGATCCAACAGTTTGCTACAGATGCTTCCACAGCAAGATTCACTGACGAAGTACAGTTTTCGATACGAAATCCCTGATAATTTCGTCCGGCAATACCACCAAACACAGCACATTGACTATATTGCAAAGTATTTGGATTGCTTGTTGCTATGCCGAGAAGTCTGCCTTTAATATTGCCACTTACATGACAGTAACTGATCGTACCATTATTTTCATTAGCAAATACACCTTGTATTCCAGTGTGATCCGATGTGAATTCAGCAATGATGGAAAGCTGTTTTATGGTACCTTTATTATTTGCAACCAGTGGCCTGCGAAGCCCATAGATCGTATGCCCATTACCATCCAGTGTTCCACGGAAAGAGGGTACCGTGAAATTCTCCGTGCCGTTCATCTGGATATCATTTTCCAACCGATATACAGCTTTCGGAGCTTTGTAGATATAGCGAAGCTCCTGTGCAGAATGCAGCAGATACGGCGATTCTTCCGTGCCCTGTCCGCTTAAAGTAGCCGCCGCAGAAGATGTCTTTGTCCCCACGATCCGGACAACGATATCACCGCCGCAGTCCGTCGGCATCGTAAACGTTCCGCCCTGCAGAGGAATAATGATGGCACCTGTCTTTTCAATCGAAACTGCCTGTCCGGCAGTGCCCTCATATCGGGGATAAACGGACGCCCCGTCTTCTGCTACGGCATCCATATAAAAGCCATACTTCCCGCTTTTTTCACATGCCACGATCGCTGTATAAAAATCAGCCACAAAAGAACTGAACTCAACACCGGTAAATTCTGTCAGAAACTGCTGCGCCGTCTTACCAGACGCGCTTTTCCTATACAGGCCCGGCAGTACCTTCATCGGCGCATACTCCTTTGCCATCTGGTCGATCATATAGCGGACGAAAAGATACTGTATGCCATAATCCAGTCCTGTTGAACCTCGATAATTGGTATAAAGCATAGAAGTCCCGTTTTGCAGTTTTTCATTTCCCTGCATCGAGTGCATCCAGCCATTACTGTCAGTGCTTCCCCAGACATAATCCATGGCAGCAACCGACACACCTTCTGTAAACCATTTGGCATCTCCCGGAAATCCGGTCATCAGATGCAGCAGCGCATGCTGTCCCTCATGAACCAGAAGGCCATTATAGCTGGCCATCTGTCCGGGCGTATACCATGCCGGTTCGGGAGCTTTCAGATGAATAGCTGTGATATCCGGCTCATACATATATACACCAGAAGAGGTATTAAGCGTCTCCAGAAAGATCGACAGCCTGCCGGAACCATCCAGCGCAGGGAAATCACCACCGCACAGTTCATTTAAGACACTGTATGGCTCTCCTTCATACACCTGTATGGTATCACGGGCAATCGTAGACAGCACACCCTTCTTCTGGTATGCCTGCATAAGCTCCAGCTCCATCCAGACGTAGCAGTGCTCTCCTGTACCGATGCAGACATATGACTGTTCCACAGCCGAGCCATTGGGATAGCCATATCCTTCACGGACATCCCCGATCTGGTAAGATACCGTGGCCGCACGCTGTGTCTGCGCGCTCTGCACTGCAGGCAGGGCCGGACTGTCTTCTATAGAAATACTCTGTTCTGCTACCGGAGAAGTTTCCGTGTCATTCTGTGCCACTGTACCACCCGTCGTAAACTGCAGCGTACCGCTGCTTTCTGTCTTTTCCTGACTGGTATTTATGACCACCGCATAATCACCGGTATAGGTCTGTCCTTTTTTGGCTTCTGTGACATCGGCCAGTGTCTCAACCGTACCAAAATATATCAGGCAACATATAAAAGCAACCAGCAGCCATCCGGCATTTTTACATTTTCTCATTGGCATTCCTCTCAAATTGTCAGACGTCTGGAAAACAACAGCATTATTCTGCCACATACTCTGTTTTCATTTGCTCAGCATATTTTTGTGGTACTTCCATGATCCCCAAAGACCAGAATACCGGGTACATATAAGATACACCACGGATATCTCCCATTCCTTTTGGTCTGGAAACATATTTTTCCTGACAGGCAACATCAAAGGCATGACAGATCCCGCCAAAACCCAGCGATTTACTGCCCTCCCGGCGATCGACCCAGAGCTCCTTTGTCAGCCGTCCACGTTTACCCACACGAATTTCGTATGTGAACGGCAGCCCGGATACTGTTTTAAACGATGCCGTCTGCCATGCCAGCAGAGCTTCCCATAAAAGCTCTTTTGCGTCCTGTCCCTGTGCGATCGCAGCAAGCAGTCTTTCCTTTGTCTCTTTTCTCTGTCGCTTTTGCATTTCCAGCTCTTCGTTTTCCATATATCGTTCCCTCTCTTGAAAAAAAAGCTCTCTTATTGTATATTCAGTATACTATAAAATCTCGAGGTTTCCTATGATTATTGATTCACATACACATATTTTTCCTGATAAAGTGGCAGATTCGATGTTTGCCCACCTGCTTCCGCTGGCTCCGGACGACCTGCATGCCCATACAGACGCCACCAAAAAGGGGCTTCTGGCTTCCATGAAAAAAAGTGGCGTGGACTATGCCGTGGTACTTCCCATTGTCACAGCTCCGCACCAGTTTGACAGTATCAACCGCTTCGCCGCTCAGATCAACGGCCACGACGGCCTGATCTCCTTTGGCGGTATCCATCCGGATAATACAAGGATCCGCGAAAAACTCTTCTTCATTAAATCTCTGGGGCTCAAAGGTATCAAGCTGCATCCCGACGATCAGAAGACCTATATCGACGACCCACGCTATATCGAAATCATCCGCACCTGTGTAGAACTCGGACTGCATGTAACGATCCATGCCGGTGTCGATGTCGGCTTTCCGGATCCCGTCTACTGCCCGCCGGTACGGGCTGCCCATATGCTCGATCTCGTCTACGGCAAAAAGCACCCCAAAAAAGCCGATATCACACTGGCACATATCGGTGGCAACGATCTGTTTGACGAAGTAGAACGCTGTCTGGTCGGACGAAACGTCTACTTTGATCTGGCTTTTTCCCTGGACCGCATCAACAAGATCCAGCTGCTGCGCATCATCCAGAATCATGGCGCCGACCGGATCCTCTGGGCCAGCGACAGCACCTGGGCCGGCCAGAAGCATTATCTGGATCTCTTTGATGAACTGCCCCTGTTTGACGATGAAAGGGAAAATATCCTCTGGAGAAACGCAGCCGAGATGCTTGATATCTCCTGCTGATCGGTCTGCACGCACTCACACCACAGAACACCACATATATTTCTAATCATTTTCGCCACAGTACAGGGCCGTCCCGTGACCATAAAAAGGATGTGATAAAGATTGTCTCCTCTTTATCACATCCTTTTCAAGCTTTATTTTTCACAGAAACCTATCTGTTATCTGCAAAATTCC
>JAHZHB010000017.1:0-1385 GCA_019420465.1 Lachnospiraceae bacterium
CAGCGGACCGTGTGATCCTGACAACAGGCGGACCGGCATCCGCCATTGAGGGCTCTTCTGACAGTGGTATGCAGCTGGCCGGACAGCTTGGGCATACACTGTATCCGCCACTTCCGGCGCTGGTTCCTTTACGGATCCGAGAAAAAGCATACGGTGTCTGGGCCGGTACACGTATGGATGCCACAGCTACGCTTGTTATAGATGACAATGCTCTTATGCAGGAACGCGGGGAAATCCAGTTTACTGAATACGGTATTTCCGGTATTGCTGTGTTCCAGCTGAGCATTGCGGCTTTGCAGGCTGTGGCGGAGGGGAAAAGCGTTAAAATCCGATTGGATCTTATGCCGGAATATTCTGAAAAAGAGCTGGTCGATTTACTTGAAAAACGTCGCAAAACGCTTTATATGACACGTGAGTCGGACCTTTTTACCGGACTTTTACCGGATCGTATGATCCGCGCGCTGATCGGAAAAAAGCCGGAGAGTGCCAGAACATATGCCAGGCTGTTAAAGACACTGACAGTAACGGTAAAGGCAGCCCATTCCATGCAAAGAGCGCAGGTGGCAAACGGTGGTATTTCTTTAAAAGAGGTGGAGCTGCCGTCTATGGCTTCCCGTACCGTACCGGGGCTTTACCTGGCAGGAGAAGTACTGGACGTATGCGGTACATGCGGCGGTTATAATCTGCAGTGGGCATGGTCCAGCGGTGCGCTGGCAGGCATGCATGCTGCAAGGCAGGAGGAAAGACAATGATTCGGATCCAACAGATCAAGTGTCCGGTTGGACATACAACAGAGGATCTATTAAAAAAGATATATCATACCCTGCGGATCAGACCCGGACAGCTGGTTTCCTGGCACATTGTTAAACGGTCGTTAGATGCCCGCAAAAAACCGGAGCTGTATTACAGTTATACGATCGACTGTACACTGGACAGCGAAAAAGCAGAGAAACACTGCTGCAATGGTCGCAGTGTTCTGAAAACAGAGCCAAAGACATATGTATTTCCAGAATCCGGCGATATGTGTCTTAAAAAACGTCCGGTGATCGCCGGAAGTGGCCCTGCTGGTCTGTTCTGTGCCTATATGCTGGCAAAAGCCGGCTATGCTCCCATAGTTTTCGAACGCGGTGCAGAGGCCCGAGAGCGTCAGAAAGCAGTAGAAGACTTCTGGAAAACAGGAAAATTAAAAACCCAGACAAATGTACAGTTCGGTGAAGGCGGCGCAGGTGCGTTTTCCGACGGCAAGCTGAACACCTCTGTCAAAGATCCTTTCGGCCGTAACCGGCTGGTACTGGAGACTTTTGTGAAATTCGGTGCGCCGGAATCGATCCTTTACGAACAGAAGCCACATATCGGCACAGATATACTGATCGATGTTGTCACTG
>JAHZHB010000017.1:1395-6473 GCA_019420465.1 Lachnospiraceae bacterium
ATGTATACGACTGGGAGCTGATTTTTATTTTGACCATCAGCTGACGGATCTTCTGTTTGAAAATAACATGCTGAAGGCTGTCGAGATCAACCATGCGCAGTGGATCGATACACAGGTGCTTGTCATGGCGATCGGTCACAGTGCCAGGGATACCTTCTTTATGCTCCATGACCGGGGAATCCGCATGGAGGCAAAGGCCTTTGCCATAGGTGTGCGTATCGAACATCCGCAGGAAATGATCAATCTGTCACAGTACGGCAGTGCTGATGCCGGTGATCTGGGCCCTGCCAGCTATAAACTGACCCATACAACGGCCAGAGGACGCGGGATCTATTCCTTCTGTATGTGTCCGGGTGGCTACGTTGTCAACGCATCTTCAGAAGAGGGCCGTCTGGCGGTAAACGGTATGAGCTACCATGCCAGGGCATCCCGAAATGCCAACAGTGCCATGGTCGTAACAGTCCAGCCAGAAGACTATGCTACGATCGCCGATGCGGATATCCCTGCAGCATTAAAAGGGGTGGATTTTCAGAGGCAGCTTGAGGCAAAAGCGTTTGACTGCTGTGAGGGCAGGATCCCGATACAGCTGTTTGGTGACTTCTGTGAGGGGAAAAAGAGTACCAGCCCCGGAGAGATCCTGCCGTGTACCAAAGGGGAGTTTGCCTACAGTGATCTGCATACATTTCTTCCGCCCTATGTCTGCGAAGCCCTGACCGAGGGAATCCAGGCTTTTGGCCATAAAATCCGCGGATTTGACAGACCGGACTGTCTGCTGGACGGTCTGGAAAGCAGGACATCCTCTCCGGTGCGTATGCCAAGAGATGAGCAGTACGAAAGCAATATAGCCGGTGTTTACCCCTGCGGAGAGGGCGCAGGATATGCCGGAGGCATCACTTCTGCTGCTATGGACGGTATCCGTGTTGCCGAAGCTATTGCTAAAAAATATATGAAAATAAAGTGAAATTATATACTTTGATTTTTTTCTGTGCTAAAATATAGGGTAATTTTTGATCTGTTTCCTGCCGTTTTTGTCGAAGAGAGGGTGTGGATGGAGGTCAATATGAATCAAAAAAACACACTGCAATGTATGCCGGAGTATGACAGACCCTATGAAAAATGTCAGCTCTACGGTCCGGAAAAGCTGCAGGATCATGAGCTTCTGGCCGTGATTTTGCGTACCGGTACGGTGGGCTGTAATGTCCTTGATACCTCCAGGGAGATCTTAAACAGGGCCAGAGGGACACACGGGCTTCTGGCCCTGCATCAGCTGTCAGAAAAGGAGCTTCTGGAAATCCCCGGTGTCGGAAAGGTCAAAGCCACACAGCTGCGCTGCTTAAGTGAACTGTGCAAGCGTCTGGCCGCACTTCCGTCTGCGGATACATGCGAGCTCAATCATCCGAAGATCATCGCCGCGCGCTATATGGAGCGGCTGCGCCATGAAAAGCAGGAGCTGATCTATCTGCTGATGCTCGACAAGAAAAACCATCTGCTGGGAGAGCGGTGTATCTCCCGCGGCAGTGTAGATGCTTCGGTGATCACCCCCAGGGAGATCATGATCGCTGCTCTGCAGCAGCAGGCAGTCAATCTCGTCCTTCTGCACAATCATCCCAGCGGAAATCCGACACCCAGTCAGGCGGATATGTATCTGACCGAGCGCATCCGGCAGGCAGCAGAGCTCATAGGGCTTTCGCTTCTGGATCACATCGTGATCGGTGACAGGGTCTATTACAGCTTTGCAGAACATGAATTGCCCGATACATAGCAGTTTATCAGTATATAAGGGGTTATCTATGTTTCAGAAACAACGTTTTGGTATCGATCCCGGCAGTGATCTGATCAAAATCTACAATGCCAGGAAAAATACTTTGCTCAAAGAAAAGAATATGGTCGCTGTCAGAAATGAGGACGACTATCTGGCGGTAGGCAATGATGCGTATGAAATGTACGAAAAAAATCCGAAGAATGTTGATGTGATCATCCCGATGACAGAGGGTATGATCGCAGATATCAACAGTCTTGAGGTGATTTTGTATTCTTTACTTCGCAAATCCTCACCGCATCTGTCCAAAAGTGCCGCACTGTATTTTGCGGTACCTACGGATATGACACAGATTGAAAAACGTGCGTACTATATGCTGACAGGAAACGGAGCGTTTCGTAATACTTCCGTATATCTTGTCAACCGTCCGATCGCCGATGCCATAGCACTCGGTATTTCTGTTAAGAACACAAAAGGCGATATGATCGTCAATATCGGTGCACAGAGCACGGAGATCTCTGTCATCGCAAACAGCCGTGTGATCCTGACCCGTGTATGTCCCTTTGGCGGTTTTACGATCGACAGCGAGATCATTAACTGCGTGCGCCGTTACCATCAGCTTTTTATCGGTATGCGCACGGCCAACCGTCTGAAGCTGTCCATGGCCAATATGGAGACCGAAAAAAAAGAAGCCCGTAAAGTCATGGGTATCAGTTCGGTTACCGGCCTTCCAAAAGAGGGCGCTATTGCAAGTGAGGTGGTCAACAGGGCAGTACTGGATGTCGCAGAGCAGATCTGTGAAGCTATCCGCAGTGTGCTCGAAAGGACACCGCCTCAGGTGCGGGGCGTGATCCGCCAGAATGGTTTTTATCTTCTGGGCGGTACATCCGCGCTGACCGGGATAGACAGATACCTGGCTGAACAGCTGGAATATCCGGTACTTCTTTCCAGGTTTACAGACGAGGGTACTATTCATGGTCTGCAGGAGATCATAGCCTCCAAAGATCTGACCAGACAGTGGGCATATCCCGCCGATGGTAAAAAGAAAGCATAATATTAGCGGAGTATGGCATGAAAAGAAAGAAAAAGAAAGCATCTTTAAAAAGTAAACATTTACTGATCATCATGACAATAGTGTGTGTCGGGATGATCGTTTTCGGACTTTCCCGTTTTTCCACTCTGGGACCGATCCATTCGGCTGCCGGCTATCTGGTCGCTCCTTTCCAGAAGGGAATGAGTACCGTTGGCAAGCTCGTTCACGGCACAACCCTTGATTTTGGGGATGCCAAGGCACTCAGCGAGGAAAACAAAGCCTTACAGGAAAAAGTCAATACACTGACGGAGCAGAACAATCAGCTTCTGCAGGACCAGGACAAACTGGAGCGTCTTCAGAAGCTCTATGTGCTGGATGCGGAGTATTCCGAGTATGATAAAGTGGCTGCTTCTGTTATTTCCAAAGATCCCGGCAACTGGTACAGCACGTTTACGATCGATCGCGGTACCGATGACGGTGTGACAGTGGACATGAATGTGATCGCGGATGGCGGTCTGGTCGGTATCGTGACAGAGACAGGATCCGACTGGGCTACGGTGCGTTCCATCATCGACGATTCAAGCAATGTCAGTGCGATGTGTTCCTCTACACTGGACACCTGTCTGGTCACCGGAGATCTGACACTGATGGATGAGGGAAAGCTGCAGTTTATCCAGTTAAATGACAAGGACGATGTGATCTCTGTCGGAGAAAAGATCGTCACCTCCAATATCAGTGACAAGTTTTTAAAAGGTATTCTGATCGGCTATATCAGCGACATTTCTACAGATGCCAACAATCTGACGAAAAGCGGTTATCTTGTACCGGTCGTGGATTTTGCACATTTGCAGGAAGTTCTGGTGATCAAAGCGGTAAAACAGACCGGAAAGGACGACAATGCGAAAACTGATAACGCTTCTTGAGATGTTTATACTGTTTCTTCTGCAGACGACCTTTTTTCCCAGACTGACTTTTCTGTCAGTCGTACCGAATCTTCTGCTGATACTGACTGTGACACACGGCTTTGTAAACGGAAAGAAGAGCGGACTACTGACAGGATTTTTCTGCGGACTGCTGATCGATATCTTCTACAGCAATCTGTTTGGCTTTTACAGTCTGGTCTATATGTATATCGGGTATATGAACGGCCTGTTATACAATATTTATTATGATGATGACGTCAAGGTTCCCATGGTGCTCGTCGCTGTGAGTGATCTGGTCTATGGCTGCCTGATCTGGGGGACACAGTTTCTTCTGCGCGGCCGTATCCACTTTTTTTACTACCTCAATCACATCATCATCCCGGAGGTTGTACTGACAACACTGATGACACTTTTGCTGTACAGGATTCTGTATACACTGAGTCGCAGATTCTCTGACAGCAGGGAAGGAGACAGAGACCTGCCTTGGTTAGGAAAATAAAGCAATTACTGAAAAAAAACATACTGAAAAGAAGCACCATCCTTGGCATCCTGTTTGCAGGTATGGTGGTTGTTCTGCTTTCACGTATTTATGATCTGCAGATCATCCACGGAGAAGATTATGCCAATGATTTTTCCATAATTACGACAAAGGAACGCGCGATCAAAAGCACCCGCGGCAATATTTTTGACAGAAACGGCAATGTGCTGGCCTACAATGAGCTGACACATTCTGTCACGCTCGAAGACAACGGCAGCTATCCGAGCACGCGTGTCAAAAATCTGTCCATGAACAGTGAGATCTATCATCTGATCCAGCTGATCGAGAGCAAGGGTGACAGCGTAGATACCAACTTCCATATCGTATTAAATGAGCACAATATGTACGCCTATGATGTGACAGGAACTTCACTTTTGCGTTTTCTGGCCGATGTCTACGGTTACAATACGATCGATAAGCTGTCCGAGACAGAAAAGGCCACTTCAGCCGAAGACCTGATGGATCTTCTGACTTCTGACCGCAAATATTTCCTGCTCACACCCCAAAATCCGGAAAAAGGAAAAACGGACAGTGTTTACACTGAGGAAGAGCTGGCAACCTACGATCTGCCGCAGGAGTTTACAAAAGAGGAGATGTTAAAGATCGTCACCATCCGCTATCAGCTGCATACGACCAGTTACCGTCGGTATCTGCCCGTGACCGTTGCTTCCGGTGTATCTGACGAGACTATGGCACTTGTCATGGAACATCAGGCTGAACTGCAGGGTGTGGATGTTGTCGATGATTACAAGCGTGTCTACAATGACAGCGTTTACTTCGCCGCACTCCTTGGCTATACCGGCAAGGCTTCCACCGAAGAGCTTG
>JAHZHB010000018.1:0-11012 GCA_019420465.1 Lachnospiraceae bacterium
GTCAGGACAGAACAACTGTACGACCGAAAAAGAAAAATCTGATCCGTGTGGACAGACCGCAGAACGCAAAGACGCAGGAAGGTAAAAAGTTCCACATGAGCGCAAAGCCGGCTATAAAACCGGCAGATAAGACAGTGAAAAAGGAGGCGGCTGCAAAGGCAAAACCGCAGACAGCTGCACCGGTAAAAGAAGAGGCCAAAACAGCTGTAAAACCGGCAGAGACCAAAACTGTCGAGAAAAAAACACAGGAAGTAAAACCGGTAGAGACAAAGGCTGCTGAGGTAAAAGCTGCTCCGGCAAAGACCGAAGAAGTAAAGACAGCAAAACCGGCAGAAAAGCAGGCTGAGACACGTACACCGTCCGCAGGACGTACAGCAGGTACATCCGGAGACAGAAAACCGACAAACGGCCAGAGACGTGATGGCGACAGAAGACCGGCAGGCGGTCAGGGCCAGAGACGTGATGGCGACAGGAGACCGGCAGGCGGTCAGGGCCAGAGACGTGACGGCGACAGAAGACCGTCGAATGGTCAGGGCGGCCAAAGACCGTTTAACAGAAACGGCGAAGGCTTCCGCGGCCCGAGAAACAGCCAGGATAGCGAGAAAAAATCTCAGGGCGGATTTGGCCAGAGACGTGACGGAGACAGAAAGCCGGGCGGTCCAAGACCGTTTGGTAAGGATGGCGACAACAACAGCAGCAGACGTCCTTCATTCGGCAGAAATGACAACCGTAAGCCGGTAAGCGAACCGGATATGGGTCTGGCAAAGAAGCCGTCCCGTGAGGGTAAGAAAGAGAAGGATAAAGAGAGAGAGAAAGCTTCTCAGCGTGAGAACAAGATGACCAACGACAGAAAGTCCGGCGGCAACCGTCCGAATCAGGGCATGCGCCAGAAATCCCGTCTGCCGAAAGCACTGCAGAAGCCGGTACATCCACAGCCGAAGAAGGAAGAGCCGAAGGAAGTGATCACAGAGATCAAAATTCCGGAGAAGCTGACCATCCGCGAGCTGGCAGAAGCTATGAAGAAACAGCCGTCTGAGATCGTGAAAAAGCTGTTCATGCAGGGCATGATGGTAACGGTAAACCAGGAGATCGACTTTGAAAAGGCCAGTGAGATCGCTCTCGAATACGAGATCATCGCAGAACCGGAAGAAAAAGTCGATGTGATCGCAGAGCTTCTGAAAGAGGAAGAAGAGTCCGAAGATACGATGACATCCCGTCCGCCGGTAGTCTGCGTTATGGGTCATGTCGATCATGGTAAGACATCCCTTCTGGATGCGATCCGCAATACCCGTGTAACAGATCGCGAGGCCGGTGGTATCACACAGGCGATCGGTGCTTCTGTTGTTGATGTAAACGGCAGAAAGATCACCTTCCTGGATACACCGGGACATGAGGCATTCACCGCTATGCGTATGCGTGGTGCTTCCTCTACAGATATCGCTGTACTGGTCGTTGCCGCAGACGATGGCGTTATGCCGCAGACACTGGAAGCGATCAGCCATGCAAAGGCTGCCGGTGTTGAACTGATCGTAGCCATCAACAAGATCGATAAGCCGGGTGCAAATCCGGATCATGTAAAACAGGAGCTGTCCGAGCAGGGACTGATCCCGGAGGACTGGGGCGGAAGCACCGTTTGTGTACCGGTATCTGCCCGTACACATGAAGGTATCGACGAGCTGCTCGAAATGATCCTTCTGACAGCCGATGTTATGGAGCTGAAAGCCAATGCCAACAGACGTGCCCGTGGTCTGGTCATCGAGGCCAAGCTTGACAAGGGTAAAGGTCCGGTTGCCAGCATTCTGGTACAGAAAGGTACGTTGCATGTCGGTGATTTCATCGCCGCAGGTGCATGCTCCGGTAAAGTACGTGCCATGACAGATGATATGGGACGTCGTGTAAAGAGTGCAGGACCGTCTGTACCGGTAGAGATCCTCGGTCTGAACGATGTACCGAACGCCGGTGAGGTACTGGTAGCTACAGAGAGTGACAAGGAAGCCAAAAACTTTGCCGCAACCTTTATCTCTGAAAACAAAAACAAACTTCTGGAAGAGACAAAATCCAGAATGTCTCTGGATGATCTGTTCAGCCAGATTCAGGAGGGCAATCTGAAAGAGCTCAACCTGATCGTCAAAGCCGATGTACAGGGTTCCGTAGAGGCTGTAAAACAGAGCCTGACCAAGCTTTCCAACGAAGAAGTCGTTGTCAAGGTTATCCATGCAGGTGTCGGTATCATCAATGAATCCGATATCACACTGGCCAGTGCTTCCAATGCGATCATCATCGGCTTCAATGTCAAGATCGATCCGACAGCCAAGGCTACAGCTGAGCACGAGAAGGTCGATGTACGTCTGTACGATATCATCTATCAGGCTATCGAGGATATCGAGCGCGCCATGAAGGGTATGCTCGACCCGATCTACGAGGAAAAGGTAATCGGCCATGCCGAGATCCGTCAGATCTTTAAGGCATCCGGTGTCGGCAATATCGCCGGAAGCTACGTGATGGACGGTTACTTCCAGAGAGGCTGCAAGGTGCGTATTACCCGTGAAGGAAATCAGATCTTCGAGGGTGATCTGTCCTCCCTGAAGAGATTTAAGGACGATGTCAAGGAAGTCAAGGCCGGTTTCGAGTGTGGTCTGACTTTCGATGGCTTCAGCGATATCCAGGAGCTGGATATGGTAGAGGCATATATCATGGTAGAAGTACCGAGACAGTAAGCCTTCCGGAGCATACTGGCAGATACAGTAGCAGCTTTATGCAGCAGAGTCGCTAAAAAGCGTAATATTGAGTGCTTCTTATACAGAAGAAGCACTCAAACTGTATGTTGCCAAATATCTGTTCTGTATGTCTGAGAAGTTTCGTTTTATAAAGAGTGTATCGTTAAGCATAGCGTATGCGGAAAGGACACAATGAGAAAGAACAGTATTAAAAATACAAGAATCAACGGGGAAGTACAGCGTGAGCTGTCAACGATCATCCGTCAGGAGATCAAGGATCCCCGTATCCATATGATGACCAGTGTAACACAGACAGAGGTAGCGCCGGACTTAAAGACCTGCAAAGCTTTTATCAGTGTTCTTGGCAATGACGAAGAAAAGAAAAATACGATCGCCGGTCTTCGCAGTGCGGAAGGCTATATCCGTCGTCTGCTGGCCAAAAACCTGAATCTGCGCAATACACCGGAGATCCATTTTATTCTGGATGATTCCATCGAGTATGGTGTGCATATGTCCCATCTGATCGATGAGGTACAGAAAAATGCTCCTGAAACAGAGCAGGAGGAAGAGACTGATGGCGAAGATTGATGAGCTTCTTGGCAATGCGCATTCGATCGGTATCGCCGGTCATGTCGGACCGGATGGCGACTGTGTAGGTTCCTGCATGGGTCTGTATCTGTATCTGAAGAAAAACAGGCCGCAGGCGGATGTGGATATCTATCTGGAATCTGTCAAAGATGTATTTACGTACATTTCTGCCGTTGATGAGGTAAAGTCTGCAGCGGATGAGAAAAAACCGTATGACTGTATGGTGCTTTTAGATGTCAGCAGTCCGGACCGTATCGGTGTGGCCGCCGATCTGGTCGGCCAGGCAAAGCATACGGTCTGTATCGACCATCATATTACCAATCCGGGTTTTGCAGATGAAAATGTGATCGAAGCATCGGCAAGCTCTGCCAGCGAAGTGCTGTACGGACTTCTGGATCCGGAAAAGGTGGAAAAAGACTGTGCCGAGGCACTCTACACCGGTATCGTGCATGACAGCGGTGTATTCCAGTATTCCAATACCAGTGCCAAAACACTGCGTACAGCCGCCGATCTGATCGCCCGGGGGATAGATTTTCCGTCGATCATCGATCATTCCTTCTATGAAAAAACATATGCGCAGAACCGGATCCTTGGCAGGGTGCTCGAAGGATCCCGGCTGTATGCCGGAGGTGCTGTGATCGTCGGTGTGGCAACACCGGAGGATATGAAACAGTATGCGGTGACCAAACAGGATATGGATGGCATTGTAAGCCAGCTGCGTCTGACAAAAGACGTCCGTGCGGCGATCTTTCTGTATCCGGCAGAGGAGGATGCCTATAAGGTCAGCCTCCGGGCCAACGGACAGATGCGTGTCAGTGATGTGGCGGCAGCCTTTGGCGGCGGCGGCCACATAAAAGCTGCCGGGTGCACCATGACAGGAACACCGGACGAGATCATAGAAAAGCTGCTGGCCGAGTGCAAAAAACAGCTGTAATGACGGGAGAATAAGATGAACGGTATATTAAACGTCTATAAAGAAAAAGGCTTTACTTCGCATGACGTTGTGGCAAAGCTTCGCGGCATTCTCCATCAGAAAAAGATCGGTCATACCGGTACCCTTGATCCGGATGCCGTAGGCGTACTGCCGGTCTGCCTGGGCAAGGCGACCCGCGTGTGTGATATGCTCACCGAAGAGACAAAGACATATGAGGCTGTCATGCTTCTGGGAGTGGATACCGATACACAGGATACTTCAGGAAAGGTGCTTCGCACGGCCGAAGTGCATGTGACACCGGAGGAAGTAGAGGCGGCAGCACTTTCCTTTATCGGACCGTATCAGCAGGTTCCGCCGATGTATTCCGCGCTGAAAGTCAACGGAAAAAAGCTGTACGAGCTTGCCAGACAGGGCATTGAAGTGGAGCGAAAAGCCAGAGAGGTACAGATTTTTGATCTGAAGATCCTGGATATTGATCTGCCGAGAGTCCGGATGGAGGTTACCTGTTCCCGCGGAACCTATATCCGCACGCTTTGCTATGATATAGGTGAAAAGCTGGGATGCTCTGGCTGCATGGAATATCTGATCCGCAGCCGTGTCGGTATTTTTTCTGTGGAGGACAGCCATACACTGGCTGAGATCGAGGCTTCTGTGAAAGAGACAGGTGTGCCGGCAGGGCTGGTGACACTGGACCAGCTGTTTGCGGATAAGGCGGTTGTGATCATGCAGCCGGAGAGCGATGCACTGGTACATAATGGCAATCTGTTCCACGTCTCCCGCATGATGAAAAAAAGCCGTAAGGACTGGAGACATCTGCAGGAGGTACGCGTGTACGACAGCGAGGAAAAGTTTGTCGGGATCTATTATTACAATGAAGGGTATTTTTACCTGAAAAAAATGTTTTATGATCCGGAAGCCTGAAAAAAGGCACTCAAAAGATAAAAACAGTCATCAATGTCATGCACTGATACGAAAAGAATATAGAAAACAGAGGAAATAGTAGTATGCAGTTTACATCAGGTACATATGAATTCTGGTCAGATATCCCCAGTGTCATCACGCTGGGCAAGTTTGAAGGTCTTCATCGTGGCCACCAGAAACTGCTGAACCGTGTACTGGAGATCGCAGGGGAAAATAAATGGACATCGGTGATGTTTACCTTTGCGGTATCCCCGTATATCCTGACAAAGGATCAGCAGCACAAAGTACTGCTGACCAATGAAGAACGATGCAGTATGCTTGAAAAGACGGGGCTGGACCATTTGATCGAATGTCCCTTTGACGAGCATCTGATGCATATGCCGGCAGAAACCTTTGTGGAGGAGCTTCTGGTCAAAAGGCTCAAAGCCGCGTGTCTGGTGATAGGGCCGGATTTCCGTTTCGGTTATAAAAGGGGCGGGGACGGAGCACTTTTACAGAAAATGGGGAAACAGTACGGCTTTCGCGTGGAAATCCTTGAAAAGGAAATGTATGAAGGGCAGGAGATATCCAGTACCCTGGCCAGAGAGAGTATTCTCAAAGGTGATATGGAGACAGCCCGGGCTTTGCTTGGCTATCCGTATTTTTTTGAAGGGGAGATCATTCACGGCAGACAGATCGGACGCACGCTCGGACTGCCTACGACCAATCTGAAAGCAGATGAGCGAAAAGTTATGCCGCCTTTTGGCGTGTATGCGACGCGCAATCTGATCGGCGATATGGAGTTTGGCGGTGTGACCAATATCGGCGTCAAACCGACGGTACTGGAAAAGTTTGTGGGTGTGGAGACACATCTGTTTTCCTGCAATCTGAATCTGTACGGCAGCACAGAAAAGGTGGAACTGTTGCATTTTCAGCGTCCGGAACGCAAGTTTGAGTCGCTCGAAGCGCTGAAAAAGCAGATTCTTGCCGATGGGCGGGATGCACAGAGCATACTGGAAAAACTGTAAAGCATATAAAACACTCACCACAGCAGTTCGTGGATCTTTTCTACGGGCACCTGAAGGGTATCGAGTGCAGGCAGGAGGTCAAAAGCCTCCTGTTTTTTTATTTTCCAGGCCATGCCGCAGCCGGCAGAGATCACCGGCGGCAACGGAATCAGCCGGCCGGGAAGCTTTGCAGCTGTCGCTCTTTTTTCGAAAAGGATCGCGTCAGCGGTTGTGGCAAAGGAAAGGATATAGCAGGGTTCTTTTTTTCGCATGGGCATATCTCCGTTTCACAGAATATACCTACCATACTATCAATCGTTAAAAAAGTCAAAGGAAGCTCTGGGCATCTCACAGATAATCTGGTAAACTGGTTACAGTTCACGGAAATCCTGTGAACTGTAACATGAGCAGTCCTCATGAGAGTTTTGATTTGCAAAAGGAGAGTAAACATGTCAGCTATTATCGTAAATGCCATGGGCGATACCTGCCCGATCCCGGTAGTAAAAACCAAAAACGCTATCAAAGAGATGACAGAGAGTGGAACTGTGGAGATTCATGTAGACAATGAGATCGCCGTACAGAACCTGACTAAGATGGCGAAGGTCAAAGGATATCCGGTCCATGCGGACAAGGTAGCCGAGGGCGAATACCATGTGTTTATGGAGATTAAAAAGGAAGCTTCTGCAGCTGTGCAGGAGCAGCCGGAGGAAACCGTATGTATCCCCAATGCAGTAAAAAAGAACAAAGTGATCGTGATCAGTGCTGACCAGATGGGACAGGGCAGCGAGGAACTGGGAAAAACGCTGCTAAAAGCTTTTCTGTATGCCGTGACGCAGCAGGATGAACTGCCACAGACCATGCTGTTTTACAATGGCGGTGTGCATATGACATGTGAAGATTCTCCGGCACTTGAGGATCTGAAGACACTGGAAGCACAGGGCGTGGAGATCATGAGCTGTGGTACATGTCTGGACTACTATGGACTTACAGAGCAGCTGAAAGTCGGCACAGTGACCAACATGTATGTGATCGTTGAAAAGATGGAACAGGCAGATCTGGTCATCAAGCCGTGTTAAAAAAGGCAAAAGGAGGTATGACGGATATGCTGTATCTGGATAATGCCGCTACGACTCTGCAAAAGCCGCCCTGCGTCGGTGAGGCTGTACTGAAGGCCATGCAGGGTGCCGGTAATGCCGCACGGGGCGTCAATGAGGCCTCTCTTACGGCTTCACGTATTGTGGAAAGTGCCAGAGCACAGATCGCGACGTTTTTTGGCTTTTCACTGCCCCACCGGGTGTGTTTTACACAGAATGCAACAGAAAGCTTAAATACGGTGATCCAGGGCATGCTTTCGCCGGGAGATCACGTGATCACAACCGTTATGGAGCATAATTCCGTCCTTCGTCCGCTGTACCGGATGCAGGAGGAAAAAAAGCTTGAAATTACCTGGCTGGGTGCAGACGAAAATGGCCGTGTTTTATGGCACATGCTGGAGCCTGCGATCAGAAAAAATACGAAAGCCCTGATCGTCCACCACGCTTCCAATGTGACAGGCAATGTCAACGATCTGTACCGGCTTGGCGCCATCTGCCGGGCGCACGGACTGTACCTGGTGGTGGATGCGGCCCAGACGGCGGGGGTGCTGCCTGTGAATATGGAACAGATGGGAATTGATGTCCTTTGTTTCACCGGTCATAAAGGGATGCTCGGCCCGCAGGGGACCGGCGGAATCCTTGTGGGTGAAAATGTCCATATCCGGCCGTTAAAAGAGGGTGGTTCCGGTATCCATTCGTTTGATAAAAGACAGCCGGAGGTCTATCCGGAGCATCTGGAAGCCGGAACTTTAAATGTGCCGGGAATCGCCGGTCTTATGGCTGCGGTGCGCTATATCCGGGAAAAAGGCGAGAGTGATCTGGCTGCCCGGGAACTTACGGCGGCACAGACGTTTTACCGGCAGGTAAAAGATATTCCCCATGTGCAGCTGTACGGAGACTACAGCTGCTGGGATGAGGGGATGAGGACGGGTATCGTTTCCCTGAATCTGGAAGGCTACAGTTCGGCAGAGGTAGCGGATGAGCTGATGGAGCGCTTTGGTATAGCCACACGTTCCGGGGCGCACTGCGCTCCGCTGGCACACAGGACACTGAAAACAGAAAAACAGGGGATCGTCAGATTCAGTTTTTCTTCTTTTTCCACAGAAGAAGAGGCATTGCAGGCGGCAAAGGCGGTGGAAACCCTGGCGTGTGAATAGTTTTTCCGGCAAATACCGGAAAAGTTGAGAAAAGTATGAGAGATTCCTTTTTTTAGAGCGATTTTATGGTATAATATCTCATTATTCCCGAAAGGGACAAAGGGAGAATAGCCAATGAAAAAGAGAGAGTCATTTAACAGCAGGTGGGGCTTCATCCTGGCCTGTATCGGTTCAGCAGTCGGTATGGGCAATATATGGATGTTTCCCACCCGTGTTTCTTTGTACGGGGGCGGATCATTTCTGATCCCCTATTTTATTTTTGTTGTACTGATCGCGTGTACGGGTGTGATCGGCGAGATGAGCTTTGGACGTGCGACGAGATCCGGCCCGATCGATGCCTTCGGTATGGCCTGTGAACGCAAAAATAAGAGAAAAATCGGTGAAAGCTTAGGTATGATCCCGGTGATCGGGTCGCTGGCCATGGCGATCGGTTACACGGTGGTCATGGGCTGGATATTAAAGTATGCGGCGGGTACCTTTACCGGTGCAACACTGGCGCCTGCCAGTGCCGAAGAGTACGGCGCCGCCTTTGGCAGTATGGCCAGCGCTTTTGGTAATACCACATGGCAGGTGGCTGCACTGGTACTTTGTATGGTGATCATGATGTTTGGTATCGGCAAAGGGATCGAAAAGGCAAACAAGATCATGATGCCGGTGTTTTTTGTCCTGTTTGTGCTGCTTGGTGTTTATGTTTTCCTGCAGCCGGGTTCTGCAGCGGGCTACCAGTATATATTCCGTATCGATCCGGTGGCATTAAAAGATCCCGCAACATGGATCTTTGCGCTGGGACAGGCCTTTTTCTCCCTGTCCGTAGCCGGAAACGGTACACTGATCTACGGTTCCTATCTTTCCGATGAGGAAAATATCCCGGCATCAGCCGGCCGCGTAGCGCTGTTTGATACGATCGCCGCTATACTTGCGGCGCTGGTCATCATTCCGGCCATGGCAACGACGGGTGCACAGCTTGACCAGGGTGGTCCGGGACTTTTGTTTATCTATCTGCCGAATCTGATCCGTTCCATGCCGGGAGGACGTCTGGTGGCGATCATATTCTTTGTGGCTGTACTGTTTGCGGGTATGACATCTTTGTTAAACCTGTATGAGGCGCCGATCGCTACTGTACAGGAAAAGTTTCATCTGTCCCGTGTCCCGGCCTGCGGTATGATCGCAGTGATCGGTGTCGTGGTATCTGTACTGATCCAGGGAATCGTTTCTGACTGGATGGATGTGCTTTCCATTTATATCTGTCCGCTCGGTGCCGGTCTGGCAGGTATCATGTATTTCTGGGTATGCGGCCGTGACTATGTAGAAGAGCAGGTAAACAAAGGCAGAGAAAAAAAGATCACAGCATGGTATTATCCGCTGTGTAAGTATCTGTTTGTTCCGATCTGCTTTATCGTTCTGATCCTTGGCATTGCCCTGGGAGGTATCGGTTAAAACTGGCGTGACGTACTGAGACAAAGGAGAAACGTATGTTTTTTGGTTATACATTTATGGAACTTTGCATCCTGTTTTTCGTCTATGGTTTTGCAGGATGGATTCTTGAGACGGTCTATGCTACGATCCGTCACCATGCATTTTCCAACCGTGGTGCCATAAACGGCCCGTTTTGTGCCACCTATGGTATCGGTGGAGTGATCATTACCCTGACGGTGCATGAACTGACCGGTATCTGGCTGTTTCTGTTCAGTATGGTCTATGCTACGGTCGTAGAGTGGATCGGTGGTCATATGATCGAATATTTCTGGCACAGACGCCTGTGGAATTATCAGAACCGCCGGTTTAATCTGGATGGCTATATCTGTCTGCCGGCATCTCTGTTATGGGGTGCACTCGGTTATATCATCGTCCGCTGGGGTAATCATCTGGTGCTGCAGGTCACCTATATGCTTCCATATATTCTGCGCATCGTGCTTTTGTGGATCCTGGCCGGCATGTTTGCCGCCGATGTGCTCGGCACCCATTTTTTCATGCAGCAGCGTGGGAAACATATAGAAGAATGGAAACAGTCCAACAGGCGCATAGCCAACATCACAGCCATGCTCGAAAGCCGTATCGTAGCGTCTGTGGAAAAACGTATGCAGAAAGCCTACCCGCAGGCAGAAAAGCAGGAAAAGGCAAAAGAAAAACAGCAGATCTTTGCCCTGGGCTGCAGTTTTTACAAACTGGTCTGGATCTTTTTTGTCGGATCTTTTCTGGGAGATGTCACCGAGACGATATTCTGCCGTCTGCGCGGAGGCATCTGGATGAGCCGCAGCAGTCTGGTCTGGGGTCCGTTCAGTATTGTCTGGGGTATGGCCATGGTGTTTGCGACCGCTCTGCTGTACAAAGCCATCGAAAAGAGCAGCTTTTATATTTTCCTCACCGGTACGTTTCTGGGTGGTGCGTACGAATACCTTTGCAGTGTTCTGACAGAGCTGTTTTTCGGCAAGGTGTTCTGGGACTACAGCAAGATCCCCTTTAACCTTGGCGGCAGGATCAACCTTTTGTACTGTTTCTTCTGGGGTCTGGCCGCCGTCGTCTGGATCCGCGGAATATATCCATGGTTCTCCAGACTGATCGAAAAGATCCCGATGACCACAGGAAAGGTTCTTTCATGGCTTATCATTCTTTTT